>NZ_JBEKCZ010000037.1:0-40907 GCF_050014615.1 Bradyrhizobium sp. | reverse complement strand
GCTTCCGCGCGCACGATCTCGGCAAAGCTCGAGGCCGCCCGTTCCTTGATGCCGGCGTCGCTGGAAATTCCCGCCGACAGCCGGGCCTCGCGCATCGCCGCGGCCAGCAACGACGACAACACACTGTCCTTGGCGCCGAGCGCGAATTGCGCCTCCGCCAGCGACCTTGCGTCGCTGATCTTGACGAGGGCCGCGCGGAGCCCGCGCTGGATCAGCCACAGCTCGATCATTTTGGCGATGAAGATTCACCAGCGAGGCGAAAGCAAGGCCGATCATGACCGCCTTGACCAGGATATCCGCCGACAGGAACATCGACCACGGCGACAATTCGCGCAGCGCCACACCCGTCGATTTCAGCGATCGGCCGCCATCGACTGACGTTGCAGCGGCTGGCGCCGCGGTCGCGTCGGCGGCTACGGCCGGCGCGGGCTGAATAGCGGCGGCGGGCGATGGAGCCTGCGCCGGCGCAACGGATGGCTGAGACGACACCGGAACCTGCTGCGGAGGCGGCGCGGTTTTCTGTTGCGCGAATGAAGGCTGCGCCAGCGACAGCATCGCCAGCGCCAACAGCACGCGATAGATCGCCCGAAGAGGTGACGTGTTCATATTCATATTTCGGCCCAGCAGCAGAAAGGATTTGCGACAGATACCGGTCAATTTGACCGTTTCAGGGTCAACTCGCCAACACACTCCACCAGACTCTGAATTGCAGCATCGAGATCGATCAGGCCGCGGGGCGCAGGCATCCCGTATCATGCGGCTGGTTCCGAAAAAAGGCGCAACGCGCCATTCAGCGCCCAATCGAAACGATTCTAATCTGTAGTTTGAAACTGTTCTAAACAGGATTTGTGCGCGTCGCAGAATGCATACAAGACCGGGGCAAACCGGCGGCCAATGGCATCGGCAATGTTCAAGTAACCCTGATTACTTGACCGCGACGTTGCCGGGGGGCTCGGCAAAGCTCTTGATCCGATCCTTGATCTCCCTGAGTGTTTCGAGGCTGGCCTCGATCGCCACATCTGGAATATCCTGCAACACATCGGTTGCAATGGAGTCGCGCAAACTGTCGAGGTCATCAGCCAGCTGACGGCCGCTCGCCGTGAGAAACAATCGGTTGGCGCGGCGATCCCTGGGATCGTGCCGGCGCTCGACAAGTCCATGTTCCACCAGGCGATCGAGCAGCCGCACCAGCGAGATCGGTTGCAGTTCGAGCACATCCGCCAGATCGACCTGCGACAACCCCTCCTGCTCACGCAGTCTGAACAGGACGATCCACTGCGCGCGCGTGGAACCGCGGCCCTTGGCGCGATGATCGATATAATTGCGCAGCAGCCGCGAACTTTCGACAAGTTGCGCAATCAGCTGTTTTTTCAGATCGAGAGACATGGTCTCGGCGGTCCCCAAATCTTTCAAATAGTTTAGAATTCTCAAGTTATAGTGTGTTTACACATTAAGTGCATGCATACTATATCTAGGGTGCCTATGAACGTTTTTGAAGACCCGATAATCTAATATTTTCTTGAACCGACAGGCCAACATGAAGAAGTCGCGGACGATGCGTTGGGTTTTACTGCTCCTGGCCGCGGTCGCGCTGGGCTATTATGGCTGGCAGCGATTTCACGGCGAGGACCAGGCAACGGCCGCCAGTAACGCCCAAAAAGCGGCACGCAATGCGGTGCGCGTATCCATCGCCCCCGTCGAGAAGACCGACTTTCCGGTCTATCTGACCGGGCTCGGAACCGTTCAGGGCTTTAACACCGTCGTCGTGCGCACCCGGGTCGATGGCCAGATCGACAAAATCGCCTTCACGGAAGGCCAGGAGGTCAAGCAGGGCGATCTGCTCGCCGAGATCGATCCCCGGCCCTACCAGGCCACGCTCGATCAGGCCAAGGCCAAGAAAGCGCAGGACGAGGCCAACCTGTTCAATGCCAATCTGGACCTCGACCGCTACACCAAGCTCGGCGAATTCGCGACCCGGCAGCAGCTCGATACCCAGCGTTCCACCGTCCAGCAATTGACCGCGCAGATCGCTGCCGACGTGGCGGCCATTGCCAACGCCCAGACCCAGCTCGACTACACCGCGATCAAGTCACCGATCTCGGGCGTCGTCGGCCTGCGCCAGGTCGATATCGGCAACATCGTCAATGCCGCGACCCAGACCGGGATTGTGACGATCGCCCAGATCGAGCCGATTGCCGTGATTTTCACCGCGCCGGAGGAGAACTTACCGTATATAAACGAGGCGCAGACGATTCAGCCGCTCAAGACCATCGCGATCACAACCGATGGCAAGAAGCCTCTCGCAGAAGGAAAACTGGCGGTGGTCAACAATCAGGTCGACTCCACCAGCGGCACCATCCGCCTCAAGGCGGTGTTCGAGAACAAAAACCACGCCTTGTGGCCGGGCCAGTCGGTATCGACGCGGCTTCAGGTGAATACGCTGAAGGATGCCACCGTGGTTCCGGACGAAGCCATCCAGCACGGAACCGATGGCCTCTACGCCTATGTCGTCAACCCGGACAACAAGGCTGAGCTGCGCAAGGTCAAGGTCAGCCAGTCGATCGACGGACGCTCGGTGGTCGATAGCGGCCTATCGCCCGGACAGAAGGTCATCACGGCAGGTGTGTACAAAGTACAGCCTGGAACCCTCGTGAGCACCGCGGTGGCGAGTTCGGATCCGGCACAACCCAAGGTACGGCAGGAATGAGCCAAGCTCCGACAGGAACGAACGAAGGGATTTCAGCGCCCTTTATTCGCTATCCCATCGGCACCTCGCTGATGATGGCCGGCATTCTCTTTGTCGGCCTCGTCGCCTATCCGCTGCTGCCCGTCGCGCCGTTGCCGCAGGTGGACTTCCCCACAATTCAGATCACCGCGACACTGCCGGGCGCGAGCCCCGAAACCATGGCGTCGTCGGTGGCGCAGCCGCTGGAACGGCAGTTCGCGCAGATTCCCGGCATCGCCCAGATGACCTCGACGAGTTACCTGGGAACCGCCGCGGTCACGATCCAGTTCGACCTCAATCGCAACATCGACGGCGCCGCCAACGACGTCCAGGGCGGGATCAACGCCGCCGCCGGCCAGTTGCCCAAGAACCTTCCGACGCCGCCGACCTATCGCAAGGTCAATCCGGCGGATTCGCCGATCCTGCTGTTGTCGGCGGTATCGGAGAGCCTGCCGCTGACGACGGTCAGCGACGCCGTCGACGCCCAACTCGCCCAGCAGATCAGTATGATTTCGGGCGTGGCGCAGGTCACGATCGGCGGCCAGCAAAAGCCGTCGATCCGTGTCCAGGTGGATCCGGCGAAACTGGTCGCCAAGGGCCTGTCGCTCGAGGACGTGCGCAACCAGATTTCGATCGTGACGGTCGATAGCCCGAAGGGCAACATCGACGGCGAGACGCGCGCCTTCACCATCTACGCCAACGACCAGATGCTGGATTCGAAGGACTGGAACGACGTCATCGTCGCCTATCGCAATGGCGGCCCGTTGCGGGTACGCGACATCGGCCAGGCGGTCACTGGGCCCGAAGATGCCAAGCAGGCGGCGTGGGCCAACGGCAAGCGCGGCGTGTTCCTGGTGGTCTACAAACAGCCCGGCGCCAACGTCATCGACACCGTGGACAAGATCAAGTCGCTACTGCCGAGGCTGGTGGCCGCGATTCCACCGGCGATCAAGATCGAGGTCATCAGCGATCGCACCCAGACCATTCGCGCCGCCGTCGAGGACGTTCAATTCACACTACTGCTGACCATCGCGCTCGTCGTCATGGTCATCTTCGTGTTCCTGCGCAGTTTCTGGGCCACGGTGATTCCGACCGTGACCGTGCCGCTTGCGTTGCTCGGCGCCTGCGCCCTGATGTGGGTATTCGGTTACACGCTCGATAATTTGTCGCTGATGGCCTTGACCATCGCCGTCGGTTTCGTGGTCGACGACGCGATCGTGATGCTGGAAAACATCACGCGCTATATCGAAGAGGGCGAGAAGCCGATGGCCGCCGCGTTCAGGGGCGCCAGCGAAATCGGATTCACGATCGTGTCGATCAGCGTCTCGTTGGTCGCGGTGCTGATTCCGCTGCTGCTGATGGGCGGCATCATCGGACGCCTGTTCCGCGAATTCGCGGTGACGCTGACCATGACGATCTTCGTCTCGATGGTGGTGTCGCTGACACTGACGCCAATGATGGCATCCCGTTTCCTGCGTGCGCACAACGAAAATCTTCAGCACGGAAAGTTCTATCAGTGGAGCGAACGTGGCTTCGACGCCATGCTGAATGCCTATGAGCGCGGCCTCGACCTTGCCATGCGCTGGAAATTGACGACGCTCGTCATCTTCTTCGCGACGCTGGGATTGTCGGTCTATCTGTTCGTCATCATTCCGAAAGGCTTCTTTCCGCAACAGGACGTCGGCCTGATTACCGCTACGTCCGAAGCCAATCAGGACGTATCCTTCGTCGAGATGAAGCGGCGCCAAGAGGCACTTGGCGCCATCGCCCAGGCAGACCCCGCCGTCGACTCCGTGGCGATGGCGATCGGCGGCAACGGCCGTGCCGGCAACAACGGCAGCGTTTACATGACGCTGAAGCCACGCAACGAACGCACCGCCTCCGCCCAAGAGGTCATTACGCGCCTGCGTCCCCAGCTTGAAAAAGTCGAGGGCGCCCGCCTGTTCATGCAGGCGGCGCAGGACGTGCGGCTCGGTGGCCGGCCGACGCGGACGCAATTCGAGTTCACGCTGCAGGACGCCAACCTCGACGAGCTCAACGAATGGGCACCGAAGATCCTGGCAAAGATGAAAACGCTGCCGGAATTGCGCGACGTTGCAACCGACCAGCAGAGCGAGGGAACCACGCTGCAGCTGAAGATCAACCGCGACACCGCCTCGCGCTATGGCATCCAGCCGCAGTTGATCGACGACACGCTATATGATGCGTTCGGACAGCGCCAGGTCACCCAGTATTTCACCCAGCTCAACAGCTACCACGTGATCCTTGAAATCCTGCCTGAGCTGCAGGGCAATCTCGATACGCTCAACAAGCTCTATATCAAATCGCCCCTGACCGGCGAGCAGGTGCCGCTGGCGACATTCGCGACCTGGACCAACGTGCCGGTCCGTTCGCTTTCGATCAGCCACCAGGGCCAGTTTCCGGCCATTACCATCAGCTTCAATCTTGCAACCGGCGCCGCGCTCGGTCAGGCGACCGATTCCGTGCAAAAAGCGATGGCTGATCTTGGTACGCCCGCCACGCTCAATTCGAGTTTCCAGGGCACCGCGCAGGCGTTCCAGCAATCGCTTGGTACCGTGCCGCTGCTGATCATGGCGGCCCTTGTGGTCGTGTATCTGATCCTTGGCATCCTCTATGAAAGCTACATTCATCCGCTCACGATTCTGTCCACGCTTCCTTCGGCCGGCGTAGGCGCCCTCGCGATCCTGATGGCGTTTGGATATGACTTCAGCCTGATTGCGCTGATCGGCATCATTCTCCTGATCGGCATCGTCAAGAAGAACGGCATCATGATGGTCGACTTCGCGATCGCGGCGGAACGCGACGAGCATCTGACTTCGGAACAATCGATCCGAAAGGCTGCCCTGCTGCGGTTTCGCCCGATCATGATGACGACGATGGCGGCCTTGCTCGGCGGCGTCCCGCTGATGCTGGGCACCGGCACCGGATCGGAAATCCGCCAACCGCTCGGTTACGCCATGGTCGGCGGACTGATCGTCAGCCAGGCGCTCACCTTGTTCACGACACCCGTGATTTACCTCTATCTCGACAGGCTTTCGAACGCATTTTCGGGCTGGGGACGCTCGGCGGATGCCGATGGCGATCATCCGGCAGAGCACAGCGCGGTCAAGGAAGCTGCCGAGTGACTTGACTTTGATTGGCCGCCGCCGCATCGGGAGGCACCCATCGCGGAGGCCGGTCAGTGAAATTACCCATCAAATTAGCAATGCTTGTTGCCGTCCTGGCGTTCGGGCCGATCGAATCCAGCCTCGCCCAAACGCCCAAGTCCAAGGGTACGGCACAAGTCGTGCCGACGCCGGCAGCACCACCGGCTGGCACCGCCGCACCTGCTACGCCCCCGGCCTCGCCTGGCTGGGCCGTACGCTGCTCCAGCGTGAGCCGCGATGCGCCGCTCGAATGCGCGATCGAACAGAGCGCGGTCCTCACCAAGACCGGACAATTGATCATCCTCGTCAGCGTTCGCGTGCCGGGCGACACCCATTTGCCGGTGGCTCTCGTGCAATTGCCGCTCGGCCTCAATCTGCCGGTCGGCGCGAAAATCCAGATCGATGACGGCAAGACCGTCGATCTGCAGATCCAGACCTGCGAAAACAGGGGCTGCTATGCCAGCACACCGGTCACGCCCGAGCTGCTGACCGCGCTGAGATCGGGAAAGCAGTTGAAGGTGTCGTTCCAGGACATGGCCAAGGAAACCATCGCCATTCCGATCCCGCTGGCCGATTTCGCCACCGCCTACGACAAGATAAAATAGACGCTGCAGGTTTTTTCAGCCGGTGCCGAGATACACCTTCTGCACCTGCGGATCATGCGCGAGATCGGCGGCGGGGCCTGACAAGACACTCTTGCCCACCTGCAGGACGGTCGCAAAATCCGAGACTTCGAGCGCGAGCTCGATGGATTGCTCCGCCAGCAGGATCGTCAGCCCTTCCTTGTGCAGCCGGCCGAAGGTCTCGTACATAGATTCCACCACCGCCGGAGCCAGGCCCAGCGACGGCTCGTCCAGCATCAGGAGCTTGGGATCGCTCATCAGGGCCCGGCCAACCGCCAGCATCTGCCGCTCGCCGCCGGACATGGTGCCCGCGCGCTGGTTGCGCCGCTCCGCAAGCTTCGGAAAGATCTCGTAGACGCGACCAAGCAGCGCCGATACCCGCGCCTTGTCGCGCAACGGGGTCGCTCCCAGCCGAAGGTTATTCTCGACGCTTTGCTGTACGAACAGCCGCCAGCCCTCCGGCGACAATGCCAGGCCTTTGCGCACGATCGAAAACGCACTCTGCCCGCCGATCTCCTGACCGCGAAACCCGATCGATCCGGAATGCACCGGGATCAGGCCGGCGATGGCGTTGAGCACGGTGGTCTTGCCCCCGCCATTGGAGCCGAGCAGCGCCACGACACTGCCCTCGGGCACCTCAAGCGAAACATCGGATACGCCGATCAGGTCGCCATAGCGCACTTCCAGGTGCTCGATCCTGAGCAAGGGCGTCATGTCGCGGGCCCGCCCATCAGTTCGATCGGGGTATGGGCCGCGGCGGCCCTGGCGGCGCGCTTGCCGAGATAGGCTTCGATGACGGCCGGGTTGCCGGTGACGTCGCGCGGGCTGCCGCGCGCGATCTCCCGGCCCTGATGGAACACCACCACCCTTGTCGCCAGCGACATGATGACTTCCATGATGTGCTCGACAATGACCAGGGTGATGCCGGAACGATGGATGTCACGCACCAGATCGATCGCGAGCTGCACTTCGCGCTGGGTGAGGCCTGCCATCGCTTCGTCGAGCAGCAGCACCTTGGGCTCGGTCGCCAGCGCGCGCGCGATTTCGAGCCGCTTGCGGCCCGGCGTTCCCAACGATCGCGCCGGCGCATCCGCCAGCCGGCCCATGCCGACGCGCTCCAGCACGGCCCGCGCCCGCGCTTCGGCTTCGGAGCGATGCGACGTGCGCAGAAACGCGCCGATCATCACATTTTCCAGCACCGACATGGTCTCGAAGGTCTGCGGCACCTGGAAGGTACGGGCAAGGCCGAGTTGCGCGCGGGCTTCCGGCGCCAGGCTGGTGATGTCCTGGCCTTCGAACAGGACCTGGCCGGATGTCGACAACAGGTCGCCGGTCAGACAATTGAAGAAGGTGGATTTACCGGCGCCGTTCGGTCCGATCAGGCCGAGAATCTCGCCCTGCTCCAGCGTCACCGAGGCGGCATCGACCGCCTTGAAACTGCCGAAGGCTTTGGTGACGTCGCGGGCTTCAAGGAGCATGCGCAGCTCCCCTCGTCGCATCGGCCTGCGGCATCTTGCTGTTTCGCCGGGCCCAGATCCGCTTGATCAGCATCACGATGCCGCCCGGCTGAAACCGCGCAATCAGCACGATGATCGCGCCATAGAGAACAAAGGTCAGGCCGGCGCCTTTGCCGCCCAGCACGTTGTTGGAAATCTCTTCCAGCGGCACCAGGATCGCCGCCCCGACCAGCGGCCCGAACAGCAGGCCGGAGCCGCCGAGCGCCGCCATGATCAGCATCTTCACCGAGATCAGGATGCCAAGTCCCGACTCCGGATCGACGAATCCAAACATCATCGCGTAGAGCGCGCCGGCGACGCTGGTCAGGCCGGCGCTCAGCATGAAGGCGTAGAGCTTGGTGCGGCTTGCGGGAGCGCCCAGCGAGCGCGCGGCGCGCTCGGAGTCGCGGATCGCGCGGAGATAAAATCCCATCCGGCTATTGGCGATCCACCAGGTGATGCCAAGCGTGATCGCGAGCACCGCCAGGAACAGATAATAATAGGGCAGCGCCGAGATGAAGGAGAGATCGAACAGGTTCCGCGGCACGGTCGGACCGCTCAGTCCGACCGCGGCGCCGAGATAGTCGGTGTTGGTGACGATCAGCCTGACGAGCTCGGCGACCGCGATCGTGGCCATGCTGAAATAATGGCCCGACAGCCGCAGCGTCGGCACGCCGATGACGGCCGCGATCGCGACGCTGACGACGATGCCGACCGGAATTCCAACCAGCGGCGACAAGGCGAAATGCGCGTAGGCGCCCATCGCGGCATAGGCGCCGCAACCGAAGAACACGACGTGACCGACCGACACCTGGCCGGCATAGCCGCCGACGATGTTCCAGGCCGATGCCGCGAAGCCGCTGCTGGAATGGCGTCGAGAACAACAGGGGATAGGCGACCACCAGCGCCAGCACCACCGAGAGCCACAGCAGGCGCCGCATCACATCTTGCCCATCAGGACTTGCCCATTAAGCCTTGCGGCCGGAACCAGAGGAATCCGAGAAACAGGGAATACACCACCATATCCTTGTACACGGGGCCGATCAGATAGCCCGACAGCGACTCGATGACTCCGATCAGCAATCCCGCCACCAGCGCGCCGGGCACGCTGCCGAAGCCCCCCAGCGACACCGTCACGAACGCCACAAGGCTCAGCGTTTCGCCGACCGTCGGCACGATGTAGAAGAATGTCGCGATCAGGGCGCCGGCCAGCCCCGTTGCGCCCGCGGCAATCGCCCAGGCGATGGCGTGCATGGTATCGGGCCGGATCCCCATCAGCTGCGCCGCCGTGGAATCCTCGGCGACCGCCAGCATCTTCGAACCCAGCGACGTGCGCGTCAGCAACAGGTGCAGGCCCAGCGTCACCAGCAAGGCGACCACGCCGGCCAGCAGCCGCGACGCCTGGATCCGCAGGCCGGCGATGTCAAACGTGCCGCCGACCAGATTTTCAGGCAGTGACAGGAAGTTGGCGCCGAACCACCAGAACACCGAATAGCGCAGCAGCAGCGCGAGCCCGAAGGTGCCGAGGATCTGGGCCAGCATCGGCCCTTTGGTGATGTGGCGGATCAGCCCGAAATAGACCACGACCCCGAGCGTCGCGAGCGCCAGCGCCGCGATCGGCGCGCCCAGCCACGGCCCCGCGCCGAACAGCGTCCAGACCACGAACGCCACATACATACCGAGCATCACAAAATCGCCGTGCGCGAAATTGACGAGGTTCATCATGCCCCACACCAGCGTGAGGCCCGAGGAGAACAACGCGTAGACGGCACCCAGCAGAAGGCCGCCGACAATCACCTGAACGAGAATGGAGGACATGCCAGCGGGAGGTCTTGCGGGTTAAGTCTCGGGGATTGCGATGCGACACGGCAAAGTCAAACAAGACAAGTCAGGACAGATGACGGCGGGACCCCTGCCCCGCCCTCGATATTCACCAGCCCTTGTAGGGCAGCACCGGCGTTTTCTCGGCGCCGGCCTTCGGCCAGACCGCGACATAGTTTTCACCGTCTTGTAGTTGAATGATGAGGCCCGATGCCAGCATGTTCTGGCCCTTTTCATCGAACTTGATGCCTTTGTAGCCCATCATCAGCTGATCGGGTTTCAGGTCGGTGGCCTTCAACGCCGCCTGGATCTTGGCGGGATCGGTCGAGCCCGCGCGATCGATCGCATCGCACAGCACGAAGAACGCCTGCATTTCACGCCCGGCGGTATCGTCCAGTTCGTCGCCGCTCTTCTTCTTGTACAGGTCGGCGATCAGGGCCGTCGGCGAACCGGGAGGGCCGACGCTCCACGACGAGCGGTTGAAGACGCCTTGCGAAATCTTGCCGACCGACTTGATGAAGGACGGGTCGGAATAGCCGGAATCATCGGCAATGATCATCGCAGGTTTGTAGTCCAGCGCCTGCATCGTCTTGGCATAAAGGATCGCGTCGGACGTATAGGCGATCATGATCACGACGTCGGGCTTCTTTTCCTTCAATTGCAGGACCTGACTCTGGACGTCGGTCGCATTGACGGCATAGGCGATATCGAGCGCGATGGTCTGGCCCTTTTCCTTGAATGCGCTGGTGATCACGCTCGAGACCGAGGTGCCGTATTCGGTGTTGTCGTGGACCAGCGCGACGCTGTCGGTCTTCACACCGGCGGCCTTCAGGTCGCTCAGAAAATCGTAATAGATCTTGGCGAAGTCCGCGGCCACCGGCGTGACGCGAAAGAACCACTTGAAGCCGCGTTCGGTCAGGTTGGCGGCAACCGACTCGCCGTTGACGAACGGAATTCCGTATTTCTCGGCAATCGCGCTCGCCGTCAGCGTGATGCCGGACTGATAGGCGCCGGTGAGCGCCACCACCTTCTCTTCGGTGATCAGCCGCAAGGTCTGGTTCTGTCCGGTAGCCGGACTGCCCTGGTTGTCGGCGAAAACCACCTCGACCTTGGCGCCGCCGAGACCCGCGAGCCCTGCGTTTTTCGCCAGCGGGAAATTGCCGAACTCGGGATGGGCGTTGTTGATGATATCCATCGCGACTTCGATTGCGGCCTTGGCATGGACGCCGGCACTGGCGGCGTTGCCGCTCAACGGAAATACCGCGCCGATCCTGACGGTCTTGTCCTGCGCGAAAGAAGGACTCGCCAGCGCAACCGAAATCGAGGCGGCGCACAGCAGCCCGATGATACGCTCCAATCTCATACTGATCGTCTCCGAGAGGTCCACCCTATGCCAGGCTCTGAGGCCGGGATGCGCGAGGCGTTGCCGCCCGCTACCTCCCCTGTTTTTGACGCTTTCAACATTGCATGCCGGATTGGCAGGGGCAAGTTGGCGCGCCGCCTGCGCGCGCTTGTCACGCGATTGCCTTAGGCAACTCAGCCGTGACGCCGACATAGACGGTGTTGCTGGCATCGTGATCGCCGCGCCAATTGTCGAAGGTCACGACATGCGACGCCGATGTCGCAAAGGCGTCCGCCAGCACGCGCTCGAACGCGGCATCGGGCGGGTCGTTCGACCACAGCGCGAACACGCCGCCGGGATTGAGATGCTGTGACAGCCGGGCCATCCCCTCCGGCTGATACAGCGCGGCATGGCGCGGATGCAGCAGGTTGCGCGGCGAATGGTCGATATCCACCAGCACCGCATCGAAGCGGCGCCCCGGTTGCTCGGCGTCAAATCCGGCGGCGGAATGCGACAGCGCGAAGAAGTCGCCATGGACCAGGCGGCAACGCGGATCGCTTGTGAATTGCCGGCCGAGCGGCAACAATCCCTGCTCGTGCCATTCGATCACCTCGGCGAGCGCGTCGACCACGACCAGCGATCGTACGCCTGAATTTTCGAGCACGGCTGACGCGGTATAGCCGAGCCCGAGACCGCCGACGACGACATCGAGGTCGGTTCGTTGCAATGCCGCCAATCCAAGCCGCGCCAATTCGATTTCGGCGACGGTGAACAGGCTCGACATCAAAAACTCGTCGCCGAGTTTGATTTCGTAGATGTCGATGCCACTGGACGGCTGCCTGCGGCGCCGCAGGCTGAGCACGCCCATCGGGGTCGGACGAAAATCCAGCTCTTCGAAATTAACGCTCATGCCCTGACCGCCCTGACCGCGACGGACCCCCCATCGCTAATGGCCGCGCACCGCCGCAGCCCCGTCACCAGAGCAGTATCGCCCCGTGCTTGCCAAGGCCGGGACTGAGCGGGTAGAACGGCGCACGCTTTGGCGGGATCTACCCGGTCCCGTGCCAGACGATTGCCTTTCAGATCATCAAGCCATTGAATCTGTTGAGCAATTATTGGGGAATGGTGTAACGGTAGCACAACAGACTCTGACTCTGTTTGTCTAGGTTCGAATCCTAGTTCCCCAGCCACCCCCTGCATCCTGCAAAAATACCTCCGCGGCCTCCTTTTGAGGCCAGGAATCGCCAAGGATCGGCCCGGCCTCGGGGGCGTATGCCCGGGCATGGGCGCGGTCCTTTCCATCATTTCAAACAGCCAAGATAATTCCGTCGTAGAGCCGTCATTGCGAGCGAAGCGAAGCAATCCATCATGCAACAAAAAAAGTAAGAGTGGATTGCTTCGCTTCGCTCGCAATGACGTTGGAATATGACTCCACGCTCCCGCGGCGCGATGCGCCCGGGTTGTACAAAAATCGTCCGCCCGCACAGAGGGCGCAGGGAATGCCGGATGCGCGCTGCACCCGCGGTCTCGTGCGCAAAGGAGAGAGAGGATGCGCGCACGAGCATACAGGCTCAGCGGAGGCACCCGGCATCCCCTGCGTGATGGCTTTACGGCTTATGCCACGCTCTCCCCGGCGACGAATTCGTCTTGTCACCGTCGCCTGCGGATTTTGCGGCCAACCAATCCGGTCGGATTTGAGTTAGCCACCGCCGGCTTGGCACCAGCAACGGGTGTCAGGACCACACGGTTTTGCCGTACGCTCAAACGTCGTTCGTCCTGCGCGCCTGCCCGTCGCTCACGAGTTCAACCCGCCCTGCGACATCCCTGGCGCGCCGACGCTCTCGCGTCCACCACATCCCGTCCCGCGTTCGTGACGACGCGCGACCGCCCCTCTTGCCGGAACAGGACGGCCGCAGTTAGCCGCTGATTTGCGGTTGGCGTGAACCGGAATTTTGCCCGTCGTGCCAATCTGTCGCAACCCGACGGGCAATCGGTTGGTGCGGCGGCCGACAGCCGAGTTCATGCCGCGACCGCGACACCACCGCCTGGTCGCGTGTCCGCTTCACTCAGAGCGGACACGGCTGGAAGCGGCTGGCGTGGTTGCGCGCCGATTGGATCGACAAATGTTGCGGATCGGGTTTGGACGCGGTCAATCAACCCGGCTCCATGCCCTTTGCCTTGATAAATGCCAGCGCGGCCGGCGCAGCGAGAAATTTGATGAATGCCTTGGCCACATCGGCTTCCTTGCTGGCCGCCGACACGGCGGCAGAGAAATAAGTGTAGGACTGAACATCTGACGGCAGCGGCCCGACAAGTTCGGCGTTGGCATAGGGTAAAATCTCGCTGATCTGGGTCATGCCAATTTCGACTTCGCCATTAGCGACAGCTTCGCCGGCCGCACCCTGCAACAGTTTGAGCTTGGGTTTTAGCTCATCGGCAATACCGAGTTTCTCGAACAATGTTTTGAGATAGGCGCCGCTGGCACCTCCTGCCGTAAAGCCGACAGATTTGGCATTGAGAAGCGCCCGTTTGAATGCCTCCGTCGTGCTGATATCGGGCTTCGGGGCGCCCTTCTGAATCGCAACGCCTATCCCCGAATGCGCGATGGCGGTGCGTGTCGCATCGATCTTCCCTTCTCCGGCAAGGCCGTCAGTGATCGGCACCGTGAGGATGGCAACGTCGAATACCGCGCCCTGGTCAATTTTCACCTTCAAAATCGCAGCCGGCGCGAACTCAAGGTCGACTTTGTTCCCGGTGGCTTTCTCGAATTGCGCTCCGAGCCCTTCAAGGGTCGTCTTCACGGCTGTTGATGCCAAAACCTTGATCTCCGCCGCCTGCGCTTGACCTGCCAGGAACGGCAATGCCAATCCGACGATCGCAGCAATCACATGTTGAGTTTTCATGATCTCCTCCCAAGCTGCCCTTTTTAATCCCAGAGTCGCGCTAACTTAGCGAATGCCGCCCGAGACCACCAGCAACACTGTCTAGGCATAAACCTCCAACTCAATCAACGTCCCATGCTCTAAGCCTTAAGCGTCGGCAATTTTCGGCGCAGGTCCAAGCGGTCGAATGTCCGAGCCGGGTCATTCGCGTTGTTTTGACTGTCGTCCGGCGACTTCCGGTCTTCCCCCGGAAACGGGCACGGCCATCTCCACCTTTGACATTTTCCCACAGCAGCCATTGTGAATTGCAATCGCTGAAATGTCCCGTCACTTCATTGTTGGATGATAACTCGGCGCGTATCTTGGGCTTATCAATTGTCCAGGACAGGAGCGCTACCGTGCCACTGACTCATTCTCCCCTGCGTCTGGCGATCAGAATCGCCGCGCTGTGTACCGCCATCTTCTTTGGCCTTGATGCCTCAAGGGCGGCGGAGGTCACGACGGAGAACGCCAACGGGATGACGACCCAGGAGCTGGAGCGCCGCCCGATCCCGGGGACAGACCTTGAGATGCGCTTGAACCTGGTCACTCAACCGCCGGGCTATTCCGAGCCGGTTCATCATCACCCCGGGCCAAGCTTCGTCTATATGCTGGAGGGAACGGCAGAAAGCGCCTATGGCGACGATGTGATCAAGCGCTTTCACGCAGGGGATCACTGGAGCCAGCCGGTCGACGTCGCACATCGGATTGCGCGCAATCCCGACACCCAGACGGCGCGCCGGTTCCTGGTCTTCACGGTGAACCGACCAGGCGAGCCCAGTACAGTTTTTCCATGAGATCATGGCGAGGACCCGGCGTCGGGTTGTTGCGGAGGCATCGCAGACCAGCGCGTCGTTGCCGCCCATCTAACTTATCAACGACTCGCGAGTTCGGGGGTATGCAACCTGAAACGCCAGCGCGTGAACCTTTCAGCCAACGCGAGAATCAAATATCTGTTCGACAGGAGCGGATATTGAGATGTTGCAATGAACGATCGCGAGGGCAACGCGGCCATGGAGTCTGCCAGATCCGGCCAAGGCGCTCCTGACGGCGTGGTTCAGCTTTATCAGTCGGGCATCGATCATATGCGCGCGGGCCGATCTCTCGAGGCCCAGCTCAGCTGCGAACAGGCGCTTGCTCTCGACCCCGATCACGCCGACACGCTGCACCTGATGGGGCTGTTGTGTATCCACACCGGACAGTTTGATCATGCCGTGGAATGGCTTTCCCGCGCGATCAGGCGCGAGCCGAAGCCGCTCTATCTCACGACGCTCGGGACCGCGCTTCTGCAGCAGGGGCGAGGCGCCGAGGCGATCAAGGTGTTCGAGAAGGCAATCGAGCTCAAGCCCGACAATGCGGAGCTGTGGCGAAATCTCGGACTGGCACTGGCAGAGCTGCGCCGCAATCACGAAGCGATCCTCAGCTTTCAGCACGCGCTTGAACTCGAGCCCTCTTGGGACACCGCGAACAAGGCCGCGGCCCTCCTGCATCAGGCGGCGCGTTTTGAGGACGCACTCATCTACTTCAATCTGTGCGACGAGCTGAAGCCCGACAATGTCCAGACGCTTGGTTTGCGCGCGGAAACGCTGCAAAGGTTACGGCGGTACGAAGAGGCCCTCGGCGACCTCGAGCGTGTGCATTTGCTTGATCCGACGCATGCGGATTCCTGTAGCCAGATGGGGAACTGTCTCGCGGCGCTCGACCGATGCGAAGAGGCGTTATCCTGGTACGACAAGGCCTTCGCCCTGCGCGACAAGCACGCCCTGAGAAACAAGGCGGTCGCGCTCGAACAGCTCGGCCGCTTCGACCAGGCCATCGCGGCCTATCGGCAAGCCATCGCTGAGGATCCCAACGACGCCAGCGCCGAATGGAATTTGGCCTTGCTTCAGCTGCTCACCGGGGATTTCGAAGCAGGCTGGGCGGGTCGTGAGGCGGCGCGCTGGAAGATTCCGGTTCTTGTCGAGGGCTATCCAAGGCTTTCGCGACCGATCTGGCAAGGCGCCGAACCCATCGATGGCAAAACCATCCTGGTCTGCCCGGATGAGGGTCTCGGCGACGTCATTCAGTTCGTACGCTACGTCCCGATGCTGGCGGCGCGAGGCGCGCGTGTCATCCTGATTGTCCAGGACGAACTCTTCCCGCTTCTCTCGAGGCTTCCCGGCATCACGCGGTGCCTTCCGAGATCGGCAACGACGGTGCCGCCCTACGACCTCCACTGTCCCCTGACCAGCTTGCCGCTGGCTTTCGGGACCCGCCTCGACACAATACCGACCGAAGCGTCCTATCTTCCTGCTCCGGCGCCCGATCGCGTAAGGGCTTGGGAGCAACGTCTTGGCTCGCACGACCGTTTGCGGGTCGGCCTCGTCTGGTCCGGCAATCCGCGACACCCCAGAGATCGCAGCCGTTCGATGCCGTTCCGGACAATGGCTCGTATCCTCGATGCCGATGCGACCTTCGTCAGCCTGCAAAAGGACCCGCGAGCGGAAGACAGGCCGGCGCTGCTGGAACGGACCGACGTCATCGATCTGACGGCGCATCTCACCGATTTCGTCGAGACGGCGGCGCTGGTGTCCTGCCTGGACCTGGTGATATCGGTCGATACCAGCGTTACGCATCTTTCAGCCGCGCTCGGCCGCCCGACCTGGACCCTGTTGCCCTACGCGCCGGACTATCGCTGGCTGCTGGGTCGCGAGGACAGTCCCTGGTATCCGAGCATGCGCCTGTTCCGGCAGGACGAGCGTCGTGACTACGCGCATGTGATCGAGCACGTCAGCGCGGAACTAGCTAACGTGCGAACCGGCCGCACCCAAGGTAGCTGCGGCCGTTAGATTGCCTCACCGAACTCCTTGCCGGGCTGCGCCGGTTGCAGCCGCAGAAGCCGCGAATCGGCGACTGCGGCCTGCCGATGCTTGACCGCCTCGCGATAGGCGGGATCGCGCAACATGTCGGCGAAAGCCCGCACCGATGGATATTCCGCGATGAAGGCGATGTCCCATTGCTCGCAATCCTGCGGACCGATCAGCATGAGTTCCGGCCTGCCGATCCACACTTGCCTGCCGCCGAGGCTGCGGAAGACGGGGCCGCTTTCGCGCGCATAAGACCGATAGGCGTCAGCGCCCGTTGCCGCGCGGCCGTCGGGATAAGCGGCCTTATCGCGCAGCTTCACGAGATTGAGCATGTGGATCGGGCCCGGCCGGTCCATTTCGCGGAATTTTGCGAAAATTTCTTTCGTGGGATCGAGATAGTCGGTCATGGCTTTTTTCCTGCGAAAACAATCAATCGATGCGCTGGTCCGGTACAACCCGATCAGCGTTTTCTTTCCGCCACAAGCCCAATCAACTCGCTCCGCACCCGATCGACCACCTCTGTATAGTCGCGCTTCTCGGTCTGCCGGAACAGCCGCACCGTCGGATACCAGGGGCTGTCATCGCGACCCAGCAGCCAGCGGTAGTCCGGCGTGTAGGGCAGCAGGATCCAGGTCGGGCATCCCAGGGCGCCGGCGAGATGGGCCACACTGGTATCCACGGTAATGACCAGATCGAGACAACTCACCAATGCCGCCGTCTCGTTGAAATCGGTGAGATCAGCGGTGAGGTCGACGATGTCATTGCGTTCGCGCAGAGCTGCCTTGTCGTCGGGCCTTGGATCCTTCTGCAAGCTGACAAAGGTCGCATCGACGTCGAGGAGGCGTGAAAAAATTCGCAGCGGGATCGATCGATTGTGATCGTTGCTGTGGTTGGGATTGCCGGACCACACCAGGCCGACCCGCAGCCTGTCGTGGGCGCCGAGGCGCTGTTCGAGGCGATCTTGCCAGGCCTGCACACGGCTCTGCGCGGGAGTTGGCAGATACGATATCCCGGATGGAATCGTATCGAGCCTGGTTCCGAAAGCGAGCGGCAGGCTCGACATCGCGCAATGCAGGTCGAACTCCGGCAGCACACCGGTCGATTTCGGAAAGCTTTGCGAGACGCCTGACAGCGCCGACAACAAAGGATAGGCCGCGTCATCCACGACCAGGATCACGCGGGCGCCGCGCGCCGCCACCATCGGCACATAGCGCGCGAACTGAATGGCATCTCCCAGGCCTTCATCCGAGCAGATCAGGATGGTCTTGCCTTTGAGGCTTTCCTCGCCGAGCCACATCGGCTGCGAGACTTTCGGGTAGATCATCGAATGGGCTTTCCACCGCGCCTCGCGGCCGGCCCAGCCGGCCTCGAAATCGCCGGTCAGCATGTGCAGCAGCGCCAAATCCCAGTCGGCCTGCGCACCATCCGGATCGATCGTCTTCATGTAATGGTAGATCGCGGCGGCTTCGTCAAAGCGGTGAAACTGCTGGAGCGAGGATGCCTTGTTGGTACAGGCGAACAGGTGGTCCGGCCGCAGCGCCAGGGCCTTGTCGAACCACGGCAGCGCCTCCTGGTCCCGGCAGGACGATTGCAGAATGGCGCCGATGTTATTGCAGATGTTGGCGTTGCCTGGATTGAGCGCGTGCGCCCGCTTGTTATCGGCCAGGGCTTCCTCGGACCTTCCCAGCCTGTGCAGCACAATGGCACGCCTTTCCAGGATCATGGCCTGGTCCGGCCGCAGCCTGTCGCTGAGATCGAGATAGGAAAGCGCCTCCGCCGTCCGTCCCAGTTTATGCAGAAGAAACCCACACCGAAATGCCGCATCCCCGTGCAGCGGGTCGAGCGTGAGCACATGCTGAAAAGCCAGCAGCGCTTCGTTCGAACGCTCCAGGTCCACCAGAATGGTGCCGAGATTGATCCATAGTCCGGCGTCTTCGGGCTTGAGCTGCACCGCCTTGTCGAGGGCCTTGAGGGCCTCGTCGAACCGTCCCTGCTGCCGCAACGTGGTCCCGAGGCTGGAAAGATATTCCGCCCTGGGCTGTTGCCGGATGGCGCGGGCGATCCACTCCACCGCGAGTTCGTATTGCTGGGCCTGGCACGACAGCAGACCCATCAGATGGAGGCTGTCGGCATGATTGGAATCCGCCGCCAGAGCCTGTTCGCAGCATAACTGCGCGTCGAGAGGTCGTCCGGCCCGCAGATGGCGAAGGCCGGCCTCATAACAGGCGGCAGGTATGCTTGCGCCCGGACCGTTTGGGTTTGCCTGGGGCTCTTCGGCAGTTGCCCCGCGATGGTTCATCAGCACATTTCAAATGTGGCCAGTGATCAACCCCTAGATGATTCGTCGCTGTCCATACATCTGTTTGGCGGCCGTCAGAAGGCCCGGCCGGCTCGGTTACGACGGCCGGGCGCCTTCAAACAGCCGCTTGCTCAGGATGGCGTGAACGCCCCAGTTGCCGTCCACCACTTGCGTGACGCCGAAATCCACCGCGGCGGACATCAGCGCAATCGCTTCGTCCTCGCTCAGCCCTTTGATGTTCATCAGAAAGCGGCGCATCTTCCGGAACGCGTCCTTCATCGCGAGATCGAGCGAGGAAGTCGCATAGACCTCGCTCTGCCCCTTGGCGCCGAACTCCGCCAGATAGTTCGGATGGCTGAAGCCGGTCAAAACCCAATCGGTTGCGGTCTCAATCAAGGGATAGGTCAGGTCGGCGAACACCCGGCCGGCCAGATCGGCTTTCTTGTGCAGAACGAGCTGGAAGGTCCCGGTCATCGAACATTCGATCGCGGTGCCGCCGAGTTCGCCGTCGCCCTGCGTCGCGTGGGGATCGCCGACCGACAGCAACGCACCGGGCACTGACACCGGCAGATACACCGTCGATCCCTTGCCGAGCCGCCAATTGTCGAGATTGCCGCCGAAATAGGACGGCGGAATCGAATCGACGAAATCGACCTCGCGCGGCGCCACCGCGATCACCCCGAAATGCGGACGCAGCGGAATGCGGATGCCGTCGAGTACGTTGTGCCTGCGCTTGACCGAACCCGGGACGACCGGCACGCCGGGATAATCATAGGTGGAATGCAGCACCCCGAACGGATCGGTCTGCGGCTCCCAGCGGTAGGAATAAAGCGCGCGTGCATGGGGCGTCTCGTCGGGATCGCCTTCGTGGCTCGCGAAGATCTCATAGATCGTCACGGCTTCGCGCAGTTGCGGCGCGGCGAGCAACTCGTTGTAGTGATATCCCCACCAGGCCGCGACGCTGGAGCCAAACACCTGGCCTTCGAAGTCAGGGTTGCGGCTGGGCCGCGGCACGATGTCGAGGATGCGGACTTCCAGCACGTCGCCCGGCTGCGCGTCCCTCACCGCGACCGGACCGGTGCAGATGTGAACGCCAAAACCTTCGCCGGCGCCGCGGCCGTAGACCGACGCATCCATCGGCCCGGCGCCGCGCCGATCGACATTCTTCGCATTGCGCGTCCAGTGAAACACGCTTTCGGCGCCGGCGTCGCCGGTGATCATCCGCGCCGGATCGTCCGAGGCGTGCTGGGTCAGGGTCTCGATCGTGATCGTGTCGCCGGAATTGACTTCGGTCTGCGGCGCCAGCGACCGCGAGAAATATCCCCAATGCACGCGCGACGCTTCCACCGAAAGATGGTGGTGACGATGCTCGCCCTCCGTGCAGGGGCTGACCAGTTCCGGCGGTAACGGCGCGATGCTCTTGCGCGCGCCCGCCAGTGGATGATGGCTGCGCAACTGCGCCAGCGCCTGCTGCGGCCAGCCGCGCTGACCGGCCGCGGCGGCGCAGGCCGTCGCGCGTTCGATCTCCTGCTGACGGAATTCGCGCGGCGACAGTCCGAAGCGGTGACGGAACGCCCGGCTGAAATGCGCGGAATCATTGAAGCCGTTGCGATAGGCGATTTCGGAGATCGAATGATGCGCCTCGGCCGGGCTCGACAATTCCGCCGATGTCCGCTGCAACCGGCGCTCGCGCAGATAATGCGTGAAGCTGCTTCCGGAACCTTCAAACAGTTTTTGCAGATAGCGTTCGGAGATTCCTTCGGCCTCCGCCACCCGTGCCGGGGTCAAATCGGGATCGTCGAGCTTGCGTTCGATGGCCTGGCAAAGACGGTGCAGGATCGCGGCCTGCGTCGCCGTACCCCCGGCCTCCTTGGCCGGCGCCCGGACGAAAGTCGGCAGCAAATCCGCCAAGCTTTGCGCCACCGCCGCCCATTCGGTATCGGACAGCGTCTCGATGTTGCGCGCGGCCGCCTCCAGCGTGCGCGAAAACACCTCGGTAAAACCACCCGGCGCCAGCACCCGAACTTCGTCGAATACCGGCTTGCCGACCTTGCGGCCATGAAAGGCTTCCGACGTCACCGACAATACCACCGTGCGCATGTCACGCTGGAATGCCACGCTCCAGTCGCCCTTTCGCGGCAATAAAATCAGCTGCCCGGTCGAGATGATCTGATGGCCCGCATGGGTTCTCAAGGTGACGCCGTCCTCGATCGGCAGCAGCACGATCGGCATATCGTCGGCGACATGTGACAAGGGCGAGACGGCCTGCGATCCCGCCGCCAGCCGCGCCAGCACAACGCCCTCGGCGTTGCGGCGCGAGGCGGTCGCATGCCCGGTCTGGACGGTCGAGCCCGCCGATGGCTGAAGCCCGACGGCGCTGAGAACGTCCCGCCATGCCTCCAGCCGGTCGTTTTCGGAATACGATTCACTGGTGAACGGGCGAAAGCTCATACATCGACCCCAAACGCAGGAATCGAAGCAACCTCCGTGCCAAAGGCGCGGCCCAGATCGTCCCGCCGGCCACGCAGGGCAGCTCCCGGCTATCCCCGGGTAGCCTGCAATTTGGGCATACCCGTCAGTCGCACCTGAACAGGTTCTTCCGGAGCGTGCCGTGGACGCCCCAATTGGCGTCGACCACCTGGGTGACGCCGAAATCGGCCCCCACCGACATCAGCGAAATCGCCTCGTCTTCGCTCAAGCCATGCACAGTCATCAAAAACCGGCGCAGCTTGCGGAACGCATCGCGCATGGCGCGGTCGAGGCTCGAATGGTTGGCGATTTCGGTCTGGGCATCGGCGCCCAGTTCGGCGAGGTAATTCGGATAGGTAAAACCGTAGACCGACCAGGCCTGGTCGGTCTCCAGCATCGGATGGGTAAGCCCCTCTAGCTCAGTTCCGCCGAGATCGCGGTGCTTGTGCAGGACGAATTCGAAGTCGCCGGTCAGGGAGGTTTCGATCGCGGTGCCGCCGAGTTCGCTGTCGCCCTGGGCCGCGTGCGGGTCGCCCACCGAGAAGAAGGCGCCAGGCACCGCGACCGGATAATACATCCGCGCGCCCTTGCCGATCCGCCAGTCATCGATGTTGCCGCCGGTATAGCTCGGCGGGATCGAGCTGACGAAATCCGACTCCGAGGGCGCCAACCCCATGGTGCCGAAATGAAGCCGCGCCGGCACCTTGACGTGCTTCAGGATATTCTCGCGCTTGCGGATGGTGGTGTGGTCGACCCGCACGCCGGGATAGTCGATGGTCGGATGCACGATGCCATCCGGATCGGTCTGCGGCGTCCAGACATAATTATAGACGGCCTTGGCGAACGGCTCGCCCGATGTATCGAGTTCGAAGATGGTGATGACTTCGCGCGGCTTCGGCTCCTCGATCAGGTCATGGTAGTGGAAGCCCCAATTCGCCGACGCGTTGGAACCAAAGCAACGCCCGGCGTGACAGGCGTGACAGCTCGGCCGCGGCCGGACGTCCAGGATGCGAACTTCGAGCACGTCGCCGGGCTCCGCATTCTCGACCGCGATCGGCCCGGTCAAGAGGTGAACCCCGACGCCCTCGCCCGATCCGCGAATGAACGGCCCCTCGATCGGGCCGGCGCCGCGGCGGACCACCGCCTTATGCTCGCGGGTCCAGTGGAACACACTTTCGGCGCCCGGATCGTCGGCGATCATGCGCTCGTAATCATCGTTGGCGTGGTGCGTCAATGTCTCGATGGTGGCGCGGTCGCCCGAACGCAGCGTCAGGGCGGGCTTCACTTTCTTGCTGAAGTAACCCCAGTGAACGGAGGCCGGCGATACCGGCAGCGTAAAGTGCTTCATGCAAGTGCCTCCTGGGAAAGCGATCGAATATTGAACGGACGACGAGCGCGCGGCGGGCGGATCATGCTGTTCTCTCCGGCGCCTTGTCGGCCTCCATCAAGCTCAGGAAGCGCGCCGTCACCGGATGGCGCGGATTGGTGAGGACTTCGTGGGCCGGTCCCTCCTCCAGGATCGAACCGCCGGAAAGAAACGCGACGCGATCGGCCACATCATCCGCAAAGCGGATCTGATGGGTCGAGATAATCATCGTCAGCCCGTCGTCGATCGCCAATCGCCGGATGACTTCCAGCACCTCGTTGACGAGTTCGGGATCGAGCGCGGAAGTCGGCTCATCCAGCAACAACACGCTCGGATTGGGCGCCAACGCGCGGGCGATCGCGACCCGTTGCTGCTGGCCACCGGAGAGATGGCGCGGCAACGCATCGGCGCGGTGGCCGAGGCCGACGCGTTCGAGCAATTCGCGGGCCCGCCGGTCGGCATCGACGCGGGTCATGCCGTGAACCCAGCGCAACGGTCCGGCAACGTTTTCCCTCGCGGTCAGATGGCTGAACAGGTTGAACTGCTGAAACACCATGCCGACGCCGACGCTGGCACGTTCGTTGGCGATCTCGCGCGGCGACAGCGGTCTGCCGTCGTCGCGATGCCCGAGACGGCGGCCGCCGACGCGTACCATGCCGGAATCCCAATTTTCCAGATGGTTGATGCATCGCAGAAGCGTGCTCTTGCCCGATCCGCTGGGTCCCATCAGGGCGACGACTTCGCCGACGCGCACCGTCAGATCAAGCCCATCAAGCACGGTCTGCGCATCGTATTTCTTGCGTAAGTCTGTCACCTCGACCGCGACATTGTTGCGTGCGACCATGGCGGCGTGCTTGGCGCGGTCCACCCTCGAGGCCGCGCGTGGCGGCGGCACCGATAGATCCGGCGGGGCCTCCGCCGGGGCGGTCGGGGCCTGCTCGGCAAGCCGCAATTTGGTCGACAGATCGACCCGGCGCCAGGGCAGGAAAATCGCAAGACGCCCTTGCGGCGTGGCGCGATCCAGATCGAGCGCGCGCTCCACGAACAACTGGATGACGCTGACCGCGGTCGTCAGCACCAGGTAAATGAGCCCCGATGCGAAAAAAATCGAGAAGAAATCGAACGTCGAGGACGCCAGTTGCGTACTTCGCAGTGTCAGCTCCTGCACCGAGATGACGCTGGCAAGCGACGAATTCTTCAGGGCGCTGACGGTTTCGTTGCCGAAGGCCGGAATCATGGTGCGAATGGCCTGCGGCGCGATGATGCGCCGCATCAGCAGCGCCGGCGTCATCCCGAGCGCCTGGCCGGCCAGCACCTGTCCGCGGTCGACGCCGAGCACACCGGCGCGAAGCATTTCAGCGATGAAGGGCGCTTCATTGGCGGCCAATGCGAGACCGGCCGCGCCGACCGCGCTGAGCTTGAGCCCGATCTGCGGCAACGCGTCGTAGGCGAACACCATCTGCAGGATCAGCGGCGTGCCGCGGAAGATCACGGTATAGCCCCGGGCGAACACAGCCAGCATCCAGAACCGGCTGAGCTGCATCGCCGCGAGGACCAGACCGACGATCAGCCCGCCGGCCAGACCGAGAGCGGTTACCATGACGGTAAACCAGATGCCCTCGATCAGGTACGGTAGGCTGAGATAGTGGACGAAGAGCGACATTACTTAACGGAGAGAATGTCGGGTTCTTTGAAGTTGTTCGGATCGAGTTCCCACTTCTTGAGCAGTTCCTTGTGAATCCCGGCCTTCTGCACCTCGATCAGCGCAGCCATCACGGCGTCGCGGAATTCAGGCTTGTCCTTGGGCACCGCGATGCCGACCGAATAAGGGATGGTGACCGCGATCGCCTTTTCGAGCTTGTCGGGATTGGCCTTGACCGCCTGATCGACGGTGTTGACGTCGTTGACATAGGTGTCGGCGCGCCCTGCGAGAATGGCCTGGATGCAGTTGGCGTTATTGTCATAGAGCTGGAGCGTCGGTTCGGGTTTGCCTTCGGCCTTGCACGGCGCGATCATCGCCTGGACCAGCGGGACTTCCACAAAGCCGGTATTCTCGGCCGCCGCGGCGCCGCACATCGATGTGTTGATGCCGGTGATCTTCTTCGGGTTGCCCTTGGCCACCAGCACACCGTCGAACACCTTCGAATAGGTGATGAAGTCGGCGGCCTTGGCCCGCTCCTCGGTCGCATAAATATCGGAAATCACGATATCGGCCTGTCCGCTCGACAAGGTCGTCAGCAGCGCTGCGAAAGTCACCGCCTTGTAGGTCAGCGTAAAGCCGAGGCACTCGCCGATCTGCTCGCCGAGATCGATATCAAAGCCGACATATTTGTTCGGGTCTTTCGGATCGATCGCTTCATAGCCCGGCGTATGCGGGTTGATCGCGTTGACGAGTTGCTTGCCTTTCAGGCTGGGATATTTCGCCTGCAAGGCGGCGCAGCCGGCTGGTGCTGCGTTGGCAGACATTGGCGCACAGAGGCCGGCCAGGAGGAACGCACCCAGCGCAGCGATACGCAATCCGGCACGCGCGGCGGACGGCGTCCGCTGCGTCCGGGTTTCGGTGGAAAACCACTTATGCATTTGATCTCTCCTTCGAAGTTGTCATGGCGATGCCATGTTCCAAGTTCGGAGGGGAGCCTACGGTCGCCGGCCCGCGTCAGGCTTGTCTCGGGGCGCACAAAATGTTGGATCATCCCGTGCCAGGATTTAGGCAGGGCTGCGAAAATTATGGGCGGCAGGTCGATCGTGCCATTCGCGCCGGGTCCGGACCTGCGGCGCCCGTCCGATCGGGCATTGCGGATAATGCTGCGTCGGCAGCAACTTAAGCTTTCCCGAACGGAGCCTTCAGCTTTCCCGAACGGCGGCTTCGCGAAGTTTCACGGGTCAGGCAATCGCCCACGCGCCTTGCGGCGCGCGGGCATTGTCACTGGCACATGCGATGGCTGGGAGTTGGACTACAGCGACTTGATTTCCACCTTGCGGAACTTCACCACGCCCCTGTCGTTGACGACGCCCTTGTCGTCCTTGACACCCAACCCGTGCTGCAGGGCGATCCGTCCGCTCGCGAACTTGGCGTCCTGCGCGGCATCGACGGTTTTCTGCCCGTTGAGCACCACGGTGAAGGATGAGCCCTTCGCGGTGATCTCCATGACGTTCCATTTACCCCCGGCCCTCGGCATCGGATCGACCTTGCCGAGGTTGACGATCGCGCCGGTGCCATAGCTCGGATCGGGACGGGTATCCCAGATATTCACCTCGTAGGCGTTGTCGGCACCTACCTTCTCGGGATTGGTGCAGCGGATGAAGATGCCGCTGTTGGCATCGGCATCGACCCAGAATTCGGCCCTGATCTGATAATCGGCATAGGTATCCTTCGTGACCAGGAAACCATTGCCCTTGTCGGCGACGACGGAACCATCCTCGAGCCGCCAATTGGCGTCACCGATCGGGTTGAAATGGTCGAGGCTCTTGCCGTCGAACAGCGTGACCCACCCGGTCTCGCTGGACGCCTGAGGCGCATAGGCAAGGGCGGCGAACCCAGCGACTAGCAGGGCGATGGCTGAGCGGCGTTTCATGATGATCTTCTCCCAAATTGACTATTGTTTTTGATGCGGGTCTTGTCGAAAGGCCCCCACGGTGGATCGCGGCTGACGATAGCAGGCGGCGGGTTCCCCGGGAAGCTATCGGACCGGGCATCGCGCGACCAGACCTCCGCGATCGGTCAAGATTAGTTGAGCCTCAACCGCCCCCGACCGGCGGGGTGCCGTGGGTATGAAAGGACTCGATCGTCTTCAGGCCCCACGCCTGTCCCTTCTTGCGCTCCTCCTCGGTCCACACGATCGGTTTCCAGTCCGGCGCCAGAATGAGACGCGCGCCGGCATTGGCGACCTCGACCCGGTTGCCGCCGGGCTCGTAGACATAGAGGAAGAAGGTCTGCTGGATGGCGTGCTTGTGCGGACCGGTCTCGATGTAGACGCCGTTCTCCAGGAAGATATCGGCGGCTCGCAGCACATCCTCGCGGCTGTCGAGCGCATAGGTGATGTGATGGAAACGGCCCGGGGTGTTGGAGTGATCGTGTGAATAGGCAAAGTCATAGCTCTTGTTCGACACCGCCATCCACATCGCGGCTTCAGTGCCATCGTTGAGCACGATCTGCTCGGTCAGCCGGCAACCCAGATATTTTTCAAAGAAAATGCGGTTGGCCTTGATGTCGACCGCGAGACAATTGAGATGATCGAGACGGCGGACATTGACGCCGCGCGCCGGAAAGCGCTGCGCCTGATTTTTCAGCGCCGGCTTGAGTTCGGGCGGCGCCTCGTACCATTCGGTCTCGTAATAAAGCTCGACAATATGGCCGTCCGGATCGTGGCAGCGGAACGCCGGACCGTGGCCGAGGTCGCCGTCGGTCCAGCCGATGTCGAATCCGGACCCCTTGAGGGCGGCGACGCGCCGCTCCAGCGCCTGCGGGCTGCGCGCCCGCAGCGCCATGTGCTCCATCCCGGAGGTCCTTGAAGCCGTCAGCTTGAGCGAATAGCGCTCGTAATCGTCCCAGCCGCGCAGATAGACCGACTCCCCCTTGCGGCCGCTGACGGTCATGCCCATCACGTCGACAAAGAATTTCAGGCTCTCATCGGGCTTCGGCGTCAGTAATTCCATATGGCCGAGATGGGCGAGATCGAAAATCGGCTCTGGAGTCATCGTATCGTCCTTCTAAGTGAGAGTCCGCGTCAGATCGTCGAACAATTCATCGACCGAGAACGCACGCGGAATCAGCCCCTGTTGCACGGCATATCGGATAATCATTTCCAGCGAGCGGCCCATTTCGTCGGCACTGAAACGTGGCGAGGCCGCTGGCGCGCGCGCCGCGCTCTCGCGCAACAGCCTGAAGACTTCGCGCACCGCTTCCGGATGGTTCTGCGCCAGCTCTTCGCTGACCACCACCATATGATTGATCGGCGTCACGCCGTGCTTTGCGAACCATGATTTCTCTTCGCTGCCCGCATCGGGAAACAGTGGCTTGAGGCCCGGCAGTTCCGACTTCTCCCCGAGCACGGCATCGAGTTCGCCGTCGATCAGCATCTGGATGATCTCTTTGCCCGCCGGCGCTCGCTTGGTCGTATCCCTGAATTCGGCGACGTGCGCGTCCTCGAACGTGACCCAGTCGATCGAATCGAGATCGACACCATAATCATTGGCGAGAATGCCGCGCAGCCACGCACCGGTCGTGGTGGTGAAGGAACGGATGCCGACGCGCTTGCCGTTCAGATCGGCCGGCGTCATCGTTCCCGATTTGGCATTGTAGAGTGCGTAGCCGTGCTGAAACCGCGCCAGCACCACGCTTGGCAGCAGCACCATCGGCTTGCCGAAGCTCCTGGCCATCAGATAGGTGACGATCGCCATCTCCGACACATCGAAGGCGGCTTCGCGAACCATCGGCTTGAAGCCCTTGTTGGTCGGCGAATAGTCCGCGAAGTCGAACGTTACCAGGTCCGACTTCAGCGATCCATCCTTCAACGATTTGGTGCAGGGATGGTCGCCAAGCAAAGTGCGCAAACGCATCGTCACTTCAGTCTGACTCCGGTTCATCGAGATAGACGAGACCGGCCTGCGCCAGCGGCTCGCGCATCTTGTACATGTCGAGCCCGAGCACGCCGGAGGCGAGGATCTGGCGCTTGCCCTCTTCGTCGGCCTGGCGCTTTTCACCCTTGGCGGCGACCTCGCCGGTATCTTTCCTCCTGACGACCACAACGCCATCGTCGTCGGCGACGACGGCATCGCCGGGGTGAACATTGATCCCGGCGCAAACCACGGAAACGTTGACCGCACCCAATGTGGCCTTGACGGTGCCCTTGGCCGAAATCGCCTTCGACCACACCGGAAAACCCATTTCCCGAAGCGACTTCACGTCGCGGCAACCGGCATCGATGATAAGGCCAGTAACGCCGCGCGCCTTCAGCGAGGTCGCCAGCAGATCGCCGAACATCCCGTCGGTATTGTCGGTGGTGCAGCCGACCACCAGGATATCGCCCGGCCGGCATTGTTCGACCGCGACATGCAGCATCCAGTTGTCGCCGGGCTGTGCCAGCACCGTGACGGCGGTACCCGCCGCTTCGCCACCAGCCCATACCGGGCGCAGATAAGGCTTCATCAGCCCGCTTCGGCCATAGGCCTCGTGCACCGTCGAGGTGCCGAGCGCACCCAGCCGCTTCACGACATCAGCATCGGCTCGCTTGATATTGCGGACAACGACCGTCTTCATACCAATTCCTCCATCGCCATCGGGAACAGCCGCTGATAGGCCTCGCCATAGGTCATGGCCTTGCCGGAATTGCGGCCGCCCTGCATGCCCCGTTGCAGCGCGACCCGCTCGTAATAGGCCCACAGATGCTTCTGGGCCGCGAGAATCTCGAACGTCTTGCGCTTGATGTCCCAGACTTCGTCGATGTTGAGGATGACCTGCGGCTTGAAGTTGCACATCTCCGGCTGATGCGGCTCGAACAGGAACACCGGCGGCGCCGAGTAGCTGTAATCGGCCTGCGGCTTGTGACCCATCGCCTGCGCCACGATGCGCGCCTCCTGGGCATAGGCGGTCGCCGCCGGATGATCGACGTTGTAGGGATCCTCCAGCGAATGCGTCAGCACGAAGCTCGGGTTAAGCTCGCGATAAATGTCGATCAGCCGATCCATGTGCGCCTCGGTGAGGCGCAGCGGGTAGTCGCCGGCGTCGAAGAACTCGATCTCGGCGCCGAGCGACGCCGCGGCGCGCTCCGCCTCGTCCTTGCGGCCGGCCTTGACCTTGTCCAGCGTCATGCCCGCCTGCTTCCAGGCGAACTGGGATTCCCCGCGCTCGCCGAACGCCAGACAGACGATCTTGACGCGGTAACCCTTTTTGGCGTGAAGCGCGATGGCACCGCCGGCGCGCCAGACGAAATCTCCCGGATGCGCTGAAACCACCAAACCTGTCTTTGCCATGGCCGTCCCTCTGATATTGCCAACTTCTCGATGATCGAACCTGGTTTGCCGGAACGCCAGATGCGATCGCAATCCGCGCGCCGCGATGATCTTCCCTAAGGCGATCTTCCCCTAAGGCTTGGATTGTGCCGCTATTCGTCGGCGCAACGGCGCGGGCCGATCAAGTCCGGCAGCTTGAAACGACGCGACGGTTGCCCGCACCAGCTGCTCGATGGCGCCGGCCGCATCGGAACCATCGGCGTCACCGCGCGACAGCCGCGACACGCGTTCAGGCTGGACCAGCGTGTAATAAAGCGCCCCCAGAAGAAAATGGCTGCGCCAGACGATTTCGGCACGCGGGACGTGCGGCAGGCTGTCGTGGATCGCATCGATAAAGGCATGGCTGGTGTCGTCGAAGGTCTGCGCGATGATCCGGCCGGCGACCTCGTTGCCTTCCGCCGACATCACCGCGCGCAGCCTGGTAAAGCGCGCGCCCCCGCCCGCGAGGTCGCTGCCTGAAGAAAATGCGGGCAGGACATAGGCGCGCACGATCGCCTCCAGCCTGTCCTGGAGATCCCGCACCCGCCCCGCCGCCGCCAGCAACTCCGAACGCCGGCGGTTCATCGGTCCGCAATGACGCCGGTAGATTTCGAGCAGCAGTCCGTCCTTGGTCTTGAAATGATAGGTCACGCTGCCGGGATTTGCCCCCGCAGCCTGCGCGATATCCCGAACCGACACCGCGTTGAAGCCGTTCGTGGAAAACAACTCTTCCGCGGCGCACAGGATCGCCTCGCGCATATTGGGCTTGCGCACGGCGGATTCTTCGCTGGCGGAAAACTGGGCCATGATTTGTACAAATGTACAAACTATCCGGTCAAGTCAACAAATAAAGCGATGGCCCTCGGCCGCGCGGGCCCCGCGGCTGACATCAGGCGGTTGACGGGGCAGCGCCAGCCGGGGCCAGCCTCAGGGCCGTTCGGGACAACAAAGGCCATTCCGCAAAAGGCGCCGCCGGGACCGCCTTCGTCGCAAGCGTGGTGAATAAAACATTAAGCGGCCGCGGACGGCGACGCCAAAGGACCGACAGAGAACCAAGCTTTTCCCGCGGAATCGAACGGTCAAGGCAAGGCTGGACTGCCCGGCACAACTAACCCCGACAAATATGCCGCAGATTTAACGAACCCGCGAGCGGCCCCGCTTAACCGTTTCTCCAACGACCGGATGCATAGTGACGGATGCAATTCATGAAATATCGGGTTCCAGCACTGTGACATCCTTCGGACGTGTGATTTCGGTGCGTGGATCCCTTGCCCGCGTCGGACTTCTGGCGGCGAGCCAGATGGGCCTGTCCGCGGTGCGGGCGACCGTCGGCCGGTTCGTCAGCATCCGCTGCGCGAATTCCACCATCGTCGCCATGATCACCGAGGTGACCTGCGAGAACCTGCCGGCCTCCGACGACTACATCGCCAGCGCCTCGGTCGATCTGCTCGGCGAAATCTTCGGCGGACCCGAGCGTACCAAATTCCAGCGCGGCGTCACCACCTATCCGACCATCGGCGACACCGTCGACCTGATCAGCAGTCAGGAGCTGCGCACGATTTACACGCCGACCGGATCCGACCAGATCCATATCGGCACCCTGCAGCAGGATCCTTCGGTCCTCGCCTATGTCGACGTCGAGGAGATGCTCTCGAAACATTTCGCCGTGCTCGGCTCGACCGGCGTCGGCAAATCGACCGGCGTATCGCTGCTGCTGAACGAAATCCTCAAGGCGCGGCCGAACCTGCGGGTTTTCCTGCTCGACGTGCATAACGAATATGGCCGCTGTTTCGGTGACCGCTCGCTTGTCCTCAATCCGCGCAATCTGAAGCTGCCGTTCTGGCTGTTCAATTTCGAGGAGATCGTCGATGTGCTGTTCGCCGGCCGGCCCGGCGTAGCCGAGGAACTCGACATCCTCGCCGAAGTCATCCCGATGGCGAAGGGAATCTATACCCAGTACCAGAACACCGATCGGCTTGGATTGAAGCGCGTCGATCCCAAAAACATCGGCTATACCGTCGATACGCCGGTACCCTACCGCCTGGTCGATCTTATTTCGCTGATCGACGAACGCATGGGCAAGCTCGAAAACCGCTCATCGCGGATCATCTATCACAAGCTGATTTCGCGCATCGAGACCGTGCGCAACGACCCGCGTTACACCTTCATGTTCGACAACGCCAATGTCGGCGGCGACACCATGGCGGAGGTCATCAGCTACCTGTTCCGGCTGCCGGCCAACGGCAAACCGATGACCATCATGCAGCTTGCCGGCTTCCCCGCCGAAGTCGTCGATTCCGTGGTGTCGGTGCTGTGCCGGATGGCGTTCGACTTCGGGCTGTGGAGCGACGGCGCTTCGCCGCTGTTGTTCGTCTGCGAAGAGGCGCATCGCTACGCCTCGGCCGATCGCAACATCGGTTTCGGGCCGACGCGCAAGGCGGTGTCGCGCATCGCCAAGGAAGGCCGCAAATACGGCGTCTATCTCGGCCTCGTCACGCAGCGCCCCGCCGAACTCGATGCCACCATCATTTCCCAGTGCAACACGCTGTTTGCGATGCGGCTCGCCAACGATCGCGACCAGGCGCTGTTGCGCTCGGCGGTTTCGGATGCCGCGGCCAACCTGCTGTCGTTCGTCCCCTCGCTCGGGACCCGCGAAGTGCTCGCTTTCGGTGAAGGCGTGGCGCTTCCGACCCGGCTGCGCTTCAAGGAAGTGCCGGTTCATCAGCTGCCGCGCAGCGACGCCGCCTCTTCAACGGTTCCGTCGGCCGCCGCCGGCCACGACATGCATTTCGTCAGCGCCGTTCTCGAGCGCTGGCGCGGAGCCACGTCGCATCGCGACGTGCCCAACGATCCCGGCATCAACGAACGGCCGGCCGCGCGCACGGTGGAAGCGCCGATGCTGCAGCCGTCGATGGGCCTCGATCCCGACCGCTTTTCGTTGCTGAAAAAGCCGCTGCGCTGACGGCTTCGGCGTTGCCGTCGCCCGCAAGGTCGCCTTGCGCCAGAGTCTTTTCCGTTCCGATTGAATCGGAACGGAAGCTCTAGTTCTTGGTTTGACGCGTTTTCTTCACGCCAACCGGTATCCACTTTGCGCGAAAACGCGATATGGTCGCGGTCGACCGCAGCAGGCGGTATCAGCCGGAATATTTCCATGACGCAGCCGATCGCCAACCGTTTCCCGATGCCCTCCATCGAAAGACTGCCGGAGGATATCCGCGCCCGCCTGCTCGCGGTGCAGGAGAAATCCGGCTTCATTCCGAACGTGTTCCTGACGCTGGCCTACCGGCCCGACGAGTTTCGGGCGTTCTTTGCCTATCACGATGCGCTGATGGACAAGGAAGGCGGCCTGACCAAGGCGGAGCGCGAAATGATCGTGGTTGCGACCTCCAGCGCCAACCAGTGCCATTACTGCGTGATCGCACACGGCGCAATCCTGAGAATCCGGGCGAAGAATCCGCAGATATCGGACCAGATCGCGATCAACTACCGCAAGGCCGACATCACGCCACGCCAGAAAGCCATGCTCGACTTCGCGATGAAGGTCAGCACCGAGGCGCAGAAGATTTCCGAGCAGGATTTCACCGCGATCGCCAGCCACGGCTTTAACGACGACGACATCTGGGATATCGCCGCGATCTCCGCGTTTTTCGCGCTGTCAAACCGGATGGCCAACGTCACGGCCATGCGTCCGAACGACGAATTCTACCTGATGGGACGTCTGCCGAAATAGCGCGCGAGCGCCAGGACTCGTCGCTAGTTACGCCGCGCTAGCTGTCCGACGCGGGTCCGCACCAGCCGGGCAAATAGACCGCGTCCTTGCTTTTCGCCAGCGCCAGGCTTTTTTCCATCGCTTTTGCGAAATTTTCGTCGACGCTCTTGCTCGACATCCGGCGGCGCAGAAAATCAGCCCACAGGAATTCGCTGAACGGCGTGGTGTCCTTGGCGAAGCCGCCGGCACGCCGCAATTCGCCGGCGAGACTGCGGAACGGGTCGTCCTTGAGGTCCGTGACCGACTTCGGAATGTCCTTGAAGTGCCGGCGTTCACCCTTGGCGTCGTATGGATAGACCCATCTCTTATTGTCCATCACACCCCAGAACGCGTCGCGGTCGACCATGGTGAGATCGCCGATCACGGTCACCAGAATATCCGTCACGCCTTCGTCGTGAAGCGCGCGCGCCAGATGATGGTGATCGACCACATAGTATCGTTCGTCCGGTCCATGAACCACCGGGATCATGTGTTTACCCAGAAGCTCGGCCTGTTTTTTCTTGGATTTTTGTTCCCGCCAGCGCTTGCGCTTTTCCTTCACCTCCCTCAGTCCGACGGTCATCTGGGTGGGACGAAGCGAGAGAATCGGAATCGGCTTGATCATCGGTTCGCGCGTATTCGTCATGACTTTAACCCCCGTACTCGATCGCCAAAAATGCCGCTGCAACCGGCACGATTATGGCATGATGGGGCTGGCGATCAAATCCCCGAAGCGCGGCCAGCATGACGGGGGCCGGTTTTGCGTCCGATTGCGCGCTAAATCATTAAGGGCAAATGATCTTTTCGCAAGCCGCTCACGTTTTGACGGATCATGCGCTAACTTCGGAAGAGAATCGGAAAAGATGGTCAAAAGCCAGAACGATCGAACATCGAAAGCGCGGGTGGTCCGATTTGGCGATCGCGAGATCGTCACCGAAGGCCTTCACTTAAGTTTTTGGGCCGATATCAGCCATCGCTGCATGACAGCCTCATGGCAGGCTTTTATCGGCGGCGCCGTGCTGGTGTTCATCGCCTTCAACGCGGTCTTCGCGGTGCTCTACTGGGTCGGAAATCAGCCGATCTCGAACGTGCCCGGCGGCGCCTATATCGATTATCTCTATTTCAGCATCGAGACGCTTTCGACCGCCGGCTACGGCGACATGCATCCGCAAACCCATTACGGGCACTTCATCGCCGCGGTGGAGCTGTTCACGGGCATCTTTTCGATGTCGTTGATGACGGGGCTGATCTTTGCCCGGTTCTCGCGGCCGAATGCCCGGTTGTTGTTCGCCGACTACCCGGTCATTTCCAACCACGACGGCAAGCCGACCCTGATGCTTCGCCTCGCCAACGAACGTCACAACATCATCAGCAATGCCAACGCCAAATTGTGGTTGTTCAAGAATATCGTGAGCATGGAGGGCGAGCAGCTTCGAAGGTTCTACGAACTGCAACTGACGCAAAACCAGAATCCCGGGCTGGCGCTGAGCTGGACGCTCTATCATGTCCTCGACGAGAACAGCCCGCTTTACGAGGTCAATGCGGACGAACTCGCGGCGTCCAAGGTTTCACTCGCGCTCGTGGTGTCTGGCTACGATGTTGTTGCAGCGCAAACCGTCCACGCCCGAAAGGCATACGAATATTCCGACATTCGGTTTGGGCAGCGCTATGCGGACATCATCGGCACCTCGGAAGATGGCCGGCTGCGAATCGACTACGGCAGGTTCCATGAGACTTTAGAGGGATAGATTTTTGGCGGGGACAGATTATCGCGTCCCTGCCATGTCAACATTTTCTGGGAGACGCGTCGCCAGCGTGCTAAATAGCATCAGGATGTCACGGAACTGGCGGCAGTGAAAACCCAGCGGCCCATTGTTTCCACGTCGGCCTCTTCGGATGGTGAGCACCGCGTGCTCCAATTCCGGCCGAGAACCTTTGCCCCTGTGCCGGGTCAGCGCGGTAACCTGAGCGACCGGGTTGAGCCAGCCGGCGAAGCCAACGATCTGTCACGCTATGAGCGCGACCGGGAAGAACCGGACGATTATCGCCATCGCATGCTCGCCAACATTGCGGCTTTCGCCTTTACCGTCGCCCTGACCGCCATTGGAATATGGCTCGCCATGAGCATTCAGGATCTGCGCCGAACCCAGGACTGCGTGCTGATGGGGCGGCACGACTGCGTGCGCATTTCCTCCCCGCATCGCTAGCATTTTCGACCCGGCCGGCCCGTTGCCCCCGGATCCGGTCCGGCCGGTTTGGCCCGCCTCCATTGAACTCGGGGCGGCGCTCCGATATACGGGCACTCGACTCCGGGCGGTGGATGGGGCATTCCGGGGGGCTGTGGCCACCTCCTCCGCTATTCCAGAATTTATCCTCAATATATCAAAGGCTTAGTGATGTCCTCTACATTCGATCAGGTCGCCACGATTATCGCTGAAACCTGCGACATCCCGCGCGACACGATCACGCCGGAGAGTCACGCCATCGACGATCTCGGGATCGACAGCCTCGATTTTCTTGATATCGCGTTCGCGATCGACAAGGCGTTCGGGATCAAACTGCCGCTGGAAAAATGGACCCAGGAAGTCAATGACGGCAAGGCGACCACCGAGCAGTACTTCGTCCTGAAAAACCTCAGCGCCCGCATCGACGAATTGGTCGCGGCCAAGGGCGCGTAACCGCCCGCCATGCAACTCGAATATTTCCAGCTGATTGACCGTATTCTCGACCTCAACACCGGCGAGAAGACCATCACGGTCGAGGCCCGGGTTCCCGAGCACAGCACCATATTCGAAGGGCATTTCCCGGGCTATCCGATCATGCCCGGTGTGTTGCTGATTGAATCGATGGCGCAGACCTCGGGCTGGCTGTTGCTGGCGCTGATGAAATTCGAGCGCATGCCGTTTCTGGCCGCGGTCAAGGAGGCCAAGATGCGCGGCTTCGTGACCCCCGGGGAGTTACTGACAATTGACGCCAACGTCCTTCACGAAGGCTCGGGCTATGCCATGACCGAAGCCAGGGTCAGGGTCGGCGGCAAGCTGAAGTGCAACGCGACGATCACGTTCAGCCACATTCCTTTCCCGAATCCGGATTTGCGCGGACACATGGATGCCATGGCCAAGCGTATCGGATTTCCACAACAGGCCATCGCCGATGACTGAGACGAAATCCTCAAATCCGGCGGCGGAAGTCTGGATCACCGGTATTGGTCTGGCCACTTCGCTGGGCGAAGGCCTCGACGCGCATTGGGACGCGCTCAATCAGCGGCGGATCAACGTCGATGAGAAGGGCTTCGCGCCCTACATCGTTCATCCCTGGGCGCCGGTGAATTTTGACTCCCAGATCCCCAAAAAGGGCGATCAGCGTCAGATGGAAGCCTGGCAACGGATCGGCACCTACGCCGCCGGGCTGGCGCTGGAGTCGGCCGGCCTCAAGGGCAACAAGGAAATCCTGGCGCGAATGGACATGATTGTCGCCGCCGGCGGCGGCGAGCGCGATCTCGCGGTGGACTGCAACATTCTGAATTCGGAAGCCAAGGGCAATTCCGCTCCCGGATTTCTCAATGAGCGGCTGATGAACGATCTGCGTCCGACACTTTTCCTGGCGCAGCTGTCGAACCTGCTGGCCGGCAACATCGCCATCGTTCACGGCGTAACCGGATCGTCGCGAACCTTCATGGGTGAGGAAGCCGCGGGCGTTGACGCGGCAAGGATCGCGCTCGCGCGTATCGCCGCCGGCCAGAGTGACATCGCGCTGATCGGCGGCTCGCAAAACGGCGAGCGCAAGGATCTGCTGGTTCTCTACGAGTTCGGTGATTTCAATCTCACCGACAAATTCGCTCCGGTCTGGGCGCGCGGCGACAACCGCGGCTTTGCGCTCGGATCGGGCGGCGCGTTTCTTGTCATCGAGTCCCGGGCGCACGCCGAAGCGCGCGGTGCGAAACCCTATGCGCGACTGACCAACGTCGTGGCCGATCTGGCCCGCCGCAACCATCCCGGTGAGGTTACGGCGACGCTGGAAAAACTGTGGTCCAAGATCGGCAAGCTTGGAAACAATGGCGCCATCATTACCGGCGCGACCGGCGCCGAACCGGCCACATCCGAAGAACGGGCGTTTCTGGGCGAACATCCGGATTTTGCGGTGCGGGCCAGCGGCACGGCGTTTGGCCACACCATGGAGACGCAGTTTCCACTAGGGCTGGCGCTTGCCGCGTTGTCGATCTCACGCGGTGCATTGTTTCCGCCCAACGATCCCACCGGGCTGGAGGTTGAAATGTCCAACCCGCCGACCCAGATTGTGGTGATCGGGACCGGTCATTGGCGGGGCGAAGGCATGGCACTGGTCGAGGCGATCAAGTGAGCGCGGTGCTCAACCGGCGAGGAAAAGATGGCAGCTACGCGCGATAAATTCGGAAGGCCAATCGTCGTCGTCACCGGCATGGGCGTCGTCACATCGCTCGGCACGGGCAAGGCCGACAACTGGAAAAAACTCACCGCGGGCGAATCCGGCATCCGGACCATCACGCGCTTCCCGACCGACGGGTTGAAGACAACGATGGCGGGAACGGTCGATTTCATCCCAGTCGAACCGTTCTCATCCACCGATCTTTCCGAACGGCTCGGCGAACTCGTCGCCGAGGAAGCCATCGCCCAGGCCGGCATCGGGACCAGGAGCGACTTTCCCGGCCCGCTGTTTCTCGCGGTGGCGCCGGTCGAGGTCGAGTGGCCTCAGCGCCAGGAGCTCGGGCGCGCGATCGGAGCGAGCACGGAAGTCGACTATGATGCGATGCTGCGGGTCAGCGGCGGCGGCAGGTTCGCACAATACCACCGGCGCTTTCTGTTCGGATCGGTGGCCGATCATCTGGCCGAGAAGTTCGGCACCAAGGGTTCGCCGATTTCGCTTTCCACCGCCTGCGCGTCCGGCGCCAGCGCCATCCAGCTCGGCGTTGAAGCCATTCGTCGCGGCGAAGCCGATGCCGCGCTTTGCGTCGCCACCGACGGCTCGGTCAATCCGGAAGCCCTGGTTCGCTTCTCCCTGCTGTCGGCGCTTTCGACCCATAACGAACCGCCGCAGGCCGCGGTGCGGCCATTTTCGAAGAACCGCGACGGTTTCGTGATGGCGGAAGGCGCCGGTGCACTGGTGCTGGAAAGCTATGAAGCCGCCACGGCACGCGGCGCGCAGATTCTCGGTATCCTCGCCGGCTGCGGCGAGCTTGCGGATTCCTTTCACCGCACCCGCTCCAGTCCTGACGGCAAGCCGATCATCGGATGCGTGCGCAATGCATTGTCCGACGCCGGCATTGTCTCCGACCAGATCGACTACATCAACGCGCACGGCACCGGTACGCCGGAGAACGACAAGATGGAGTATCTCGGCATCTCCTCGGTGTTCGGCGAGCGCGCCAAGCAAATCCCGGTATCGTCCAACAAATCGATGGTCGGACACACGCTCTCCGCCGCGGGTGCCGTCGAGGCCGTGTTCTCGCTGCTGACGCTCGAGCACCAGCGGATTCCGCCGACCATCAATTACGACATTCCGGATCCGGCGATTCCCTTCGACGTCGTTCCCAACAAGGCGCGCGACGCCCGCGTCACCGCCGTGATGTCGAATTCGTTCGGCTTCGGCGGCCAGAATGCCTCGCTGATCCTGACGCGCGAACCGGTTTGACCGGCATTGCCCTTGTCGATGTCGGCGGTTGACGTCCTCCTGCGAACCGGCGATACGCACGCGACCAGACATCATCCTTCCTGCCGGAGACATGGCGGCATGCGTGCGCTTACTCTCGTTGCCGACCGCCAGCTGGCGATCGCGGACATGCCGGCACCGCCGCCGCCTCTCGCCGGCGAGGTACAGATCCGCGTCAAGGCGGTCGCACTCAATCACATCGATGTCTGGGGCTATCGCGGCATGGCGTTTGCCAAACGCAAGCTGCCGCTGGTGATCGGCGCGGAGGCCTCCGGCGAAATTGCCGCGGTCGGCGAAGGCGTCACCCGCTTCAGGCCGAAACAGCCGGTGGTGATGTACGGCGCCATCACCTGCGGAATCTGCCGCGCCTGCAACGAAGGCCGCGACAATCTTTGCGAGGATGTCGCTGGCATCATGGGCTTCCATGTCGATGGTTTCGCGCGCGAGCTTTTGAATCTTCGGGAGCGGCTGGTGATTCCGGTGCCCGACGGCGTCAGCGGACGCGACGCGGCCTGCGCGCCGATTGCGTTCTCGACCGTGCAGCACATGTTGTTCGACAATGCGAAACTGCAGCCGGGCGAAACCGTGCTGGTGCATGCCGGGGGCTCGGGCATAGGAACGGTCGCGATCATGATGTGCAAGGCGATCGGCTGCACCGTGATCACCACCGTCGGCGATGATTCCAAGATCGAGCGCGTCAGCGCGCTCGGCGCCGATCATGTCATCAACTATCGCAAGGATCGCTTCGAGCACGAGACCCGCAAGATCACGAGGAAGAAGGGTGTCGACGTCGTGTTCGAGCATGTCGGTGCCGATACGTTCGCCGGCTCATTGCTGTCCCTGAAGCGCGGCGGCCGGCTGGTGACCTGCGGCTCGACGTCGGGACCGACCACGACACTCAACCTGATGCAATTGTTCCAGCAGCAATATCGCATCTTCGGCTCGTTCGGTGCGACCATGCGCAACATCGCGGAGAGCCTCGACAAGATGGCCGGCGGGATGGCGCCTGTGATCGACACCGAAGTGCCGATCGAGGATGTTGCGGTCGCGCTCAAGCGCATGGAAAGCCGGCAAGTGTTCGGCAAGATCGTCGTTGGTTTCTGATGCATCCCCTGCTGCTTCGCGCCAAGGCCCGTATTCGCGACGCGACCAAGCCGATCGGCGAAGCCGCGGTGGGCGCATTGACCATTGGCCTCCTGCGCGTCACCCGCTATTTCGATCCGATCAAGACCGCCGATCTGTTCGGCCGGATCGCGCGTCTGATCGGCCCGCTGACGCGCGAGCAAAGGATCGGGCGCGCCAATCTCACGGCAGCTTTCCCGGAAAAATCACCCGAAGAGATCGAGCGCATTCTCGCCGGCGTCTGGGACAATCTCGGCCGCCTCGGTGCCGAATTCGCCCATCTCGAT
>NZ_JBEKCZ010000036.1:0-32212 GCF_050014615.1 Bradyrhizobium sp. | reverse complement strand
ATTTCCGGTCTTCCCGAACATCAGACATTGTCAGACCGGCTCGGAATGTCTCAAAGGTGCCGCGAAGAGACATGCACGGCGATTTGCAACTAGCTTCTGCACGGAACATGATTCAATCGTTTCGCTGTTCGCTCTCTTGGATAATTCAGCTAAGACGCCTCACGGACACAGGAGAACTAAAGATGCGATACAGGATGCTGCTGCTCGCCGGCGCCGTTGGTGCGGCCCTTTGCCTTTGCACAAGCGCTTCCCGGGCCGCCGAGCTGAAACTGCTCACCGCCGGCGCGTTCAAGTCGACGGTGCTGGCGCTGCTGCCCGAATACGAGAGGATAAGCGGCAACAAGGTTTCGGTCGAAAATGACACCGTCGGCGCGCTGATGAAGCGGATTGAGGCTGGCGAAAGTTTCGATGTGGTCGTGATGACCCCGGAGGGAGTTGACCAGCTGATCGGCGAGGGAAGAGTGATTTCCGGCAGCCGCACCAACCTGGCTCGCGTGGGAGTCGGCGTCATGGTGAAGACCGGCGCGAACAAACCCGACATTTCGACCGTCGAAGCTTTCAAGAAGGCCGTGCTTGAGGCAAAGTCGATAAGCTTCATCGATCCCGCCAGTGGCGGCTCCAGCGGCATCTACGTCGAGAAGCTGCTCGAGCGCCTCGGCATATCGGATCAGGTCAAGCCCAGGGAAAAGCTCAAACAGGGTGGCTATGTCGCCGATTACGTCGAGTCCGGCCAGGCGGAGCTTGGCATTCACCAGATCAGCGAGATCCTGCCGCATGCCGGCGTAGCATTGGTCGGACCGCTGCCGAAGGAAATTCAAAACTACACCGTGTACGCGGCCGGCATCGGTACAGGCACCCAAAACGGCGACGCCGCCAAAGCATTGATCGCCTCATTGGTTGGCCCATCGGCCCAGTCGTTGTTTAAATCGAAGGGCATGGAGCCAGGTGGTGAATAAGCCGCCGAGGGCGGCTTGGCGTGACACTAATGTTAGCGACGACGTGATGGGTATCGCGGAGTTTATCATCGGGCGCGCATTCGCGCGACCCGTTGGCTCAACCCATCCCACGGGCTCTGCAGGTGGCGAGTCCGCTTCACTCCCAACTCCGGACATGCCGCTGCGCCGCAATAACGGACGCTATGTGCCAAACTCGGAAGTGGAGTTCGCTGGAAGTTGCCGACTGGACTTTTCTTGCTGCACTCGGCAAGGTCCGCGCGCGGCTTAGGGGATGAGCAAAATTAGCTCCACTTTTATAAATCGCAATTGTTGAGCGGCACGAACCATTGCTGTTAGGGTTAGAGCTGTTCTAACGGCGGCGACCAAGGGGTTTGAGGAATGAGCGAGGCGAACTCGCAGAGGTCAACGTCGATTGAAGTGAGCAGCGCCGCCGCCATTTCCGGTGATCTGGCAACAGTCATCGCTGTTGGTATTCTCGCGGCGACCTTGGCTGCCGTCTGTCACGAAACGCTGGGCCATGGCCTCGGTTGCATCGTGGTCGGAGGACGGATCACGCTGCTGACATCCATCTATTTTCGATGTCTCGGGGCCACAGCATTGACCGACGCTGCAGGCCCTCTCGGCAATTTTGTCGGCGGTATCGCGGCGTTTGCTCTTCTGTCCTTGCGTACTTCCGGTCAAACCACGAGGCTATTCCTTATTTTGTTTGGCGCTTTTAACTTGCTCTGGCTGTTTGCCCAGATGACTTATTGCGCGCTGCTCGACAACGATGACTGGCATTTCGTAGCCTTACATTTGGGTTGGTCTTGGGTCTGGCGTCCCATGGTGGCGGCGCTAGGAATCGCGGGCTATGTACTGGTTGTGCGACGGAGCACTGCGGCGCTTGCGAAACCCGGTGCGCCCGCGCATAAGGCGATCCGGCTCGCTTACATCGCTGCCGTTGCGTCAGCGGTGATCGCCGGTCTGATGTGGCATCCTGAGCGGATTAGAAGTGCGATCGAAGGTTTTCTCGCAGTGGGCCTCGCACCACTCGGCTTGCTGATCGCTGCGACAAGGGCTGGTCGCGCCAATGCCGCAACTGCTGTTCACCCTCCCATCACACGTTCCTGGTGCTGGATCGCCGCTGGCGTGATGGTGTTCGGGATCTTTCTGTTCACGCAGGGTTTGGGTCTGGGGCCGCTGGCAAAAATCGGTCTGCCAACCTGAAGTCAATTTCCGTTGTGGGTCAAACGCTTCACTTCCACCTTGTGGCGCTTACTTCCGGTCTTTCGCAATTAGCAGACATGCTCGGCGGCAATGAGTACTGCCGACAACGCAGCGCGGGATTGGCAACGCCAAGTGAATGGCCCGACTTAGTCTGGGCAGTGACCCCAGGTGTACGGTTCCTGGCGGCCACCTGTGCGCATGAATTCCCTGCGCGTGCTTCAGCGGCCAGACCTGGAGCCGGATGAATTAATCCGTTAGCGCGAGGCCGGCAGGGGCTTGGTTGCGAACCAGATGACGTGGTGGGCGCCGCTGCGCTTGGCCGTTGCGCGCAAGCCAACTTCATTCACCTCGAAATCGGCGGCACCAAGCCGTTTCGAAAACGCGGGATTTGGCCCGGATGACCAGACCGCGAGGATACCGCCCGGCCGCAGCGCGCGGCGGATCGATTGCAATCCCTTGAGGTCGTAGAGTGCGTCATTGGCCTTGCGGATCAATGCTTCCGGGCCGTTATCGACATCGAGTAGAATGGCGTCGAACGCCGATGGCGACGCTTTGATCATTTCGACCACATCGGCTTCGCGAATGTCGGCGCGTGGATCGGTCAGGCTATCGCCGAAGATATCGGCCATTGGCCCACGCGCCCATGCGATCACGGCGGGGACGAGTTCGGCGACAGTAATCCGTGCTTGCGCGTCCAACACCGCGAGCGCGGCGCGCAATGTAAAGCCCATGCCCAGTCCGCCGATCAACAGATGCGGGCGCTTGACGCCGTCGATCCTTCGACAGGAGAGCGTCGCCAGCGCCTCCTCCGATCCGCTGAGACGGCTGTTCATCAACTCGTTCTGACCGAGCATCATTGAGAACTCGGCGCCCCTTCGCATCAAACGAAGTTCGACGTCGGCACCGGGCACTCGGGTCGTATCGATCTGCAACCACGGAATCATGCGATCCTTCTACGCTGTTTGATACGGTCGCGCGAAACCACGCATCTCGGCAAGACCCATCGCTTCAAGAAGATCGCTTCGGACGCATGGCACGTCGGCGCCGGGCATGGAGCCGGGTGGCGAATAAGCCCGCAGGATGGGTTGAGCACTTGCGAAACCCATCACATTGCCGCGTGATGACGTGATGGGTATCGCTGAGTTTATCGTCGGGCGCGCATTCGCGCGACCCGTTGGCTCCACCCATCCGCGCGCTCTAATGCGTGAATTTTGGAATTTGTGCGGCGAAGCCGTCGAAACAATTCAGCCGTTCGGTGACGTCGACGATGTGGCGGCAATCCCGGATGCCCTTGACGGGCGGCGGATTCCGGTTGGGTTGCGGCTTGACGGCGGCGTCGTAGCAACGCAGCCGGTCGTTGGTCTCATCATCGTCGATCTTGAGACACTTCTGCGCCTTTTCAGCGACCGAAACAGTGCCAGACGCCACCTCCTCGACTGGTGCGGTTCTCGGCTTCATGGGCGCGGCCGGCTTTTCCGTTGCCGCCGGCGGCGTCGTTTGGGCCAAAGCTGCGGGAACCAAAGCTGCGAGGGCAAAGGCTGCCGCCAGCGACAGGATCTTGTTCATTAGCTTGATCCTCATGTCGGATCCCTTTCCCCTTTGCCCCAGATTGTAAGGCGGCGAAGAATTCGAACTGTGGCGGAAAGCGGTGTCCGCAAGAATGGCGGGTTTAGAGCACGGCAACGCAGGGTGGACAAGGGGACGCCGCACCGGGTCTGGATTCACTTCAGAGATGGGTCAATCTCGACCGAATTGGGCTGTCCGCGCCATATCCGGTCTATCCTTTTAGCAACCTGATAGCGGATATCCGGGGTCGGCAACGTCGTGCCGGCAGCGGAAGTGAACCAGCATTATTCAATTAAGTCCGCGGCAAGAAACAGCCTCTAAACTCCGGTGCCATGCGCCCGCTGCAGAAACCATTGCTGATGTTGTGTGCGATCTGCCTTGCGGCGCAGGGCGGCATCAGGCTGTTCCACGAATTGTCGGATGGCACGCCGTTCGGCGGTGACTTCATCGGTTTCTGGAATGCGGCGCATCGCGTGCGGCACGGCGACCTCGCCGCGATTTACGATCCCGATGCGTGGCAGCAAATCCTGTCGAACATGACGGGCTCGATCTCGCTGTCGTGGTTCGTCTATCCGCCATTCGCCTTGTTCGGTTTGTGGCCGCTGGGCGATGCGACCTACAACGAGGCGGTGCTGGCGTGGTCGCTGGTTCCGCTGGCTTGCTATGTTGCCTTGCTCGTTGTGCTGGCGAAACGCTCCGGCCTGGGGATCGATGCCAATCCTGCTTCCGGGAATGACTGGTCGCAGGCCCAGGCTTACGTCGTGCTGATCGCGTTCTCTTTGCCCTTCATCGGCGCCAACCTGTTCAGCGGACAAACCGGTACGATCATTGCGGTGTTGTTTCTGGCGACCGCGTATTTCTGGCCCATGCGTCCTGTTCTGGCGGGAATTTGCCTCGGTCTTCTCGCCATAAAGCCACAGATGGGGCTGTTGATGCCGTTCGCGCTGGTCGCGTCCGGCCAGTGGCGCATCGTCGCGGCCGCGGCGACCACCGTCCTCGCTTTGATGGTGCTGTCGACGCTATGGCTGGGCGCCGCGATCTGGACCGATTACTTCCGCATGAGCCTGCTGTTCGGCCATTTTGTCGGCAACGGCTATGCCCATATCCAGCATCTGGCACTCAGTCCCTATGTGTCGTTGCAGGGAATAGGCATGCCTGCCACGCTCGCGGGTCTTTTTCAAGCGGCGATCAGCGTCGCGGTTCTGACCGTGATCATCCAGGCGTTCTGGCGATGGAAGGCAACCCGGCCGGATGGAAAAGCGGATGGCAGGCTTGATCTTCGCTTCGGGCTCTTGGCCGCGGGGACGTTGCTGGCAACGCCGTACTCATTGTCGTACGACACGCCGCTGCTGATGCTGTCGGTTATTCCGCTGCTCGCCCGCAGCTGGCGTGACGGCTGGGACGGAATTGAACTGGCCTCGGTCACCGCGCTGCTGGCCTTGCCCTATGTACAGCTCCTCGCCGTTGGCTGGCATGTTCCGTTTGCCTTCCTGGCGCTGTTGCTGTGGTTCGGCGTGCTCTATCGGCGTTTCCAGAAGGAAACACCAGCCGAGCCGGCGGTTACTGCGTGGGGGCCGATGGCGACAGATAGAAAAACCGCGCCAACATCGTAGTGAGATCGGCGGCGCCTGCTGTGGCCTCGATCTCTCCGGTGGCTTCATTCACATTGACGGTAATCGCGGCGATACGAAACGCGGCGCCATCCGTCGCTCTTCAGGAAAACGCGCGCGGGCGCAGGCCGGCGTGAAACCAGGTGATCATCGAATAGATGTCGTAGACGGGAAGGCCGACCGCGGCCTGCAGCGCCGCCGCGTAAGGCGGCATGTTGGTGCATTCGAGCACGATGGCGCCGATATCGGGATGGTTGGCGACGAGGTCCCGGCCGGCGCCGACCACATCCTGCTCGGCGAGCGCGATATCCATGTCGTCCTTCTCGGCCTTGATCAGCACGCGGAAAAACTCCCGGCCGTTCTCGGTGCCTACCACAGGCGTATCGAGCGGCACGCCGGCGCCGGCGAGATGGGCCGGCGTCAGCGTCGAGCCCGAAACAGTGACGAGGCCGACGCGCTTGCCGGGCGGCAGCGTCGCCTGCACCCACGGCACCTGCATCAGCGAGGAGGTGGCGACGGGAACACCGACGGCGCCGGCGATCTCCTTCTGGAATAGCGAAAGGAAGCCGCAATTGGTGGTGATCGCCTCGGCGCCGAGACGGACCAGATCTTTGGCGGCGTCGATGAAGTCCGGCAACAGACCGGCGGCGCCCTTCAGCACCACCTTTTCCGGGCTCGCCCCGCTCACCACGCGATATAGCACCGGGAACGGCCAGGTCGTGGCGTTGCCCATGTCGCCGGGAATTCGCGGAAATTTCGCCTCCAGCATCAGGATGCCGAGCGGCGCGCCATAGATGGCCTTGCCGCCGCGCGCGATCCGCGGCGTGACGATGGAACTTGGATGTGCACTCATGGCTGGCTCTCTTCGCGACAGGAACGACAACGAATTATCAGAGGAAGCGTTTCGGATCGAACGGGGTGAGCGGAATTTCCGGTTCGCGGCCGCCGACGAGTTGGGCCACTATACGACCGGTGCGCGCCGAGCTGACCAGGCCGACATGGCCATGGCCGAAGGCATAGACGACATCGCGCGAGGTGCTGGAATAGCCGAGGCAGGGCCGGCCATCCGGCATGCTCGGCCGGTGCCCGAACCAGAAACGAAAGCGCTCGGCCGGCAGGTCTTTCGGCAGTTTCGGGAACATGCCGATCAGATGATCGCGCAGGATCTCGGCGCGTTTCCAGTTCGGCGCGGCCTCCAGCCCGGCGATCTCGACCTGGCCGCCCGCGCGCAGGCCTTGATCGGTCCAGTTCACCACCATCTTGGCGTCGGAGGCCATTACCGAGGTGCGGGGACCGGTGTCCGCGTCCTTGATCATGACGTGATAACCGCGCTCGGTCTCCAGCGGCAGGCGGTCGCCGATCGAGGCCGCGAGCGGTTTCGATCGCGCGCCGGCGGCGACCACCGCGGCGTCGCAGCTGATTTCGCCTTTATCGGTGAGGACCGACACCAGTTTGTTGTTGTCCAGCCGCAGAGCTCTGGCGTGGGCCGCGACGAATTCGGCGCCGAGCGCGCGGGCGTGCTCCGCCAGTGCTGCGACATAACCGCCGGGATCGCGGCAACGGCCGGCTTCCTCGACCAGCACGCCGAACTGATAGCGCGGATGCAGATCCGGCTCGCGCTGGCGCATCTCGTCGCCCGTGAGCTCCATCCAGGTGACGCCGACGCGCTTGCGAATGCTCCAGCCGAGCCGGTCGGCGTCGAACGCCGCGCGCGAGGGATAGATGTGCATCAGACCCTGGCGTTCGATCAGATGACCGACACCGGCTTCCTCGGCGAGCTTCCTGTGCAGCGACGGCGCATCGACCAGCAACGGGCGCATTGCCTGCGCCGTGGCCAGGACCCGCGCTTCGGTCCAGCCGGCGCGCAGATACCGGATCAGCCAGGGCAGCGCTCTCGGCAGATAGCTCCAGCGGATCGCCAGCGGCCCCAGCGGGTTGATCAGGAATTTCGGTATTTTCTTCCACACGCCGGGCTCCGCCGGCGGAATCACCGAATGCGTCGACAGCCAGCCGGAATTGCCGTAGCTCGCGGCCTGCTCGCCCCCCGGCGTCGCGGGCTCGACCAGCGTGACGCGATGGCCGTCGCGCAGCAATTCGATGGCGCTGACGACGCCGATGGCGCCGGCTCCAATGACGACGACGTGCCGGCCGGTCGGCTCGCTCATGCGGATGCTTCTCGGTTGGGGGCAAAATCCACGGGCCGCGATCGCGCGCGCGGATCGGTGGTGAATTGCGGGCGATTCATCGGGAGGTGGCCGTCACCGGCACGGCAATTGCATTTCATGCTGAAGATAGAAATAGTTGAGACTGGCTCCGCGGGCAAGCACGCCGTGGCGCAGATTCTCCAACGGAGGTTCAGGTCATGAATCGCAGGGACGCTTTAACCACGGTTGCACTGGCCGGCGTCGCCGTCGCCGCCTCGCTTGATCCCGGTGCTGCCGAGATCGCGCCGGCAAACTCCGCGCTGGAGCGCATCAAGCGCACCGGGGTGTTGCGTGTCGCCGTCATCGTCGGCCAGGAACCCTATTTCCACAAGGATCTGCCGACCGGCCAATGGTCGGGCGCCTGCATCGATATGGCGAACGACATCGCCTCGAAGCTGAGCGCGAAAGTGGAAGTGGTCGAATCCACCTGGGGCAACCAGATCCTGGATCTGCAGGGCGACAAGGTGGATATCGCCTTCGCCGTCAACCCGACGCCGGAACGCGCTCTGGTCATCGATTTTTCGACGCCGATCCTGGTGCATTCCTTCACGGTCATTACCCGAAAGGGTTTTGCCAAGCCGTCGATGTGGGAAGAGATCAACAAGCCCGAAGTCAAGATCGCGATCGATATCGGCTCGACCCACGATCTCATTGCCCGCCGCTATTGCCCGAAGGCCACCATCCTCGGCTTCAAAACCCGTGACGAGGCGATCCTGGCGGTCGCCACCGGCCGCGCCGACTGCAACGTCTCGTTGGCCGTGCTGGCGGTCTCGACACTGAAGAAGAATCCCACGCTGGGCGAAATGTCGATCCCGCGTCCGCTGCTGACGTTGCCGACCAACATGGGAATTCGCGCCGAACCCGACCGCCGCTACAGGGATTTCCTGAGCGCCTGGGCCGATTACAACCGTTCCATGGGCCAGACCCGGGAATGGATGCTCAAGGGTTTCGCTTCGGTCGGATTGACGGCCGACGATATCCCCGCCGAAGTACAGTTCTGACCCGCGATGTATGTATGGGATTTCGCGGCGCTTAAGCCTTACTGGGGACTGATTTGGCAAGGGCTCGGCATCACCGTGCTCTATACCGTGATCACCGTTTTCGCCGGGCTCGCGATCGGTCTGGCGACCGGCATCCTGCGCACGATGGGCCCGCGCTGGGTCTCGATCCCCGTGCGTGGCTACATCGAGGTGTTTCGCTGCACCCCGCTATTGGTGCAACTGGTCTGGGTCTATTACGCGCTGCCGGTGCTGATCGGCGTCGACATGTCGGCAACGACGGCTTGCTTCCTCACGCTCTCGCTCTACGCGGGTTCGTTCTACGCCGAGGTTTTCCGGGGCGGCATCGAGGCGATCGATCGCGGCCAATGGGAAGCCGGCCAGGCCATCGGCATGCGGGAAGGCCGGATCTTCCGTCGCATCGTTTTGCCGCAGGCCATTCAGGTGATGGTGCCATCCTTCATCAACCAGACCATCATGCAGCTCAAAAACACCTCGCTGGTATCGACCGTCGCGGTGGGCGATCTGCTTTATCAGGGTTCGGTGATCACGGCCGCGAGCTATCGGCCGCTGGAGGTCTATACCACGATCGCGGTGCTCTATTTCGTCGTGCTGTTCCCGCTGACCCTCGTTGCCGACCAGATTGAACAGAGATTGGGAGCGCACCGGTGACCCAGGCGAACCCGATTCTGGCCGCCAAGAATATTCAAAAGGCTTTCGGCGACAATCAAGTGCTCAAAGGCGTGTCGCTCGCGGTCGCGCGCGGCGAAGTCGTCTCGCTGATCGGCGCCAGCGGCTCCGGCAAGTCGACGTTTCTGCGCTGTCTCAATCTGCTCGAAACGCCGCAAGCGGGCGAACTTGCGATCGGCCGCCATCATTTCGAGTTCGGCAAGGACCAGCGTGTTCCCGGCAAGGCACAGCTGGCGCTGCTGCGCCGCGATGTCGGCATGGTGTTCCAGCACTTCAACCTGTTTCCGCACCGCTCGGTGCTCGACAATGTGATTGAAGGGCCGGTGCAGGTGAAGAACATGGCGAAGGCCGAGGCGAAAGAGCTCGGCCGCGATCTGCTGGCCAAGGTCGGCCTCGCCGACAAGGCCGACAGTTTTCCGAGCCGGTTGTCCGGGGGACAGAAGCAGCGCGTGGCGATCGCGCGTGCGCTGGCGATGAAGCCCGATGTGATGCTGTTTGACGAGGTGACCTCCGCGCTCGACCCGGAGCTGGTCTCCGAGGTGCTGGCTGTCGTCCGCAACCTCGCGTCCGAGGGCATGACCATGATCCTGGTCACGCACGAGATGGCCTTCGCCGCAGATGTCTCCAACCGTGTCGGGTTCATGAGCGAGGGGGTGATGGCGGAGATCGGCGCTGCCGCGGACGTGATCCGCAAGCCACAGAACCCCCGGCTCGTCGCGTTCCTGAACCGGTTTCACCAACAGGCCGGTACTGCGCCGGCGTAATCAGGGCGCAGACCGGCATTCACCTCAAAGTGTCTGGAATCAAAGCCAGGTTTGAAGCTGGGTTGCAGGCATAAGCTTGACGGAGGCCGCAACCGCTGTCTAGTTGACGGCAACGACTATCAAGGCGGCTCACCAACGAAGCCCTCGGGGAGAACAATGATGCGCGGCAAGTTACTGATGGTTTCATTGGCCATGGTGGTGCTCGGGACGCCCGTCGCGCATGCGCAGTACACCGCCAAGGAATGGCCGGAAGGCCCCAGCAAGCAACGGTTCATCGACACCTGCAACGGCTGCCACGACATCAACCGGGTCCGGATCGGCTACACCCCCGAAGGCTGGCTGACGGTGGTGCGCATGATGCAAAACATGGGCGCGCCGGTGCCCCCCGAGGAATGGGGGGCGATGACCGACTACCTGATGAAGAATTTCCCCGAGCGCAAGCGTCCCGAGGCGGTCATCATCGATGGTCCGGTGAAGGTCGATTTCGAGATGTGGGACGTGCCGACCCAAGGCTCGCGTCCGCATGATCCGATGGCCGCCAAAGACGGCACGATCTGGTGGGCCGCCCAGCTCGCCAACAAGATCGGCCGGATCGATCCGAAGACCGGCGCCGTCAGGGAATATACGCTGAAGTCGCCCTATACCGGCCCGCACGGCATTGTCGAGGACAAGTCCGGCAATATCTGGTTCACCGGCAATCTCTCGGGCCTGATCGGCAAGCTCGATCCCGTCACCGGCATTGTCACCGAATATCCGCTGCCGGATCCCAAGGCGCGAGACCCGCACACCCTCAATTTCGATCCGAGCGGGATTCTCTGGTTCACCGTGCAGCAGGCCAATCTGATTGGCCGGCTCGATCCCGCGACCGGCGCCATCAAGCTCATGACCTCGCCGACGCCGAAGTCGCGGCCTTACGGGATCAAGATCACGCCGCAGGGGGTTCCGGTCTATGTCGAGTTCGGCACCAACAAGATCGCCACCATCGATCCGCAGACGCTCGCGATCAAGGAATACACCCTGCCCAGTCCCGATGCCCGGCCCCGCCGGCTGACGATCGGCCCCGACGGCATGATCTGGTACGTCGACTTTTCGCGCGGATATCTCGGCCGGCTTGATCCTGCAAAAGGCGAGGTCAAGGAATGGCCTTCGCCGAGCGGCCCGAAGTCCGAACCTTACGGCATTGTCTTCACCAAGGGCGCGGTGTGGTACAGCGAATCCAACGCCAAACCGAACACGATGGTGCGCTTCGATCCGGGTACTGAAAAATTCCAGAGCTGGGCGATCCCCGGCGGCGGTGACATCGTGCGTAACATGGATGTCTCGCCGGACGGCAACCCCCTGATGGCCAACAGCCTGACCAATCAGCTTGGGATCGTTCAGATCAAGTAGGGATCCTGCATCCTGCTTCCATCCGCTGCAACCGAGCTCGCAATAATGGGCCGTCTGATCGTGCAGATCGGGCGGCCCTTCGCCTATTGCGTAACCTCTCCGCACCTTTTTATAACGTGGTGCGCCGGCGTGGCGGCGCGCGAGGAAATGACATGAGCGCCAAAGCCTCCGTCGGCACCAAAACTCCGAAAACCGAAGCTTCCGAATTCGACTACGTCATCGTCGGCGCGGGCTCGGCCGGATGCGTGCTCGCCAATCGGCTGAGCGCGGACGGCAAGCATTCGGTGCTGCTGCTCGAAGCCGGCCCCAAGGACACCAATATCTGGATCCATGTGCCGCTCGGCTACGGCAAGCTGTTCAAGGAGAAAACCGTCAACTGGATGTACCAGACCGAACCCGAGCCGGAGCTGGGCGGACGCCAGGTATTTCAGCCGCGTGGAAAAGTGCTGGGCGGCTCGAGCTCGATCAACGGACTGCTTTATGTGCGCGGCCAGCACGAGGACTATGATCGCTGGCGCCAGCGCGGCAACAGCGGCTGGGGCTATGACGACGTGCTGCCCTATTTCAGGAAAGCCGAAAATCAACAACGTGGCGGTGACAAATATCACGGCGTCGGCGGCCCGCTGCCGGTGTCTGATTTGGGCCATCCCGATCCGCTCTCGGCCGCCTTCATCGACGCGGCCGCCGAGACCGGCCTGCCGGTCAATCCCGATTTCAACGGCGCCACCCAGGAAGGCGCCGGATTTTTCCAGACCACGACGCAGCGCGGCCGCCGCGCCAGCACAGCGTATTCCTATCTGCGTCCCGCCAGAAGCCGCGGCAATCTGCGGGTCGAGACGTCGGCACTGGCGCAGCGTATCCTGTTCGAGGGACGACGCGCGCGCGCCGTCGAATACCGCCAGGGTGGCGTGCTCCGAACCGCCAGCGCGCGCAAGGAAATCCTGGTCTCGGGCGGCGCTTACAATTCACCACAATTGTTGCAGCTGTCCGGCGTCGGCCCGGCGGAGCTGTTGAAGCAACACGGCATCGACGTGGTGCTCGATGCCCCCGGTGTCGGCAACGACCTGCAGGATCACCTGCAGGTCAGGCTGGTGATGCGTTGCGCGCAGCGCATCACGCTCAATGATATTCTCAATCATCCGGTTCGCCGGATCCTGGCCGGCGCGCGCTATGCGGCTTTTCGCAAGGGACCGCTGACGATCGCCGCGGGCACCTCGGGCGCGTTCTTCAAGACCAACCCGCGTCTGGCGTCGCCCGATGTCCAGATTCACTTCCTGCCGTTCTCGACCGACAAGATGGGCGAAAAACTGCATGCGTTTTCCGGGTTCAGCGCCTCGGTCTGCCAGTTGCGGCCGGAGAGCCGTGGTTCGCTGCGGATCAAAAGCGCCGATCCCGCGGCGGCGCCGGAAATCCGCATCAACTATCTGGCGACCGAAACCGATCGCACCGCCTTTGTCGAGGGCATCAAGATCCTGCGCCGGATTCTGGCCGCGCCGGCGCTCAAGCCCTATGTGGCCGGCGAGGTCGAGCCAGGCCCCAAAATCACCAGCGATGAGGATATTTTGAATTTCTGCCGGCAGCGCGGCAGCACGGTCTATCATCCGACCTCGACCTGCCGGATGGGCAATGACCCGCTGGCGGTGGTCGATCAGCGGCTTCGCCTTCGCGGCATCGAGGGCCTGCGCGTGGTCGACGCCTCTGTTATGCCCGACCTGATGTCGGGCAATACCAACGCCCCCACCATCATGATCGCCGAGAAAGCCTCCGACATGATTCTGGAAGACGCCAGCTAGCGCCGGAGGTTGCGTTTGCATTCCGGTAGGGGCTGGTTCTATGTTCCGGCCCATGGGTCGCTATTACTGCGGCGGCGCCGATTGGAGCGTGGGTGGTGGCAATACGAATCCGGATCGGCACGCGCAAGAGCGTGATGGCGCTGGCCCAGACCGAGGAAATCGCTCGGCGCCTGACCGCGGCCGCGCCCGATGTCGAGGTCGAAATCGTCAAGTTCGAAACGACAGGCGATTCCGACCAGACCAGCAAGCTGTTGCAGCATGGCGGCAAGGGCGGCGCCTTCGTCGCTGAAATCCGCGATGCGGTCCGCGCCGGCGACCTGCACGCCGCGATGCATTCGCTGAAGGATATGCCGGGCAATGAAGATACCCCGGGGCTGGTGATCGGCGCGACGCTGACGCGCGATCCGGCCAGTGACGTTCTGGTGCTGCGGCCGGGGCTTTCGCTCGACGATTTCAGGCGGTCGCAGGGCAACGGCTTCAAGATCGGCACCAATGCGGTGCGGCGCGCCGCCTATGCGCGCCGGCTGTTTCCGCGCATCGAGGTGATTCACTATCGCGGTGCCGCCGACACCCGCGTGCGCAAGCTCGACCATCTGGAAATGCAGCGGCTGCCGGACGGCGGCGAGGTCGGCCCCGCGGATGCGCTGATCATGGCGCGCTCCGGGCTCGAGCGCGTCGGCCTCGCCAGCCGTATCGGCTATGAGTTCTCGGTTCAGGAGATGCTGCCGGCGGTGGGGCAGGGGATTGTCGCGGTGGAATGCGCCGCCGATGACTGGCAGACCCGGCGTCTTCTGTCCGGGATCGACGACCCGGCCGCGCATCGCAGCGCGGAAGCCGAGCGCGAGGTGTTGTGGGTTCTCAACGGCCATTGCAATTCGCCGATCGCGGGATTTTCAACCATCGCGGGCGCGCAGATGACACTGACCGCCTCGGTGCTGGACGAAGCGGGCGGCTGGTTCATCGAGGCGTCGCGCTCCGGGCCCGCGAACCGTCCGCGCGAACTCGGCCGCGCGGTCGGGCTCGAGCTCTTGGACAAGGGCGCGGCCGAGATCATCGAACGCAGCCGGCCGGGGTGATTGATCGACGACGCTTCCACGAATGCTGTCGTCATCATCCGCCAACGGGTCGGCCGAATGGCCGCCCGATGACAGGCTCCAGCGGATGATCCAGTACTCCGTGACGTTTCGATTCCAACGCAGGCCGGCGATTACTGGATACCCGCTTTCGCGGGTATGACGGCTTCGGCCTGCAGCGCCTAGCCCTGATACGCCCGCACCCGCTTGATCATCTGCTCGACATGCGCGATCGGGGTTTCCGGCTGGATGCCGTGGCCGAGGTTGAAGATCAGCCGGCCGCCGGCGAAGTTCGCCAATACGTCGTCGATCGCGCGATCCAGCGCCGCGCCGCCGGCGATCAGCGCCAGCGGATCGAGATTGCCCTGAATGGCGACGCGGTTCTGCACGCGCTCGCGGATCAAGGACGGCTCCGCCGTCCAGTCGATGCTGACGGCATCGACGCCGGTGGCGCCGACATAGGCCGGCAGCAGCGCGCCGGCGCCTCGGGGAAAGCCGATGATCCTCGCATCGGGAACTTGTTTGCGCACGCCTTCGACGATGCGCCGGGTCGGCTCGATCGACCAGCGCTCGAATTCGCGCGGCGGCAGCACACCGGCCCAGGTGTCGAAAATCTGCAAAACGTCAGCGCCGGCCTTGAGCTGCCCGAGCAGATACCGGATCGAATTCTCCACCAGCACGTCGATGATCCGCGCGAACGCCTCGGGGTGACGATAGGCCATCATCCGCGCCGGCGCCTGATCTGGCGTGCCCTGTCCGGCCACCATATAGGTCGCAACCGTCCATGGCGCTCCGCAGAAACCGATCAGCGCGATTTTGGGATCGAGCGCGCCGCGCACGCGGCGCAGCGCTTCATACACCGGCTCCAGCCTGGTGAAATCGGCCTCCGACGCCAGCGTTTTGACTTTCTCGGGCGTGTCCAAGGGATCGAGCCGCGGACCTTCGCCGGCCTCGAAGCGCACGGAACGGCCGAGCGCGTAGGGGATCACCAGAATATCCGAGAAGATGATCGCGGCATCGAAGTTGAAGCGGCGGATCGGCTGCAGCGTGACTTCGGCGGCGTATTCCGGCGTAAAACAAAGATCGAGGAAGCCGCCGGCCTTGGCGCGCAATTCGCGATATTCCGGCAAATAACGGCCGGCCTGCCGCATCATCCAGATCGGCGGAACCGGCTGCCGGTGGCCGGACAGCACGTCAAGGAAGGGTTTGACGGGATGGATCTGGGTCAATCGATATTCCTGCGATATTCCTGCTGATCGGATGGTGCGCTCTGGTTGGTGATACACGCCGCTGCCGGATTGGCCAAGGCGGGACATGCAACATCGGAATACCCGGGACGTGGGGGCGCGATCACAGGGATCGCCGCGATGGCGTCCTGATCGAGAAGGCCGGTCATGGCCGGACATCGATCATGATCGATAAACCGTCATCACGCCGTGCGTAGCGGGCGGGCGAGCACCGAAGGGCGGTGCTCGCCTGGCGGATGGCTATTCGGTCCCCGCAATATTGCGGGATTAATCGAAAAATAATCTCATTTGTGGCTCGTTGTACGCTGCATTTCAGAGATAACTAATATGTCCGTGGCAGGTTCTTCGATGGAGAACCACGCGCGATGAACGCTGCTCCTAACAAAGTTGGCCTGACGCGCCTGCCATTTCGGGCGGCGGCATCTGTCGCGCTGATTTGTGTGGTCATCTTGGGGGCGAGCGGTCTTCGGGAGTGGAACTCGCGGGCGGTCCGCCTGAAGACGGCGGAAGTAGACATGGCCAACCTGGCGCATTCGCTGACGCAGCACGCCGAAGACAGCCTCGATTTGATGGATACCGGCATCGTCGGAGTCGTCAGCCGCCTTGAAACGGACGGAACCGGTCCCGAAACGATTTCGAAACTTCGGAAGGTTCTTGTCGCGCGCAAGGACGGTTTGAAGCGCATTTACGGCATCGTGATATGTGACGAAAACGGCAACTGGCTTGTGTCGTCGGGAGCGCTGGGCGCCAATCTCGCCGATCGTGAATTTTTCCAGCATCACAAGCAGTCAACCGCACGCGATCCGTTCATCGGACACCCGATCAAGAGCAGGCTTGATGGCGACTGGATCATCACCGTGTCCCGGCGCTTCGATCATCCCGATGGCAGTTTTGCCGGCGTGGTATTCGCAGCGATCGGTGCAAAATATTTTTCAGAATTTTATCGGCAATTCAACATCGGTTCCGGGGGCGCCGTCTCGCTGGTGAGCGCTGACGGCATCATCATGGCACGCAGCCCCGACAATGACACCTATATCGGACGTGACACATCGGACAGGCCGCTGTTCCGGGACCCATCGTTGCAGTCATCGAGCGGCGTATATTATTTCAAATCGCCGTTGGATGGGATGCGGCGGGTGAGTTTCTACAGGCGGAGCGATCGGTTCCCGCTCGTTGTTTTGGCGACCGAGCAGGAGGACGAGGTTCTGGCGCCATGGCGCAGCGCTGCTATTACCCGGATGACGTTCGTCCTAGCCCTGATATCGCTGATCGCAATCATTGGCTTCTTCCTGGTTCGCCAATTGCATCTGGTGCAGGGCCTCATCTCCGCGCTCGCGGCCAAGGAAGCCAACTTCCGGCTGCTGGCTGAAGGATCGAGCGACATGGTGACCCGCATCGGAACGGATGAGCGGATTTCCTACATCTCTCCCTCATGTGCCAGCGTTGTCGGCTGGCGGCCCGACCAACTGACGGGGACACTCGCTCTGGCCGGCGTCAACGCCCTCGATTTGCCTCGGGTTGAGAAAACGGTTGCCGCCTTGAAGCGAGGCGAGGCCGAAGAGGCGCGCATCAGCTACCGCACGCGCCATCGGGAAAAATCCGAAATCTGGGTCGAAACGACCCTGCGCGTGGCGCGGAAGGTCAGCGGCGAGATCGACGGCGTTGTCGCGATATCGCGCGACATAACCGAGCAAAAGGACCTGGAAGAAAGGCTCGAAATCCTCGCTATCGAGGACGGGTTGACGGGCCTTGCCAATCGCCGTCGCTTTGACGAGCGACTGCAGGAGGAATGGGCGCGGGCCCTTCGGGATAACAAACCGCTGTCATTGTTGATGATTGACGTCGACAATTTCAAGACATTCAACGACGCGTACGGACATCCGGCGGGAGATGAGTGTTTGCGTTCCGTTGCCAGGGTTTTGGCCGAGGAAGCCAAGCGAACCACGGATCTCGCGGCGAGATATGGCGGCGAAGAGTTCGCCTTGCTGTTGCCCAATACGGATGCCGCGGGCTGCGCGCGGATCGGGGAGAGGATTCGTCGCGAACTCCGGAACGCCGGCATATCTCACCCGCTCAATCTTCCGTCCGGACTGGTCACCGCAAGTCTGGGCGGGACGGCATGCTGGCCGGGTACCGAAAGATATGCAGAACCCGCTTCGCTGGTTGAGGCCGCCGACCGGGCGCTCTATGCCGCGAAGCAGGGCGGGCGCGATCGGCTGGTGATGGCGGGTCAGGTCGTGGCGCTGCCGCCTCTCCTATCCGCCGCGCGATGACGGATTCGGGGGCCGCGATCTTCAGGCCATAATCTCTAATAATGCGGCGGCGGCTCGTTGGCGGGGCCCGGTGCGTGAGTCTCGGCCTCCTGCAGGCGTTCGTTCAGATTGGCGAGCTGGCGCGTCAGCGCGTCGATCTTCTGCCATTGCGCGGTGATGGCCTTGTTCAGCGTCTCGATGGTCTCGTCCTGAAACGTCAGCCGGGTTTCGAGGACGTCGATGCGCTCGCTCAGCGTCTTCACGTCACTCATCGCAATCCTGTTCCATCCGGCGCTGCCGCAACCCGTGGCCGAGCGCGACGCGATCGTCAAACACGAAGCATTCGCCGCGCCAGCGGCTCTGCGTTTGCGGCACATCTTCCAGATACTTCAGGATTCCGCCCTTGAGGTGATAGACCTCGGAAAAGCCGCGCGCGAGCAGATAGGCGCTGGCCTTTTCGCAGCGGATGCCGCCGGTGCAAAACATCGCGACCTTGCGGTGCTTTGCGGGATCGAGATGGCGGGCGACAAAATCCTTGAATTGCCCAAAGCTCTTGAGGCCGGGATCGACGGCGCCTTCGAAGGTGCCCATCGCGACCTCGAATTCGTTGCGGGTGTCGATCAGCAGGGTATCCGGCGTTGCGATCAGGTCGTTCCAGTCGGCGGGATCGACGTAGATCCCGACCTGTTGCGTTGGATCGGCCTTGGTATCGCCGAGGGTCACGATCTCCTTTTTCAACCGGACCTTCAGGCGCTGAAACGGCATCGCCACGGCGCCTGAGAATTTCAGCTCGAGATGGTCCAGCCGGCCGCCGAACAGGGGACCGTCACGCAGTTCCCGGGTCAGATCGGCGATGGCGTCGGCGCTGCCCGCGAGCGTGCCGTTGACGCCCTCGCAGGCCAGCAACACGCTGCCCTTCAGCTTGAGATCGGCGCAGATCGCCCGCAGCGGCTCGCGCAAGGCGCGGAAATCCGGCAGGGCTGCGAATTGATAGAAAGCGGCGACCTTATACATCGCGGGTGGTTTATCAGGCGGCCGGCGGCGGGGAAACCCGCAAAAACCCGCCATTTCCCCTGCGCTCCCAGCGCATTTCAGGCCAGCCACGCCGACAGGGCTGGCGCGCTGGTCGCGCCCAAAGCATTGCTCATCACGGCCGGAAATGCCATGTAAGCCCGCAATTGAAAAACCACGATAAAACGACGAAATGAGCATCCTGGCATGAGGAATTTCCATCTGGCCGGCCGGTCGACGGTCCACGCCCAGAACGCGATGGTGGCGACGTCGCATCCGCTGGCGGCGCTGACGGCGATCGAGGTGCTGCGTTCTGGCGGCACCGCCGCCGACGCCGCGGTCGCGGCGTGTGCGCTGCTCGGCGTGATCGAGCCGCAATCCACCGGAATCGGCGGCGATTGCTTCGCGCTGATCCAGCCCAAGGGCGAGGGCAAGATAATAGCCTATAACGGCTCGGGCCGCGCGCCGATGGCCGCGAAGCCTGAATGGTACCTCGAGCGCAACATCCATGCGATCCCGCTGACCTCGGCCCACGCCGTCAGCATCCCCGGCGCGGTCGATGCCTGGGCGACCATCTTGCGCGATCACGGCAAGCTTGGGTTCGACACGTTGCTGCAGCCGGCGATCAAGGCCGCGGAAGAAGGTTACGTCGTTGCCCCGCGTATCGCGTTCGACTGGAAGAACGGCTTCGACAAACTGAAAAAGGGCACCAACACCGAGCGCTATCTGCTGCCGCACGGCAAGCCGGCGGTTGCCGGCGACGTGATCCATCAGCCCGAACTTGGGCAGACCTTGCGGGCGATCGCCAAGAGCGGCCGCGACGCGTTTTACAAGGGCGCGATCGCCGAGGACATGGTCGAGACCTTGCGCGGCATCGGGGGATTGCACACCACCGACGACTTCGCGGCCCATACCACCGAAACCACGGTGCCGATCGGCACCCTGTATAAAGGCCACGACGTCTGGCAGTGCCCGCCGAACGGCCCGGGCATCACCATGCTGGTGATGCTGAACATCCTGTCGCGTTTCGATCTGACGAAATTCCCGGCGATGAGCGTCGAGCGGTTTCATCTGGAAGCCGAGGCCGCGCGGGTCGCCTACATGATGCGCGAGCAGCGGATCGGCGATCCCAGTCATGTCGAGGTCGACGTCGCCGGGATTTTGAAGGAGTTCGCCGACGAATATGCGCCCAAGATCCGCATGGACCGGATGCTCGATCTGCCAAAAGTATCGCCGCCGATGAATCCCTCGACGGTCTACATCACCGTGGTGGACAAGGACCGCAACGTCTGCTCGTTCATCAATTCGATCGCGCATTCGTTCGGTTCGGCGATCGTCTCCAACAAAACAGGCGTTCTCCTGCAAAACCGCGGCGCCGGTTTCCGCATTCAGCCCGGCCATCCCAACTGCATCGCGCCGGGCAAGCGCCCGCTGCATACCATCATTCCGAGCCTCGCGACCAAAAGCGGCCGCGCGGTGATGCCGTTCGGCGTGATGGGCGGACAGTATCAGCCGGTCGGGCAGTGTCACGTGCTGACCAACATGCTTGATTATGGCTGCGACGTGCAGGAAGCGATCGATATGCCGCGCGGCCTGCATTATGAAAACGTCTATCAGCTTGAGGATGGCGTGCCTGCCGCGATCGTTGAGGGCCTGAAGCAGCTCGGGCACCAGACCACCAGCGTGGTCCCGCCGCTCGGCGGCGCCCAGGCGATCTGGATCGACTGGGACAAGGGCACGCTCACCGGCGGCTCCGATCCCCGCAAGGACGGCTGCGCGCTGGGATATTGAGGCAAACCGTCTGCGCGTGCGACTCCTCCCTTGGCTCGAAAGAAAGCTTGATGATGCGACGTTTCCAGTTTCGAAATCTCTCGACCGCCGTTTCCATCGCCCTGGCCGGCGCCCTTCTTTTTGCCGCGCCATCCGGTGCGGTGGCCCAGACCGCAGGAAAAACCATGACCACAGCTTCAGGCTTGCAGATTATCGACTCGAAGGTCGGCACCGGTGCCACGCCAAAGCCCGGTCAGATCTGCGTCATGCATTACACCGGCTGGCTTTATGAGGACGGCAAGAAGGGCAAGAAATTCGACAGCTCGGTCGATCGCAATGAGCCGTTCGAATTTCCGATCGGGCAACGCAAGGTGATCGCCGGCTGGGACGAAGGCGTGGCCTCCATGAAGGTCGGCGGCAAGCGCACCCTGATCATCCCGCCCGCGCTGGGCTATGGCGCCCGCGGCGCCGGCAGCGTCATTCCGCCGAACGCGACGCTGATGTTCGATGTCGAATTGCTCGACGTGAAGGAATAGGCGTCAGCCCGATACAAGACGCGAGCGGACAAACGTCCGGGGCAAAAAAGACCGGCCAAAGCGGCCGGTCTTTGCAGTCCAGAATCGATCAGCGTCGATCAGAGATTCTTGTTGGCGGCGGCGGCCGCCTTGTTGACGGCGTCCTTGGTCGCCTGCTTGGCGTCGCCGACAGCCTTCTGGCCATGGCCCTTGATTTCCTGCACCGCGCCTTCGCCCTGCATCCTGTCGGAGCCCACCGCCTCGCCGACGCCCTGCTTGGCCTTGCCGATGGCTTCGTTGGTTGCACCTTTAATCTTGTCTGCCGTTGCACCCATGGGAACACTCCTTTGCAAGGGTTAAGCTTCGCAAAAACAAGTCCCGAATGCATCGAAAGTTCCTGATCCGATCTGGTTTGTGATCGCGGTTTTCGGTAGCGTCGGCGACCTTAGGATTCACTGGAACCAGCAGCATGACAGGCTCTCACGATCACACGCATTCCGACCATTCCCACTCCGACCATTCCCACGATCACGGCGAGGTGGAACGCTGGAAGCATGATGGCGTCCGCGTTATTCCCGGCGACCAGCTCGACCCCAACGTGCCCTCGACCGCCGGCATGGACCGCAAGGCCGCGATCAATTTCGCCCGCGTCGGCGCCCAGAAATTGTGGGCGGGCACCGTGACCATCAAGCCCGATGCCAAGACCGGCGCGCATCATCACGGCCATCTCGAGAGCATCATCTATGTCGTCAAGGGCAAGGCGCGGATGCGCTGGGGCGAGCAGCTGCAATTCACCGCGGAAGCCAATCCCGGCGATTTCATTTTCATTCCGCCTTACGTGCCGCATCAGGAGATCAACGCCAGTCCCGACCAGGTGCTGGAATGCGTGCTGGTGCGCAGCGACGGCCAGGCGGTCGCGATCAATCTCGACATCGAGCCGGTCGAGAAGCCCGAGACCGTGTTGTGGATCGATCCCGTGCACCGCGATCCCGCGGAGGCGAAGTAGGTTTGGTGGCTGCGCCGGGCGGCGCATAGCCGAATTCCCATGGCGTGGCTTCCGGGCGCGCATGTCGTCTGCTAGGGTTATTCTTGAGACTTCAGGGAATGCCGCGCTGCAGCGCCGTAACGAAATCCGCAAAATCAAGAACATGTGATCGGAGGGACTGGTGAAATATCTCAATCAATTGCTGGCGCGGCGCGCCGTTATCAAGGGCTCGGGGCTTGGTCTGGTGGCCGCAGGATTGGCCGGCACGCTGCCGGTGCAAGGCGCGGCCGCGGCGGAAGGCGGCGAGATCTGGAGCAGCGAGTACTGGACCAAGAAGGGCGACGTTCCCTTGTGGATGTTCCGCAAGCGGCTCGGCGCGCCCAAGGCCGGCGAGCCGTCCCGGCCGGTGCTGTTCATGGTCCATGGTTCGTCGGTCACCTCGCGGACCTACGATCTCCATGTGCCCGGCCATGGCGAATACTCCGTCATGGATGTGTTTGCCCGTTATGGGTTCGATGTCTGGACCATGGATCACGAGAATTACGGCAAGTCGGGGCGCACCTCCGGCAATTCCGACATCGCCAGCGGTGTTGAAGATCTGAAGGTCGCGATGGAAGTCGTCACCCGCGAGACCGGCCTGAAGAAAGCCCATTTCCTCGGCGAGTCCTCCGGCGCGCTGCGTGCCGGCGCCTACGCCATGGTCGCGCCCGAACGCGCCGACCGGCTGATCCTGGCCGCCTTCACCTACAAGGGCGAGGGATCGCCGACCCTGACCAAGCGCGCCGAGCAGCTCGACTATTACCGCACCCACAACATGCGCAAGCGCGACCGCGACATGATCCGCTCGATCGCGACCCGCGACAAACCCGGTACCAGCGATATCGCCGCCGTCGAGGCGCTGGCGGATGCGGAGATGCCGTTCGGCGACCAGATTCCGACCGGCACCTATCTCGACATGACCGCCAATCTGCCGGTCGTGCATCCGCAGAAGGTGATGTCGCCGGTGCTGCTGGTGCGCGGCGAATTTGACGGAATCGCTACCGTCGCCGACCTGGAGGAATTTTACAATCTGCTGCCCAATGGCGACCGCCAGTTCATTATTCTTCCCGGCACCGCCCATTCGGTGACCTTGGCGACCAACCGCGAATTGTTCTGGCACGTGGCCCGGGCGTTTCTGACCATGCCGGCGCCGATCGCGACGTAAGGGGGCACGTCATTCCGGGATGGTGCGTTAGCACCAGACCCGGAATCTCGAGATTCCGGGTTCGAGCTGCGCTCGCCCCGGAATGACTGATGGCGAAATTCCAAACCGGATGTCGGATCGGCGCTCCGGCGTTCGTCCTCGGAGGGTCGAAGCAACTCCTGGAGGATTTAACCGATGTCGAAGATTACACCCTGCCTGTGGTTCGACGGCGAGGCCGAGGAGGCCGCGACATTCTACGTCTCGCTGTTGCCGGATTCGCGGATCGAACGGATCCAGAAGAACCTCGTTGACGGTCCCGCCGGAAAGGCCGGCACCGTGCTGGTGGTTCAGTTCACGCTGGCCGGCCAGGACTATATGGCGCTGAACGGCGGCACGCGGTTCGAATACACCCACGCCATTTCGTTCAAGATCGACTGCGCCGATCAGGCCGAGGTCGATCGCCTGTGGGACGCGCTGTCGTCCAATGGCGGGCAGGTCGAGCGCTGCGGCTGGCTTAAGGACCGCTACGGCGTGTCCTGGCAGATCGTCCCGTCGGTGTTGCCGGAATTGCTGGGTGGTCCCGATCGCAAGGGCGCCGAGCGCGCGATGCAGGCGATGATGCAAATGATCAAACTCGACATCGCAGCGCTGAAGCAGGCGTATGACGGCAGGTCAGCCGCCTGATCCACGAGGGCAGGTGCTGAAGCGGGAAGCCTCAATAGCGTCACCCGCCGGTGACGGCGAGAACGGCTTCCTTGATCTTGGCGATGGCGAAATGCCCGACCTGTTCCAGTTCGACGTGCGGCATGTTGGGCATTTCGTTGGCGACCACGACGGCATCGACGATCGCCGGGCCGTCGACGGCGAGAGCGTCGTGGATCGCGGCCTTCAAGTCGCGCGGTTGCCGCGCGGTAAAGCCGTGGCCGCCGCAGGCGCGCGCCAGCGCCGCGAAATCCGGATTCGGAAATTCGATAGCTTCGCGGAACGGCACGATGCCGACGCTTTCGGCTTCCAGCGTGATCAACCCGAGCGCGGAATTATTGTAGACGATCACCTTGACCGGCAGCTTGTGATGTACCGCGGTCATGAATTCGCCCATCAGCATGTTGAAGCCGCCGTCGCCGGTCAGCGCAATCACCTGGCGCGAACGATCCAGCGCCTGCACGCCATTGGCCTGGGCCAGCGCGGTGCCCACCGCAGCGTTGTTGAACGAGCCGATGATGCGCTGCGACCCGGTTTGTCGGATCCAGTTTGCGGACCACAGCGTGTTCAAGCCGGTGTCGAGAACAAATATCGCATCGCGGCGGGCGGCGTCGCTGACAGCGCGGGCCACGGCCTGGGGATGGATGCGATCCTTGCTGCGCGCCGGATCGGATTGCTTGTCCAGCATCTCATCCCATTTCTGGCGTTCATGGCTGACCCGGTCCCAGAATTTGGTTTCGGTTTTGGCCGCGACCTTGTCGAGCAGCAATTTGAGGGTCGGGCGTGCCGAACCGGTGACGCCGAGCACGGTCGGCGCGCGGCGTCCAAGGACTTGCGGCCGCTGGTCGATCTGGATCACCGTCGTTTTGGTCGGCAGGAAATTGGAATAGGGATAATCGGTGCCGACCATCAGCAGCAGGTCGCAATGCTGTACGGCGCGATATACCGGCTTGGTGCCGATCATGCCGAGCCCGCCCATCCATCGCGGGTCGTCGTAGGGCATCAGTTCTTTGCCCCGCACCGAATGAATCAGGGGTGCCTTCAGCCGGTCCGACAAGGCGCGCAGCAGATCGGCGGCATCGCGGCAGCCGGCGCCGCACATGATCACCACGCTGCCGGCCCGGTCGATGCGTTGCGCCATGTCGTCGATATCGGCGGCGGCGGCGGGAAATTCGGATCGCGGCTTGAGCGTGGCGACGCTCGACACCGCGCCGTCGGCTTTTTCCGACAGCACGTCCTGGGGAAGCGTCAGATGCGCGACGCCGGGGCCGGCATAGGCGGCCGCGATCGCCTGATGGATCACGGCCGGCGCCTGCGCCGCGGTCGAGATGGTTTCGGTGTAGAGCGATACGTCGCGAAACAGCAGATCGGGGACGGTGGTCTGAATGAAGTCGGTGCCTTGCAGCTTGCGTGACATTTCACCCGACAGCGCCAGCACCGGCGCATGGTCGCGACTCGCCTCATAGAGGCCTGCCACCAGATGATTGCTGCCGGGGCCGGTGGTGCCGGCGCAAACCCCGAGTTGCCCGGTGAGCTTGGCCTGGCCGGCGGCGGCGAGCGCGGCGCCCTCTTCATGACGAACGCCGATCCACTCGATCCGGCTTTGCCTGACCGCATCGGCCAGAGGGTTCAGGGAATCGCCGATCAATCCGAAAATATGCTTGACGCCGACCTGTTCGAGCGCACCGACCAATTGGCCGGCAACCGTCTGTGACATTGTCCGCTCCTGATGATGCCCACCGTTACGCCGCCTCGACGGCTTATCGATAGCATATCCGGATCGGACGCGGACGCAGCGGAGCCTGCGTGCAACACCTTGTGATGCGAGCCCGCGGAACCGGATTGCGATTGTCGATTACGAAAATGAACACACGCTTCGGTTCTCCGAAGCCGTGCCTGCCTCAGTAGTTCACCCGCAACCCGACGCCGCCATGGATTGTGTTGCCGACCGGCTGCGGGCCGATGGTGCCGTTGATGAAGAGATCGGCGACCCAGCCTTTGGTGATGCGGAAGCCGAGGCGGCCGCCATATTCGAACCAGCTCTGGTTTCCGATCGTCGGCACCACGGTGCCGTCGCCGGTCACGGTAGCGACAATGCCGGAATGGGCCGCAAACGACTGCACGAAGCCGCCATTGATGTTGCCCTCGATGCTGTCGCCGAGCAGATGCGTCCATTGCCCGCCGAGTTTGACGAGGTTGGTTCGATCGGTGCCGGTTGGAATGGAGGCGCTGAAGGGATCGAACGCGGCCGCCGGATCGGTGTAGCCGTTGACCCGCTGCCACAGTTGCCAGACCTCGACGGAGGCTGCGAGTTCGTCGCGCGGCGAAACGCGGCTGATCCAGCCCGCCCGGCCATAGACGCCATAGTCGCTGCTGCTGGTCTCGCCATCCAGCGAAACCGCGCCGAGACTGGTCGCGTAACTGCGGCCGTAGCGCACCTTCTCGAACGGCGACAGGAGGGTGCCGATATCGAAGAACGGCCGTGACGATCCCCAGTCGACAAAATCGTAGCGCAGCGCGAACGCCCCGATCGGCGCGCTGGTGACGCTGTATCCGCCCTCGCTGAATTGGGTATAGGCGATGCCCGCCAGCAGCGACAGATTGGGGGTCAGCTCCTTGCGGCCGTGAATGCCGGCCGAAAACGACCCGGCTGAGCCGAACGCGCTGACGCAGTCGCTGCAATTGACCTGCTCGTTGACGCCCAGGAGTACGGTGCCGAGTACCCGGTTGGTGATCATCTGGTTGAAGCGTTGACTGGCCAGGCCGCCGATCGATCCCGCGCTGGAATTCGCACCGGTCGGCGTCGGCGAAGGCGCGGTGGTTGGCGAGGGTGTTGGTGTGGGTGTTGGAGACGGCGAAGGGCTCGGTGACGGACTTGGCGATGGACTTGGCGATTGCGCGGAGGCCGGAACGGTTTGCACCTGAACCAGCACCAGCGCAATCGCCGCGGTGAATGCGGCCGACACGATCAAGCGGCGGATGAGGTTGGCCATCGTCAACGTCCGCACAGCATGCCTGTGGGATCGCTGCCGTCATCGACGGGAGGGGTTACCGTGGGAGTGGCATCGGCAAAATTCGTGACGGTGCAAAGTCCCGCCACCGCCGCGCAGTTCGCGGCGAAGTTCCAGGGCGGGATGTTGACCTTCTTGATCGTGACCTTGCCGCCGGCGGCGGTGATGACGGCGGTATCGCCGGGCTTCGTCAACTCGATGCACTGACCGCCGGTCGCGCAGACCCGCGACGCGCCTTCCTGCAGCACCACGGTGGTCTTGCCCCGCTGCGACAGAATATCGAGGATGGTGCCGCGCACGCCGATGGTCGCGATTGGCGTGGTGATCTGGTAGGCGGCCTTTTCCGAATTTCCGGTGACGAAGCGGAACGCGCCCGCGGTCAGTTTGACCGCGATATCGCGGTAGGTATGTTCGTCGTTGAACACAATGCGGTCGAGCGTGATCGTCGCGTTAGGGCCGAGCGACAGATTGGTGTTGTCGGCCATCACCAGCCGTGCCGCGCTTTCGAGGCCGGTGCGCACGATTTCATCGCGCAGCACGCCGTCGCCGACGTTGATCTGGCTGGTTGCCGATCCCGCGACGCGGACGACTTGATTCTGGATGATTGCCGCTTCACCGACGCGCGCCTGCGCATGAGCAGAGCCAGCCGCGAGCCCCGTCGCCAGACAAAGCGCGGAGACAAGGAGAACGCCGTAACGCCAGTTCATTGCATGACCGATCGATTATCCCGTTGATCGTACCGGATCGCGTCTGCATGCGATGTTGCAGATTTATCACAAGCGGCGTGTTGCGAGCCCGATGGTTAGTGACGGCGAAATCGAAATGCGTTCAATGCGATGGACTTAAATATTCGGTCCGTCCACACTCGGCGGGTGCAACGCCATCAATCCGTGAATATCGTGCGCGAATCACCTTCTGTTCCCGCTCATTCGATGATGTGGAACGCCATCATTGCCGTAATCATCTTCTTCGCCGCGCATTTCGCGCTGCTGGTGGGCGTGACGACACCGGATAAATTCTATTTCGATGAAGTGCATTACGTTCCGGCCGCCAGACAGATGCTGGAGCCGGCGCCGTCGGCGCCGCAGCTCAACCCGATGCATCCACCGCTGGCGAAGCAATTGATCGCGCTGTCGATCAGGAGCTTCGGGGATAATCCCTTGGGCTGGCGCTATCCGGGCGTGCTGTTCGGGGCGCTGGCGATTGTCGCGATGTATTTCTGCGGCCTCGCGCTGTTTGGCGCGCGGGGGCCGGCGGTGGCTTCCGCATTGCTGGCCTTCTTCAACCAGATGGTGTTCGTGCAGTCGCGGATCGCGATGCTGGATATTTTCGCGCTGGCCTTTGGCCTGTTTGCGATCGCATCGTTCATGCATGGTTTCCGCAAGCTAAGGCCGCAGCTCTGGTTCGGCCTGACCGGACTGGCTTGCGGTCTCGCGATGGCGTGCAAATGGAGCGGATCGTTCGTGCTCGCGACCTGCATGGTCATCGTCGCGGTGATCCGCCTGATGCAGGGATGGCGAACGCAATTCGCCGACGGCAACGCCGATGACTGGTACCGGCCGGGTCTCTGGCCCGATTTCAGAGCCGCGCATTTCGCCGCGTGCTTCGTGCTCGTTCCGGCCGTGGTCTATCTCGCTGCCTTCGTGCCCCTTTATGGATGGTCGCTTTCCGACCTGATCGAGGCGCAGCGCCGGATCTTCGGCGATAACACCACGACCGCGATCGCGGGCCACACCTATATGAGCGCGTGGCCGTCCTGGCCTTTTTTGCTGCGGCCGGTCTGGTATCTGTTCGACAAGATCGACGACGACCGGATCGCGGCGGTGGTCCTGCTCGGCAATCCGCTGGTGTTGTGGCCGGCCTTGCCGGCGCTGGCGGTGTGCCTGCGTGACTGGGTCGTGACGCGCCGCGCCGATGCGTTCTTGATCCTGTCGTTTTATGCCGGGCCCTATCTGGCCTGGGCATTGCTGCCGCGGACGCTCGGATTTTTGTATTATTACCTGCCGTCGGCGACGTTCGCGGGCCTCGCGCTGGTATATCTCCTGCGGCGCGGCAACAGCCCCAGCTGGTTGTTATGGGCCTTTGTCGCGGTCGCCTTCGCCGGGTTTGCGGCCATGCTGCCGATCTCGGCGGCGTTCGTGGGAACGTCGATGGAGACTTTCAACCGGCTGATGATTTTCCAGAACTGGATTTGAGCCAGGCGCCGGACGCGCGCCGACTCGAGAAATTCTAGCCTGCCCAAATTTTAGCTCGCCAATGATCAGATAGAAAATAGCATCGCGTCAGAAGCGGATGATCCAGGGTATCCGGTTCCAATGGATCCGGTTGCGGTAAAGATGCGGCCAGTAGATCGGAAACGGCTGCCAATACGCGGCGCGATAGCTGCCGTATCGCCGGTAGTGACGATGGGCGAAACGCTGTTGCGACGGCGGCGCATCGGTTGTTGCCTCCGGTGATGCCGGCTCGGCGGCCTTCGGCACCAGCGACGGACGTGGCACGCTCGGCGGCGTCGGCTCGGTTTGGGTGGCTGCCGGTGCCGCGGGTTCCTTGGGCTGCGCCGCATCTTCGGCATGGCCCGGGAGGATCGAGCCTGCAATGAGCAACCCCGCGAGAACAAAGCCGGTAACATACGATTTCATGGTCATGATCCCCGTAGCTTAATCAGTCATCCCGCATCCGCGGTTTCGACAAGCCGGCCATCCGCCTGATTATCGAAACATCCCCGAGTCCGCTACCGCCTGCCGCATCAGGCAGGCGGGGTAGCGCTGTAACCGTCACTTCGACGCGGTCTTGGTGTCCATGTTGACGACCTGGACGCGGCGGTTGGTCGGGTCCATCGGCGCGCTCGGATCCTTCGGCTTGTCCTTGCCATAGCCGACGGTGACGAGATCGGTGCCGTTGATGCCGTATTTGTCGACCAGGAAACGCTTGATCGTATCGGCGCGGCGCTCGGAGAGGTCCTGGTTGTAGGCCTCGCTGCCGATCGCATCGGTGTGACCGGCGACCACGAAGGTCGAACCCTTGAGGCTGGCGTTCGAGAGCGCCTTGCCGAGTTCCTGCGCCGAAGGCATCGAGGCCCTGCTGATCTCGGCCGAATTGTAGTCGAACTGGATATCGAGATCGATCTTCGGCTTGGTCGAGGCGATCTCCGCGATTTCCTCGCGCTCGCCGAGCGAGAGCGACCGGGTCTTGCGGTTGCGCAGCGTCTGGACGAAGCCGATTTCCTTGGCCTTGACCGAGGGGTCGACCTGCGGCCCGGCGGAGAGGCCGCGCGTCAACGGCTTCGGCTGCAACGCATTGACGATTTGATCGGCGGAAACATTGTCGCCGGCGATGGCAAGACCGGCCGTCATCGACAGCGCGGCTGTAAGCGTGATCGCCGTTAAACCGGAAAGTCTGAGCAGGCTGGTCATGGTCGTATCCTCGCTGTTACGTCTGATGGCATTTGGATGCTGGGACGATACGGCGGGTTCGATACGTTGAATGTGATTTGGGTCACATGCGCCGATAGGTGCAGGATCCAGAGCTGAAAAGTCCTTATTTCCCGGGCTTGTCGAGGCCCTTCGCATCCCGAAAACCGGCGACATTAAATTTAGGAAATCCGCCCCTTGGCGCGAGCCGGCGCCGATCGGCAGGGTTGTCGTGGCGGCGATTCCGGTCGCAAAGCGGTCGCTGGAGCGCCGGGGTGCTGACAATAAATCGGCCAGATGCGCCGTTAAGAAGAACGGCCGTGCAGAGAACAAAGTGAGTGAAGTAACCTGGCCCTGTTTCAGTCGCCCAAAAGATCAAACGAATATCAGGGGTATCGCCCGGTCACGCCGGATCGTTCGGGAGTTTCGATGCCGGTGTTGATCGGCGCAGGCCTCATTGCCGTGGCCATCCTGCTGTCGACGCTGATCACAGCCGTCGGCACCAGGTTTGTCGGCATGGAAAGCGCCACCGACGATAATGTGTGGCTGATCGACCGCCTCACCGGCAGCGTTTACAGGTGCAAGGCGCCGGAGCGCGGCAAGGCATCCTGCGACACCGACATCGCGACGGGAAGCATCGGGGAACGCGGAAAGCCGTGAGCGGCCAGGGCGGTCCGGGGCGCGTACTCAGTATTGAGCGCTGGCGGGTTAGGTTTGCTCGACGTCGGCTATGACGCCGGTAACGACCAAATTCTGCGACGCGGCTGAATCTCGCGATGTGCCAACTGCGGACGGCACCCAATGAAAGGCGTTTCCAAATAATTGCGGCAGCCCCGCACTAGACAAACACACGTTTTACGTGCAAATCGTGGGGGTGTGTTTCACGAGCTTAGCCGAAATGATCTGGTCTATTTCACGACTATCAGACCACACTGGACATGAAGATTAATAAGCGATCATTGATAAGAGTGGTCACGTCAATAGTGCTTTTGGGCTCATGTAGTTTCGTATGGGCAAAGTACAACGAGTTCGTGATCTACAATGACATCGACAACATCGGCACTATGAACGAGGCAGAGAAAGCACACTTTTTTGAAAATATATATCCAACGGCCGAACAAATCTCTGACTATTTGAGAGATGCTACGATCTTATTTTCTTACAATAGAGCGAGGTCGGGTGCTCCCGCGCGCTCGTACGAGAACGAGATCATCTATCTCGATACTGATCGCCACTACTATGAATGGCGCGCTTCCGGAAAGAACGAATTTGATTCTGGAAGCTGGTCTATTCACGATCGTTTCATGATTTCGAACTTTCGCGGCACGCGAAAATATCAACGGGTTCAGGTCTTCTGTCGCCACGACAAGTACTTGTTGCCGCAATACCAGACTGACAATTGTCGGATTGCTGATGGATTAGTTCGCTTACTTTCCCGAGGGTACGATCAGGTTTACGAGTACAGAAAGGGAAATGCGTTCGGTATTTCCGAAGGAACTGAGTTGCCCTTCATAATTCCGAGAGATTCTACGGCGTCCTTTGAAAGCTTTCTCGCACTCTACCGCTCATCGACTAAATAGGAATGGCAAGGCGACGATTGCTCTCGCCGGAGGTCCGTTCAGGGTCATGTGTGGACGACGCCCGCATTGCAAGAAAAATCTGACGTTGGGCTTGCGGTCGGGTGCAAGTCATGTGTCCGGCCTGTTTGCGCGGCACCATGACCGCTGGCCCTGATGTAGTCCGCGGATCGGGTCCCAATCATTCGCACGGGCTTTTACGCCCATGACCCAACAGCGGGTTGTCCCAATCGACGGCTCGACCGTTTCGCATCACGCCATCATCACCCTCGCAATTCGATTGTCTTGCTCCGCCGTCGC
>NZ_JBEKCZ010000035.1:0-32728 GCF_050014615.1 Bradyrhizobium sp. | reverse complement strand
CTCGATTGGGCCAGATTCTGACCGACGGCCGGGACATTACGCATTTATCGCCGCCGCAACGGGCGCTGGCAGGCCTCGGTTACGTTCCGCAGGAGCGCAATGTTTTCAAGAATCTGACGATCGGAGAAAATTTGCGGATCGGCTTCGAATTCATTCGCCGCAAGGCAGCGGACAAGGAATTCAATGCGGCGCGCGACCGCGTGCTCGACCTCTTTCCGGATTTATCCGCGCGGCTGGGTGAAGCCGCAGGGACCCTGAGCGGCGGCCAGCGGCAGATGCTGGCTATGGGCTGCGCCCTGATTCCCGGGCCGACCACGCTGCTGCTCGACGAACCCTCGGCGGGGCTTTCACCGCGTTATGTCACGACCATGCTCGACGCCGTGGCGGCGGTGAACCGTGCTGGCGTCACCGTGATCATGATCGAACAAAATCTGATCGAGGCGATGCGGGTCTCCCACGATGTCATCCTGCTGGTGGCCGGCGGCATCAGGGGGAAATGGGACGCGAGCGTGTTTCTGTCGGACCCGGATGTGAGGTCGCTGTTCCTGGGCGGAGCGAAAGAAAAATCCGCAGGTTCCGGTCAGGAAAGGGTCAGCGATGATGCAAGCGCTGCTTAACGGCCTGGTGTCGGGTCTCCTGATCGCGCTGCCGGCGATCGCGCTGTCGTTGACCTATGGAATCCTGAATTTTGCGAATTTCTCGATCGGGGCGATGATCACGACGGGCGCTTACCTCGCCTATATCGCCAACACATCACTGGGCGCGCCGATTGTGCTGGCTGCGCCGCTGGCGGCGGTTGGTCTCGCGCTGATCGCGATCGCGATCCAGCGCGGCGTCTATCGCCGGATCCGCAACGCCGACCACGTCACGCTGCTGGTGGCGTCGATGGGGGTCGCGTTCGTGCTGGAGAACGTGCTTCGGTTTTTCTACGGCGCGGATGTCCGCACCCTCGATGTGCCGGTGGCCCGGCCGCTGATCTGGCACGGCCTGCGCCTCAACCACGAACAATTGCAGATCGCGGTGGTCGCCTTGTCGGCGATGGCGGCTGTTGCGTTCCTGCTCAAGCGCACGCGACTTGGCCGCGCCATGCGGGCGATTTCCGACGATCCGGATCTGGCCGAGGTGCGCGGCATCGAGCGCGCGCGAACCGTGGACTGGACCTGGGCGATTTCGGGCGTGTTGACGGCGCTCGCCGGCGTGATGATCGCGCTCGATGGCATTGTCGATCCGCTGATCGGCATGAACTACCTGGTCTCGGTATTTGCAGCGGCGGTGATCGGCGGTCTCGGCAATCCCTTTGGCGCCGTGGTGGGCGCCCTGATCATCGGGCTCGTCGAGGAGACCTCGGCGCTGGCGGTATCCACGACCTATCGTCAGGGCATCAGCTTTGTGGTGCTGGTACTGGTTCTGCTGATGCGGCCCCAAGGCCTGTTCGGTGCCGTGAGAATTCGAAGATGACAGGGTATCTCGTTGCGATCCTGACATTTGTCTCGCTGGCGGTGCTGATCGGCTTCGCCCTCAATGTGCAGTGGGGACAGGCCGGGATGATCAATTTCGGTCTGGCCGGATTTTACGGCGTCGGTGCCTACACCGCGGCGATCTTGTCGAAGCAGGGCGTCGACGGATTCACGGCGGCCGTAGCCGCCATCGCGGTGACGGCCGCGATTTCGGCGATCGTGTCGCTGGCCACCATCAGGCTCCGCGAGGACTATCTGGCCATTACCACGCTGGCGTTTTCCGAGTCGGTGCGGCTGGTGCTGATGAATGAGACCTGGCTCACGGGAGGCACCAACGGCATTCGCGATATCCCGCGGCCTTTGGTCGGTCTTATTGGTGGTGAATATTACGAGGGCTTCTTCCTGGCCCTGTGCCTGATACTGGTTGCGATCGCGTATCTGGTTCTGGACCGGATCATCCGTTCGCCGTTCGGGCGGGCGATGCGCGCGGTACGCGAGGACGATGTGGTGGCTGCAACGCTCGGAAAGAACGTGCTGGCGTTGCGGGTCAAGGCATTCGCGATCGGGGGCGCCGTCCTGGGCCTCGCAGGCGCACTGCACGCCTATTATTTCACCTACATCGATCCGGGTGAATTCGCAGGTTTTATTACCGTCTATGCCTTCATGACCGTGATCGTCGGCGGCAAGGGCTCAAATCGCGGTCTGCTGGTGGGGGCGTGCACGGTCATGGTCCTGCTGGAGGGAACGCGATTCCTGAAGGATTTCGTGCCTTTTCTTTCCGCACAGCAGGCGGCTTCGCTGCGGTTGGCGATGATCGGCGCGGGCCTTATCCTGATCCTGATCTTCAGGCCTGACGGCCTGTCGTCCGAGTATCGCCTGTCGGTTCAAAAGCCGGTCCATCCAGCTCCCATTCCTGACTAACGGAGAAAGCCATGTCGCGCGTATCGATCAAGACCAAGGCGGATTTGCCGGCCGAGCTGCGGCCGCTGTGGGACAAGATGACGACTTACGGCGCGTTCGAAAACCAGGCGGGCGTGATGGCGCACCGGCCACCGATCTTCAAGCATGTCTGGTCGCTGCTGGTCGATCTTGCGGACGAGGCGGTGGTCTCAAAGCGCTACCTTGAACTGGCGCTGGTCACGGTCTCGCTGTTGAACAAGTGCACCTACTGCGTATCGCACCACGCGCCGAAGCTGGCGATCCAGGGGGTGTCGGAAGAGGGCGCTGAGCGCCTGCTCGACTACAAGGACCATCCCGAGCTCGATGATGTCGACAAGCTCGTGGTCGAATATGCGATCGCGGTCACCAACAACTGGAACCGGACCCGCGATGAGGTCTTCACCCGGTTGAGGGAGCATTTCTCCGAAGCGCAGATCGTCGAACTGACCTGGCGCATCGCGCTGTGCGGGGCCTTCAACCGTTTCAACGACATTCTGCAATTCGATATCGAACAGGGCGTCGTGGTTCGCGAAGCCGCCGAATAATACTTCTGAACAAGGAACATCCCATGAGCCTTTTTGTCTCTCGTCGCTCGTTGCTGGGTGGCATCGCCGCGCTGCCCTTCGCGCCGTATCTTGCACAGGCGCAGGCGAACGAGCCGATCCGGATCGGCGTGCTGGCCCCGCTGACCGGCGGCGGCGGCCCCTATGGCGCCGATATCGTCAAGGCGTCAAAGCTTGCCGCGGACCAGATCAACGCCGCCGGAGGCGTGCTTGGCGGTCGCAAAATAGAACTGTTCGTCGAGGACGACGAGACCAGCGCGACCGCGGCCGTGAAGGCGGCGCGCAAGCTGCTTGATATCGACAAGGTGGTTGCGATTACCGCGATCTGGGGATCGGCGCCGATTCTGGCCGTCCGCCCGCTGACGCTTGAAAAGAATGTGGTCCTCACCGCGCTCGGATCGGCGGACGAAGTGACGGAGGGCGACACCAAGGGTCTGGTGTGGCGCTTTCAGGCCCGCGCGTCGAGCTGGGGAGAGCCGGCGGCGCGCGCGGTCCTCAAGGGCGGATACAAGAAGATCGGCCTCTTGCATCTGCAGAACCCGTTCGTGGCTTCCATGATTCCGTCGTTTCTCAAGACGATCGAGCAGGGCGGTGCGAAAGTCGTGTCGGACGTGGAATTCAAGCCGGACCAGCCCTCCTACCGCGCCGAGATCGAGAAGGTCTATGCCGCCGAGCCCGACGCCGTCTTTGTGCCGGGATACGTCAACCAGTTCACCTCGATCGCCAAGGAAATCTATCGCGGCGGCTACAAGGGAAAAGTATTCTCGTTGACGATTGCGGCGGCAGCCGGAATCGACGGCAGCAGCCCGTTCGTCAAGAATGTCGGCAAGGAAGTCGCCGAGGGGATCGAGCATGTCCAGCCGATCAGTCCGCTGGATCGCCCGGAATACAAGGCCTTCGTCAAGGCGATCGGCGCTCCCGAGGGTACGGTATTTCCATTCGCGGCCCTGCAATACGATGCCATCAACGTGCTCGCGGTTGCGATCGAGAAAGCCAAATCGGCAAATCCGGTTGAATTCGCCAGGGAGATCATTCGGGTCACCAACGGACCGGGAACGAAAGTCGCGACCGGTGCCGAGGCGCTGGCGCTGGTGCGCAAGGGCGAGGCGATCGATTTCACCGGTGCCGGACAGGATCTCAAATTCGACGAGCGCGGCGAATTGCTCGGCCGGCCGTTCCTGCATCAGGTCATCCGCGACGGCAAGGATGTGATCGTGGGAACCGTCGGGGGTGCCGCGTAAGGATCTGACGACGAGGCAAGCCTAACCGCTCGCGGCACGTGATTGACGCGAGCGGAGTGAGGGAAACCTCACGACGCGTCAAACAGGGCAATTTCTCTTTCTTCGATGAATCCGCCGGTTCCGGCTTCTCTTGCGACAAGCACATAATCCGTACACTTGTCGCCCGCTCCTTCAGTGGTGAATCGTCTGCGAACTTTCGCGCCGTGAACAATATTGAAATACAGCGCCGCGCCTTCGTCCTCCAGTTGTCGAAAGCACGATAGTTCTTCGAATTCTCCGCCGAGATGACGCACGACATAAAGCGGCATTTTGTCTCTCCCGCGTGGGATGTCTGGCAGTACATAACAATGATCACGCCGGCTCTATTTTTGAATTCCAAAATTTGAGCACGCTGCGCACACAACATTCTCCCGATGCGGCCGACCAAAGATGAAATCTGATTGCCCCCGCGCTGGTTGCGACGACGTTCACATTTCCAGTTCAACCTGAGGCGCTCCGGGACAATAAGGACTTCATCCCGCGCGCGCGGTTCCTGGAAGAATCTTTCTCCGCGCGGGCGGATTGCATGACAGCAATCTTATTTTCCGTAAGCCATTGGCGGAGCCAACCGACCGGCACAGATTGAGTCTGGACACCGCGGTGCTACCGCTGGACCTGCGGCCATTCAGGGAGCCTTTTTAAAACGCAAGACCACAATCAAAAATAAGACCACAACCAACAAAAAGGAGAACAACATGGGACTGCAAAACGAAAACATCGCGGCGTTGTCGTTCGTGACGGCCGACCTCAATTATCTGACGCCGCCCCTGGACCGGCCGCGAACCTATACCTTCGAGCCGCCGTCCGGCGGGCCGAGGTCGAACATCGTGCCGGAACCGCACAGCGTGCCAATTCATGACCTTCGTCCGATCAGCGAGACGGTTTCGCTCGATCGGGAAGGGTTTGCCCTGGTAACGCAAAAAAGTTCGGTAAAGGACTTCTACGACGAACACGAAATCAGGGATGTCTATTATCCGGAGGCGGAGCGGCTGATCAAAGCCGCGACCGGCGCCGACCGGGTGTTCGTCTTCGATCACACCGTACGCAAGCGCGTCGATGGCGCCGCCGATCGCGATGGCAACCTGCTGCGCCAGCCGGTCGCGCGCGTGCATGTGGATCACACCGCGAAATCCGGTCCGCAACGTGTCCGCGATCTCCTTCCAGACGAAGCGGACGAACTCCTGAAGGGCAGGGTTCAGATTATCAATCTGTGGCGGCCGATTCGCGGGCCACTGCTCGACTCGCCATTGGCGGTCTGCGATGCCCGCACGGTGCATCCTGACGATTTGGTGGCTTCCGATCTGGTCTATCCCAATCGCGTCGGCGAAACCTACTCGGTCAAATACTATCCCGATCATCAATGGTTCTACGTACCCAGGATGACCGTTGATGAAGCCCTGTTGCTGAAATGCTTTGATTCCAAAACCGACGGACGGGCCCGCTTCGCGCCCCACAGCGCCTTTGCCGATCCGACCACGCCTTCCGATGCCCCGCCGCGCGAGAGCATTGAGCTGCGGACGCTGGTGTTTCACCCGAACTAAGGCGCATGAGCACCACGCAGTAGATGGGGCCGGCGGTGGACGCCGGCCCTGGTTTCCCGCGTCAGTTGGATCCGGCCGATGCTGCGGTAAAACTGCGATCGACCGCTTTGCTCACATCGAGCGTTTTGGAAAGAATGCCATATCGGGTGGCGCGATCGGAAGCTTCCTGAACCTCCCTGACGATAGCAGCATCGATGACGATCGGGCTGGTGCGCTGCGCCGTATAGGCGCTCAGCAACACGTCTTCCGGCAGTTTGGTCAACTCGGCGGTGCTTTTGGCATATTCGCCGAGATGGTCCAGCGACCATAGCCGCGCTTTGTTGAGTCTCTGAACCAGATCCTGCACCGCGGCCCGCCTGGTGGCGATGGCCTGGTCGGAGGCAACCAGGAACGTGATGGTGGGCGTCAGGCCTTCACCGTCGGCGATGATGCGCGCATGGTCCTTGAGCGTGGCATAGGACACGTAGGGCTCCCACACCGCCCAGCCGTCGATCGAGCCGGCGATCAGTGCGATCTTGGCGTCCACCGGACCGAGCGGCGCGAATGTCGCGTCGTCAGCCCTGTGTCCTGCCTTCTCCAGCGTGGCGTCGATCAGGAACTGGCCCCAGCCACCGCGCGTTCCCGCCAGTCGCTTGCCCTTCAAATCGGCGGCGGTTTTGATCGGAGAGTCATTGCGCACCAGGATCGCCTGCGTCCTGGCGTCGGCGCGGGTGCCTCCGATGGCCTTGATCGGCGCACCGGCGGCATACACGGTCAGGAAAGCGAGATCGCCGGTGTAACCGACGTCGAGCGCACCCGCGTTGAGCGCTTCGAGAATCGGCGCCGCGGCGGGAAACTCCGACCACTCGATTTTGTACGGCAAATCCCTGGCCAGCCCCGCGATCTCCAGAAGCGAGCGATTGCCGCCCTTTTGATCGCCGACATGCAGCGTGACGATTTCGGCTGCCGGGGCCGATGCAGTGATCGCGAAACCGACGGCCGCGCCGAAAAACGCAGCGCCGACGCTATGCAGGCGCGCGCGGATTGCGGGTCTGAAACTGAAGATGCTCATGCTCGTGGATCTCTCTGGTTTGCCCTGCGGCTTGATCTGGCGCGCGGCTTCGATGCGTAAAGCCTAAGAGCTGCCGGCTCGCAGTCAATGAAATGACTGACCGAATATTTCCGCAGCCGAACAATGATCGTCTCGGATTTCAAATTGCGGTGGAGATTGTCTACTGTTCAATGCTGGCTCGCGCGAAGAGGTTCGTGTCGCATCGAATTTGGAACGCTGCACATTTTTTGACAGGGCAAAAACCGTTGCACCGCCGGACAATGCAATTGTGGAGATAATCTCTCCGTTCGGTTCCACATTCAAAATTCCATTTCATTGACGATGGCGATGCCGCGTCGCATCATTTGAACGTCCATTCAATGGAGCGGGAACTGGAAGCTCGCGGCGATTGAAGTCAATTCACGGAAGTCCAATTCACGGAAGCCAACGCGAAGCAATAACAGGCCGTAGCTGCAATGCGCTGCGCCGATGGTGGCTTGGTGCCGCTTAAAAAGCAGGAGAGATTGATGTCGGGACATAACAAGCGGGACAACGCCTTGCTGGACCGCCGCACATTGCTGCGCGCCGGCGCCGCAGCGGCGTTCGCGGCGCCGATCGGCGTGTTCAGCGCGCAGGCGTTTCCGTTCCGCACGGTGACGCCAGACATCGATTTTTCGGAATTCCCGATCTGCAAGACCGCCTCCGACGCAGCCCCGCTCACGGGCGCGCCACGAAAGCTGAAATTGTCCTGGAACGCCGGCGCGGTGTGTCTCGCGCCGCTGCCCGTGGCGATCGACCATGGGTTTTTCCAGAAGCAGAATCTCGACGTCGAGTTGGTCAACTACAGCGGCTCGACCGACCAGTTGCTGGAAGCGATCGCGACCGGGAAGACCGACGCGGGCCTCGGCATGGCGTTGCGCTGGCTGAAGCCGCTCGAACAGGGTTTCGATGTCAAGATCGCGGCCGGCACCCATGGCGGCTGCATGCGCGTTCTGTCGCGTACCAATTCAGGGGTCGACAAGCTGGCCGACCTCAAGGGAAAGATTGTCGGGGTTGGGGATCTTGCCGGACCGGACAAGAATTTCTTCTCGATCCAGCTCGCCAAACAGGGCATCGATCCCAACAAGGACGTCGATTGGCGGGCCTATCCGGGTAATCTGCTGCAGCTTGCCGTCGACAAGGGCGAGGTCCAGGCGGTCCTGTCTTCCGATCCGATCGCCTATCTCTGGCTGAAGGACTCTGCCTACAAGGAAGTCGCTTCCAATCTGGACGGCGACTACAAGGACAAGAGTTGCTGCATCGTCGGATTGCGCGGCAGCCTGGTGCGGGAGGAGCCACAGGTCGCCCGCGCCATCACGCAGGCGTTGCTTGATGCGGCGATGTTCACCTCAGAGAATCCGGACAAGGCCGCCGCCTCGTTCCAGCCCTACGCGCCCAAGAACGCGAGCCTCGGGGATCTGCAGGCGATGGTTCGCTATCACACCCATCATCACCACCCGGTCGGAGCCGTGCTCAAGCAGGAGCTCAAGGCCTATGCGGACGATCTGAAGCTCGTCTCCGTCTTCAAGCCGAGCACCGATACAACCAAATTTGCGGAGCGGATCTGTGTCGATGTATTCGGCGTCTAAGGTCGCCGCGTTCCCGCAATCGGTGGAGGAGGGAGCGGCGTTCGCGGGGCGCCGGCTGCCGCTTCCTGAATTGGTTCTGGCAGGCAAGACCGGCATATTCGCCAGTCTGGCGTGGGCCGGTTTCGGATTTGCGTGCCTGCGCTGGGAAGATCTCGGCGACTGGTCGCGAACCCATGAACTTGCCATCTCAGCCTTTGTCATCGCCGGCGGCATTCTTGCCGCGACATTGAGCGGAAGCAGGCTCGGTCGTTTCGGAACAGGCCTGCGGATGCGCGCGCCGTGGCTGATCGTGCTCGGATTGTTCCTGACGCTATGGGAGGTCGCGACCGCAAAATTTGCCTGGCTGCCGCTGCCCTTCTTTCCGCCGCCGCAAGCCATTGTCGAAGTCTACACCGATGATCTGCCCAAGCTGCTCGACAGCGCTTTTGCATCGGTCAAGCTTCAGCTCGGCGGTTACGCGATCGGCGCGGCGGTCGGATTCCTGACCGGCGTAGCGATCGGATGGTCGCGCAGTGTCGGTTATTGGGTGCATCCGGTGTTGCGATTCATCGGGCCGTTGCCGGCGACGGCGTGGCTTCCGTTCGCATTTTTCACCTTTCCATCGAGCTGGAGTGCCAGCACGTTCCTGATCGCGCTGGCGACCGCATTTCCGGTCACGGTACTGACCTGGTCCGGCGTGGCCAGCGTCAGCAACGCCTATTACGACGTGGCGCGGACGCTGGGCGCCAGGCCATCATTCCTGGTGCTGAAAGTCGCCATTCCCGCGGCGCTGCCGCATGTGTTTGTGGGCCTGTTCATGGGGCTTGGATCGTCCTTTGCCGTACTGGTCGTCGCCGAAATGATCGGGGTCAAGGCCGGGCTCGGCTGGTATCTGCAATGGGCCCAGGGCTGGGCGGCCTATGCCAACATGTATGCCGCGCTGATCGTGATGTCGTTGCTGTGCTCGGGTGCGATCACGTTATTGTTTTGGACCCGCGACCGGTTGCTGGTCTGGCAGAAGGGTGTCGTCAAATGGTAGCGCTCGCGATTGCGGAACGCGCATCACCGGCCGTCGCCGGAGCGTCGCTGGATGTCGAAGGCGTCAGCCATGCCTTCGACATCGACGGCGCGATCCTTCCGGTACTGGATAATGTCAGCTTTGCGGTGAAACCGGGCGAGTTCGTCGCCTTGCTCGGCCCGTCCGGATGCGGAAAATCGACCTTGCTGCGGCTGGTCGCGGGGCTTGAACCGCCGCGGTCGGGCACGCTGCGTGAAGACGGCGCTCCGATCACCGGGCCGTTTCCCTCCCGGGTCGTGGTGTTTCAGGATCCGACCCTGTTTCCGTGGCGGAGCGTCTGGGACAATGTCGCGCTCGGTTTGGAAGCCCAGGGCATTTTGAAGAGCCAGCGTCATCGCGTCGATGCGGCGATCGATCTCGTCGGGCTATCAGGCTTTCGCAAGGCCTATCCGCATCAATTGTCGGGCGGCATGGCGCAGCGGGTGGCGCTGGCGCGGGCGCTGGTCAACGACCCCAGGATCCTCGTTCTCGACGAGCCCTTAGGCAAGCTCGATTCACTGACGCGCATCACCATGCAGGCTGAACTGGCGTCGTTGTGGCAGCAAAGCGGATTTACCACGCTGCTGGTCACCCATGATGTCGAGGAGGCGGTGTTTCTGGCCAATCGCGTGATCGTATTCAGCGAGCGCCCCGCGCGCATCGCCGCGGATATCGCGGTCGATCGTCCCTACCCCCGGCACCGGGGCGATCCCATATTGGCGGAATTGCGCCGGAACATTCTGGCGCTGCTCGGATTGGACGCAACATGGTGAGCGCGATACGCAAAGAGCTTCCGATGGACGCAACTCCGACCGTCTTCGACAAGGCCAATCTGCTGGCTTCCGAATTCGCGGTCCGGGCGGCGCAGCACGATCGCGACGCCAGTTTTCCATTCGAGAATTTCGACCGGCTGTCCGAGGCCGGATTACTGGCGCTCACCGTGCCGGCGGCGCTCGGCGGTAGCGGAGCCGGAGCGCTCGATGCGGCGCGCATCATCGGTATCTTCGCAAAGGCCGATCCGTCGACGGCGCTGGTGCTGTCGATGCATTATATTCAGCACCTGGTGATGGCGAGGAGCGTGCGCTGGCCGGGTCGCCTCGCCCGCAAGCTGGCGCGGGAGACCGTTGAAGGCGTGGCGCTGATCAATGCCCTGCGGGTCGAGCCCGATCTCGGTTCACCGTCACGCGGCGGCCTGCCGGCGACGGTCGTGCGCAAGACCGACACCGGATGGCGGCTCAGCGGGCGCAAGATCTATTCGACCGGAGCGCCGATCCTGAAATGGTACGCGGTGTGGGCGAGAACGGATGAGCCGGATCTGCGCGTCGGCCTGTTTCTGGTTCCCGCGGGATTGCCGGGGACGCGCATTGTCGAGACCTGGGATCATCTTGGGCTGCGCGCCAGCGGCAGCCATGATGTGGTATTCGATGACGTCGTGTTCCCGCTCGACCATGAAATCGACGTGCGCAAGCCGGATGAATGGAGGGTGCCTGATTTTACCCAGGCCACGGTCCATTCGATCTTCGTGGCCGCGATCTATGACGGGATTGCGCGTGCCGCGCGCGACTGGCTGATTGGGTTTCTCAAGAACCGGGTGCCATCCAACCTCGGCGCTTCGCTGGCCACGCTGCCGCGCGTGCAGGAGATCGTCGGCGCCATCGAGGCCCGCCTCACCGTCAATGCGCGCCTGATTGAAAGCTTCGCGGCAGACTTCGACGGCGGCGTGGAACTAAGCGCGTCTGAAGCCAACATCATCAAGCTTACCGTCACCAACAATGCGGTCGCGGTCGTCGAGGACGCGCTGTCGCTCACCAGCAATCATGGCCTGACCCGCGCCAATCCGCTGGAACGGCACTACCGCGACGTGCTGTGCGGGCGTGTCCATACCCCTCAGGACGACGCGACGCGCCTGATCGCCGGCCGCCTGGCGCTCGGCATCTGAACGATTTGTGGAATTAACCCGGAACTGGAGCTGCCCCATGTCAGTGGAATTCATCGGCTACATCACCAACAATAATTCGTCCGAGACCATCGTGCGGACCGGCCCGGTGCTCGATCGCCGCTATATCGAAACGGTGGCGAAAGCCCATGAAATTGCCGGCTTTGACCGGGCGCTGCTGGCCTTTCACTCCACCACGCCGGACGGGCTTCAGGTCGGCCAGCATGTGTTGAGCGTGACCGACCGGCTGCATGTCATGATCGCGCAGCGGCCGGGCTTCACCGCCCCGACGCTGCTCGCCCGCCAGCTGGCGACCATCGACCAGCTTTCGGGCGGCCGGGTCTCGCTGCACGTCATCACCGGGGGCAATGCCACCGAACTCAAGCAGGACGGCAACACGCTCGACGACAAGGATGAGCGCTACGCCCGAACCGATGAGTTTCTGGATATCGTCCGGTCCGAATGGACCAGCGAAAAGCCGTTTTCGTACAACGGCAAATATTATCAGGTTCAAAACGGCTTCTCGCAGGTCAAGCCCTATCGCAGCGAAGGCATTCCCATTTTCGTCGGCGGCGCATCCGATGCCGCGATCGAGGTCGCGGGCAAGCACGCCGATACATTTGCGCTGTGGGGCGAATCCTACGCGCAGGTGCGCGATGTGACATCGCGGGTTCGCCTCGCCGCGGCCAGATATGGACGTCCCGCGCCGCGCTTTAGCCTGTCGGTCCGTCCCATCCTCGCCGACACCGAGGAAAAAGCGTGGGCCAAGGCCGAGGAAATTCTGGCGCGCGCCACCGCGCTGCAGGACAAGACCGGCTACCGCAAACCGGCCGATGGTCATGCGACCGCCGGCGCGCGCCGGCTGCTGGCGCTGGCGGAGCAGGGCACCCGGATCGACAAGCGGCTGTGGACCGAGATCGCCAAACTCACCGGCGCCAACAGCAACACCACCGCGCTGGTCGGAACGCCCGAGCAGGTCGCCGAGGTGTTCGGCGACTACTACGATCTCGGCGTCAGCCATTTCCTGATCCGCGGCTTCGATCCCTTGGTCGATGCCATCGACTATGGCCGCGAGCTGATTCCCCTGACGCGCCAGCTGATCGCCGATCGCGGCCGCGCCCGGGGAGTTGCTGCGGAATGATACGCGGTCGCGTTGTTGGTTTTGTCACGGGTTTGCTGCTGAGCACTATCGCCTCAGTGAGCGCCCAAACAACCCTGCGGGTCGGTGATCAGAAGGGCAATTCGCAGGCCGTGATGGAAGCGGCCGGCGTTCTCAGGGATGTGCCGTACAAGATCGAGTGGAAGGAATTCCCGGCGGCGGCGCCGTTGCTGGAAGCGCTGGGCGCAGGCGCCATCGAAACCGGCCTGGTCGGCGATGCCCCGTTTACCTTCGCCGCCGCCGCCAATGTGCCGGTGAAGGCGATCGGCGCGATCCGGCAGAGCCGGGAGGGCCTCGCGATCCTGGTGCCGCGCGAGTCGCATATCCACGATTTCGATGATTTGAAGGGAAAGAAGATCGCGACCGGCCGGGGCTCGATCGGCCATCAGTTGATCCTGGCGGCGCTTGAAGCCAGAGGATGGTCACCAGGCGATGTGCAGATCGTGTTCCTCGCGCCCTCGGATGCCAAGGTGGCGTATACGCAAGGATCTGTCGATGCCTGGGCGACCTGGGAGCCGTATGTGAGCCAGGAGGAAGTGCTGTTCCAGTCGCGGTTTTTGATCACGGCGGAAGGATTGTTGCCCGGACTGAGCTTTGAGGTCGCTTCGCCCAATGCGATCCGCGACAAGCGGCCGGAACTGGAAGACTTTCTGCGGCGGCTGACGGCGGCGCGCCTTTGGTCGCTGACCCATGTCAATGCTTATGCCGAGGCCTGGGGCAAGCTCATGAACATTCCGCCGGCCGTGCCGCTGAACTGGCTCGGCCGCGCGAAAATCCAGATCGCGCCGATTGACGACGGCGTTGTCGCCGATGAGCAGCAAACCATCGACCTGTATTTCCGGTCCGGCCTGATCAAGCAAAAGCTCAATGCCGCCGATATCGTCGATCGCTCGTTCGCCGAGGCCATCGGCAAGGGCGCCGGCCTCTAGGCGATGCTTTTGTTCCACCGATCGGCACCATCATGTGCGTCGGCCGGGCGCATTAACGGGCCCGCAGTCATTCATTCTATCCAGCCGCATTTTGCGAGAAGAGCGTTGTTTCAAAGCGGCCAACAAAAGAATTCTGTGAGATTGCCGTTGTTCTTGTTTCAGCGCCATATTGCCCGGAATCAATGCGGGTTTCGTCGCCTGGAAGTCGTGGGCCGGAACCCGGCTGGCAGCTCTGTTTAATCAGCCCTGCTAATCAGCTTTTGGGGAAATCGAATGTCGGATATCGCGGTCAAGGTCTCGGCGCCCATTGCGCTGCGGGCGCGATTGAATGAGGACTGGCTCGCGGTCGTCATCGGCCTTTTGGTGTTCGGGTCGGCCCTCATCAGCATCAGCGGAACCGACCTGCTGGGCTGGGCGGTGACCACGTCGGTCTATACCGATCTGGCGCAGGCGCTGAACCCATTTGCCAAGGCCTATGGCTGGCTCGGCGGCGGCGGCGCGTTGCTGGCGACCTACGCCGCGCTGCTCGTGGTGCTGAGCATTGGCGTGGTCACGCTCGGCGCGGATGTCAGGAAGTTCGCCCTCGCATTCACGGTTGTGTTCGCCATCGCCTATGCGAGCTGGATTCTCGGCAGCTATGCCTATGTCGCCGCGGTGACGCCGGCCGAGCAGCAGAAATTCGGTCTCGCCTGGTCGCTCAAGCTGACCAATGAGGGCGGCTTTATCGTCGCGCTGCTGTCGGGACTGGTCATTGCCAATTTCTTTCCGCGGCTCGCGGACTGGCTGAAGGAGGCGATCCGGCCCGAACTCTACATCAAGATCGCGATCGTCATTCTCGGCGCCACCGTCGCGGTCACCGCGGCAGGCCGCCTGAATCTCGCTTCCTCGCTGCTGTTGCGCGGGGCCGCGGCGATCGTCGAGGCCTATCTGATTTACTGGGCCGTGATTTATTACATCGCGCGCAAATGGTTCGGCTTCAGCCGCGAATGGTCGGTGCCGCTGGCATCCGGCATTTCGATTTGCGGCGTGGCGGCGGCGATCGCAACCGGCGGCGCGATCCGGGCGCGGCCCGCGGTGCCGATCCTGGTGTCATCCCTGGTGGTCGTGTTCGCGGTCGTTGAAGTTCTCATCCTGCCGTTCCTGGCGCAGACCTTCCTGTGGCAGGAGCCGCTGGTGGCCGGTGCCTGGATCGGTCTCGCGATCAAGACCGACGGCGCGGCTGTTGCCGGCGGCGGCATCACCGAATCGCTGATCATGGCGAAAGCGGCGGCCGAAGGCATCAAGTACCAGCCGGGCTGGATTCTCGCGACCACGACGACGGTGAAGATCTTCATCGATATCTTCATCGGCATCTGGGCGTTCATTCTTGGCTATATCTGGACCAACCATATCGACAAGGGACCGGACAAGGCCAAGCCGGCGGAAATCTGGCAACGCTTCCCGAAATTCATTCTCGGTTTCATCTTCGTGTTTGCGGTGTCGCTGTGGCTCGCGGTCGGCTCGACGCCGGATATTGCGAAAGCGCTTCCTGCCGCGGCCGGCGAGGCCAATGTGTTCCGGGTGATCTTCTTTGTCCTGACCTTCTTCTCGATTGGCGTGCTGTCGGATTTCCGCAAACTCTGGCAGCAGGGTTTCGGCAAGCTCGCGGCGGTTTATTTCGTCAGCCTGTTCGGATTTGTGATCTGGGTCGGGTTATTGATCTCATGGCTGTTCTTCAGCGGCTTCAAGCCGCCGCTGGTCAGCTAGTTTACCGGCTCGTTCAAAGGACAATCCATGTCGTCACCTGATCTCAAGAACGAAATCAATGCCGCGGAAGTCGAGCCGCTGCTGCCGATCGAGAAGAAGCTGATCGGCTGGAGCCTTGGGCTCGGGCTGGCGTTGCTGGCCATCCTGATCACCGTCAATCACTTCGTTCCGATCCAATTGTAACGGAAAATCCGGATCCAGAGATGGCGCGGCTGCGGTAGTGCCACCCCAGCCTGGCTGGCTTGGTGGATTCCCGTTCATTTATTCGCCGGCCGGGCTTAAGCTTGATCTTCCCATTCGCGTAGAATTGGCCTTTGATGAACTCCCCATTCCCGATCCTGTCCGGAGCGCCCGTGCCGCCGCCGAGCGACGTGCAAACTCGCCCCATTATTGCATTCGCCAATGTCAGCAAGGTTTACCCCGCGCGCAATGAATCGGCGCGCGTCGTGGCGCTTGACGCCATTGATCTTGAGGTGCCGGAGGGCGCCATTGTCGGGGTGATCGGCAAGAGCGGCGCGGGCAAATCGACGCTGATTCGCCTGATCAACGGTCTGGAGCGCCCGAGCAGCGGCCACGTGCTGGTCAACGGAACCGACGTGACGGCGCTGGACGAACGCGGCTTGCGCCAGGCCCGTCGTTCCATCGGCATGATCTTCCAGCATTTCAATCTGCTGTCGTCGCGAACCGCCTTCGAGAATATCGCGCTGCCGCTGGAAATCGCCGGTTTCCCCACCGGCGAGATCGCCGGCATCGTCGAGCCGCTGCTGGCGATGGTGGGGCTGTCCGACAAGCGCGACCGCTATCCCGCGGAATTGTCCGGCGGACAAAAGCAGCGGGTCGGCATCGCCCGCGCGCTCGCGACCAAACCGAAGGTCCTGCTGTCGGACGAGGCGACCTCCGCGCTCGATCCGGAAACCACCGACCAGATTCTGTCGCTGCTGAAGACGATCAATGCCGAACTGAAGCTGACCATCGTTTTCATCACCCACGAAATGTCTGTTGTAAAGCAACTCGCGGACCGGGTCGCGGTGCTCGAAAGCGGGCGCATCGTCGAACAGGGTACGACCTTCGAGATTTTCGCCAATCCCCGCCACGAGACGACGCGGCGATTTGTCGGCTCGGTCGCCGGCGGCCATGTACCGGAGTGGCTGCTGGCGAAACTAAGATCAGAACGCCTTGCCGGCGACAGCGCGGTATTGCACGTTACGTTTGTCGGCAGAGGAGCGGACCAGCCGGTGTTGTCGCGGCTGGCGCGAGATCTTGGGGTCGATGTCAACATCCTGCATGGGCAGGTGGAGACGATCGCGGGTCATCCCTTCGGATCGCTGTTCATTTCGGTGTCGGCCGAACCGGAGATCTTGCGCGGGATCATCGCGGAATTGCGCGCGGGCCAGAACAGCGTGGAGCATCTTGGTTATGTCGCCTGAGATCCTCCGGCTCATTGCCTGGTCGACGCTGGATACCCTTGTGATGGTGGGACTGTCCGGCCTGTTCGGAACACTGTTGGGCCTCCCGCTCGGCATCTTTCTGGCGACCAGCCGGGCCAATGAACTGTTTCCGGCGCCGGCGGCCAATCGCATCCTTGGCCTGATCGTGAACGCGACGCGTTCGACACCCTTTATCATTCTGGTCGTCGCGATCGTGCCGCTGACCCGCCTGATCGCGGGCACCTCGATCGGCACCCGCGCCGCGATAGTGCCTCTGACGATTGCCGCGATTCCTTTCATCGCCCGCGTCATCGAGGGCGCGATACGCGAAGTCGATCAGGGCCTGGTGGAGGCCGCGCGCGCGTTCGGCGCCAGTCCGCTGCAGATCGTACAGAAGGTCCTGCTGCCGGAGGCGATGCCGGCTGTGACGCTGGCGTTGACGCTGACCGTCGTCAGCCTGCTCGGCTATTCGGCCATGGTCGGGGCGGTCGGCGGCGGCGGGTTGGGCGATCTCGGCATTCGCTACGGTTACCAGCGCTTCATGCCCGAAGTGATGGCGACCGTCGTGCTGGTGCTGATTGCGCTGGTGCAGGGCGTCCAAACCCTGGGCGAAGCGATTGCGCGCCGGCTCGACAAGCGTAGCCGGAATTCATGAGTCATACTTAGTTATAGAAACGGAAACATCATGTCGCTACGTCATCTCGTGATCTCAGCAACCGTCTCGGTCGCTGTTTTGGCCATCGTTGCAAGTGCGGCCCGCGCCGAAACCATTAAAGTCGGCGTCACCCCCGGTCCGCACGCCCAGATCCTTGAGGCCGTCAAGCCGATCGCCGCCAAGAACGGTCTCGACATTCAGATCGTCGAGTTCACCGATTATGTGGTTCCGAACGCCGCGCTCGATGCCGGCGATCTGCAGGCGAATTCGTTTCAAAATCAGCCCTATCTCGACAACCAGAACGCCGACCGCGGCTACAAGATCGAGTCGGTCGGCCTCACCGTCAATTTTCCGATGGGCGTCTATTCGGCAAAATACAAAAACTGGGACGCGGTGCCGCAGGGCGCCACGCTGTCGATTCCCAACGATCCGACCAATGGCGGTCGCGTTCTGCTGTTGCTGCAGGACAAGGGTGTCCTGAAACTCAAGCCGGGCGTCGGATTCAAGCCGACCGTCGCCGACATCATCGAAAATCCAAAGAAGTTCAACATCGTGGAGGTCGACGCGGCGCAGACGGCGCGGACTCTCGACGACGTCGACGTCGCCGCCATCAATACCAATTATGCGACCCAGGCCGGTCTTGATCCGGTCAAGGATGCGATCCTGCGCGAAGATCCCAAGGGACCTTACGCGAACCTGATCGCGGTGCGTTCCGCCGACAAGGACAAGCCCTGGGTCAGGATTCTGGTTGAAAGCTATCACACGGCGGAGGTCCGCGACTTCGTGCTCACGAAGTTCAAGGGCGCCGTGCTGCCGACCTGGTAGGTCGCGCGGGCGTTGCGACGAGACGTAAGCGATCAGCCCTGCAGCGCCGCAAGCAACTCGTCGGGCCGCTCCACCATCATCATATGGCCGGCGCCCCGCAGCACCACGGTGCGTGAATTCGGCAGGGCGGCGGCCAGCGCCTTGCCTGCCTTGGCCGGGGTCATCATGTCGCGTTCGCCGAGAACCAACGTGGTCGGAATCGTGATCTGCGCGGCGGCGGTCAGCGCATTTTGATAGGCGTTGCACGCTGAGAGATCGTTGAACAGCACGCCAGGGCGGCACTGTTCGAGCACCCGCTGGGCGCCAGAGTGCATCCACAGGCCGGGCGCGAGGCTTCCGCCGAGTTCCGCCTGAAAGCCAAGGCCCCAGATCGAGACCATATCGACGGCTGCATGATCGTTGACCTCCGCGGCCTTGAGCAGATCGGGGCCGACGGTCATGGTGGCCGCCGTTCCAATCAGGCTGAGCGCCGAGACCTTTGCCGGATGCCGTGCGGCGGTCTCGAGCGCAATCAGCGATCCCATGGAGTGCCCCACCAGCCGTGCCTTTGTGGCACCGGCGGCATCGAGCAGCGCCGCGGTCCAGTCGGCCATGTCGGCGATGGTAGGCAGCGGCGCGCCGGCCGATCGGCCGTGGCCGGGCAAATCCGGCGCGAGCACGCCGTAGCCGTGGTGCGCGAACCACCGGCTGTGCAGGGCCCAGGTGGTATGATCGAAGCCGGCGCCGTGCAGCAGCACGAGGGTCGGCTGCGACACGTCGAATGGGCGCCCGCCGGTGGCGGCGAAGATATCGGTTCCGTTCACGGACAACTGCATGGCTCAAGCCTTCTGCGAAATACGGAGCGCCTGAGCGAGGTCATCGACGATGTCGGCGGCGGATTCGATGCCGACCGAGAGCCGCACCAGTTCCTCGCCGATACCGGCGGCCTTGAGCTGGGCCGCATCCATCTGCTGATGCGTGGTGCTGGCGGGATGAATCACCAGTGTCTTGGCATCGCCGACATTGGCCAGATGGCTGATCATCCGCAACGACTCGATGAACTTCGTGCCGGCGGGCCGGCCGCCCTTGATCCCGAAGCTGATGATGGACCCCGCGCCGCGCGGCAGCAATCGTTTTGCCAGCGCGTGATCCGGGTGGCTCTCCAGCGAGGGATGCAGCACCCAGTCGACCGCCTTGTTGGCGGCGAGCGCCTCCAGCACCACATGGGTATTGGCGATGTGGCGGTCCATGCGGACGCCCAGCGTCTCGACACCCTGCAGCAACTGGAACGCATTGGTCGGCGACAGGCAGGCGCCGAAATCGCGCAGCCCCTCGGTGCGGGCCCGCATGATGAACGCGGCCTGGCCGAATTGCTCGTCGAAGACAATGCCGTGATATCCGGCATAGGGCTCGGTCAGGACCGGGAATTTGCCGGAGTCGCGCCAATCGAACCGGCCGCCGTCGACGATCACGCCGCCGATCGCGATGCCGTGGCCGCCGATCCATTTGGTGGCCGAGTTCATGACGATGTCGGCGCCAAGCTCGATGGGCCGGCTGAGATAAGGGGTTGCGAAGGTGTTGTCGATCAGGAGCGGGATTTTCGCGTCATGCGCGATCTGCGCGACGTTGGGAATATCCAGCACTTCAAGGCCGGGATTGCCGATGGTCTCGCCGATTACGAGGCGGGTATTCGGCCTGATCGCGGCACGAAATTCGTCCAGCGCGCGGGGTTTCACGAAAGTCGTGGTGATGCCGAAGCGCGGCAGCGTATGCGCGAGCAGATTGATGGTGCCGCCATAGAGCGACGCGGAGGCCACGATGTGGTCGCCGGAATTGAGCAGGGTCGCGATCGCCAGATGCAGCGCGGCCATGCCGCTCGCCGTGCAGATGGCGCCGACGCCGCCCTCCAGCGCGGCGAGCCGTTCTTCAAGCACTGAAGTGGTCGGGTTCGAAATCCGGGTATAAATATGCCCGGCGCGTTCCAGGTTGAACAACGCCGCGGCGTGCCCGGAATCCTGAAACACATAGGATGTCGTCTGATAGATCGGGACCGCGCGCGCGCCGGTGACGGGGTCCGGATGCTGGCCGGCATGCAGGCTCAGGGTTTCGAACGCAGGCGGCTTGGGTGCGGGCATGTCAAACTCGAAACGCTGCGGGTTTTAATGGGATATCGCGATCCGCGGTACGGTTTGCCACAAATAGCGTTCGATTGTTAGCCTTCGCGGCGCGGCTTTCCTGCCAGGGTGGGCTCCATCCGGCAGGCGCGCGCTATGGCCGTCCGGAGAATAATCGACCGCTATGGGCGGCTGTTCGACAACAGACTTTCCATGGATGTGCAGCAGACAGCAGGCGTTTTCTGTCGCTATCAATAGCCGTGACAGGCGACCCACTGAACGTCCACGGCCGTGTGCGCCGATCGCAACTTCTCTCAGGTCCGGTTCCGTTGCCTAACGGAGGATTAACGAATGTACACCGCGCGAGCGTCAAGAAAAATGAGCCGCGGCAGATCGTAATCGGGCAATAAACCCATTGTCCCGAACACATCGGGCAGTGGTGTCATTGCTTTTTTTGCAGGGCACTCGACACCTTTCGCAGGCAACACCATCATCGTTTCGTCGGATGATCGCGTGGAGTCGCGGCATTCCCGCCAGGAAATCGTGATGAAACGCCGGGAATTCCTAAAATTGTCGCTTGGCACGGTGGTCGTCGCGGCATTGTCGCGCGAGGCGCGTGCGCAGGCGGATATCAGGGAAATCCGCATCGGCTATCAGAAGAACGGTGTGCTGGTGATCGCGCGTCAACAGGCCGCGCTGGAGACGCATTTCGCGTCCCAGGGTATCGCGGTCAAATGGCGTGAGTTTTCCTCCGGACCGCCGATGCTGGAGGCGATGAATGCCGGCAGTGTGGATTATGGCGCGGTCGGTGACACGCCGCCGATCTTCGCCCAATCCGCTGGTGCCGCGGTCGTCTATGCCGCGGGCCAGCCGATTACCAACGGCCAGGGCATTCTGGTTCAGAACAATTCGCCGATCCGCAGCATCGCCGATTTGAAGGGCAGGCGCGTCGGCTTCACCAAGGGCTCCAGCGCTCACAATCTCGTGGTGCAAACCCTTGAAAAAGCCGATCTCACCTACGGTGATATCACGCCGGTCTATCTGACACCGCCGGATGCGGGCGCAGCCTTCGCCAATGGCAGCATCGATGCCTGGGCGGTCTGGGACCCCTATCTGGCGATCGGCGAAGCCAGGCAGAATGGCCGCATCCTCGTCACCGCGTCAGAAATCACCAGGACCAATTCGTTCTACATCGCCAACCGTGGCTTTGCGAAAAGCCAGGGACCGCTGCTGCAGCAAATCATCGATGTGACGTCCTCGACCGCCGCGTGGGCGCAGACACATCGTGACGGCGTGGCGAGGTCATTGAGCACCATTACCGGCATTCCCCTCGATATCCAGACCACCGCGGCCAATCGCTCGGCGTTCGCGGTCGGCCCCATCACCAATGACATCGTCGCGACCCAGCAGGGCGTTGCCGATCGCTTCTTCAAGCTCGGCCTGATTCCAAAGCCCGTGGCGGTCCGGGACGCGCTCTGGAAGCCGGTGCAGAGCTGAGCATGACGCATCCCATCGGAAAGGATTGAAACATGCGCTGGTTCGAACGGTGGATCGCGGTTGCGGTGCTGTCCATGAGCACGGTTTCGGCTGGGGTCGGCGCAAGCTACGGCCAGGACAAGGTCGTGCGCATCGGCTTCCAGAAATACGGCAAGCTGGTGCTGTTGAAGAGCAAGGGTACGCTTGAGGACAAGCTGAAGGCCAAGGGTTACAAGGTGGTGTGGACGGAATTTCCGTCGGGCCCGCCGTTGCTCGAAGCGCTCAATGTCGGGTCGATCGATTTCGGCAATACCGGCGAGGCGCCGCCGATCTTCGCGCAGGCCGCTGGCGCGCCGATTCAATATGTTGCCTATGAGCCGCCCGCGCCGAAGGGCGAGGCCATCCTCATTCCCAGGGACAGCAAGCTGACCTCGGTTGCCGACTTGAAAGGCAGGAAGGTGGCGCTGAACAAGGGCTCCAATGTTCATTATTTCCTGGTCAAGGCCCTGGCGCAGGCCGGCGTCAAATACTCCGAAATCGAACCGGTATTTCTGGCGCCGGCCGATGCCCGTGCGGCGTTCGAGCGCGGCGCGGTCGATGCCTGGGTGATCTGGGATCCGTTCCAGGCGGCGGCTGAAGCCGCCACCGGCGCGCGGACCCTGGCCGATGGCACCGGCGTCGTCTCGAATTATCAGTTCTATCTGTCGTCGAAGAGATTTTTGGAGAGCAATCCCGGCATTGTCGATCTGGTGCTGGCGCAGCTCAGCGAGGTCGATGACTGGGCGAGGGGCGATATTCACGCCGTCGCCGGACAGCTTGCGCCTGCGATCGGACTTCCGGTTCCGGTAGTTGAGATTGCCTTGAAACGGCAGGCCTATGGCATCAAGCCGGTCACCGAAGGGGTGATCGCGGATCAGCAGCGGGTCGCGGACACGTTCTTCGCGCTCGGCCTGCTGCCGCAACCGATCAAGATTTCCGACGCGGCACGGAGGCCCGGCACATGAGTATCAACCCGTCACCGAAGGCCAATATTCTCTGGTTCCTGCCGACCCATGGCGACGGCCGCTATCTCGGCACCACGACCGGCGGACGCGAAGTCAACTTCAATTACCTGCGCCAGGTCGCGCAGGCTGCCGATCAACTCGGTTATTTCGGCGTGCTGCTGCCGACCGGGCGTAGCTGCGAAGATTCCTGGGTGGTCGCTTCGGCGGTGGCGCCATGGACCGAGCGGCTGCGTTATCTCGTGGCGGTGCGGCCCGGCCTGCAATCGCCGAGCGTGGCGGCGCGGATGACCGCGACGCTCGACCGGGTGACGAATGGACGGCTGCTGATCAACGTCGTCACCGGCGGCGACCCCGTCGAGAACAAGGGCGACGGGGTGTTCCTCGATCACGACGAGCGCTATGCGCTCACCCGCGAATTTCTCAACGTCTATAGCGATCTGCTGGCGGGCAAGACCGTCAATGTCGAAGGCAAGCATATCCAGATCGAGGATGGGCGCTTGCTGTTTCTGCCGCTGCAGTCGCCGCGCCCGCCGCTTTATTTCGGCGGCTCGTCGGACGCCGGCATCGATGTCGCCGTCGATACCGTGGACAAATACCTGACATGGGGCGAACCGCCGGCGCAGGTCGCCGAGAAGATCAACCGCGTCAAGGCGGTCGCCGCCACACGTGGACGCCAGCTCTCCTTTGGCATCCGGCTGCACGTGATCGTTCGCGAAACCAATACCGAGGCCTGGAAGGCGGCGGACGAATTGATCCAGCACGTGACCGACGAAACCGTGGCGTCGGCGCAAAAGATATTTTCCCGCATGGACTCGGTCGGCCAGCAGCGCATGGGCCAACTGCATGGCGGACGCCGCGACAAGCTCGAGATCAGCCCGAACCTCTGGGCCGGGGTGGGTCTGGTGCGCGGTGGCGCCGGAACGGCGCTGGTCGGCGATCCGCAGACGGTCGCCGCGCGGATCCGGGAATATCAGGATGTCGGCATCGATACCTTCATCATGTCGGGCTATCCGCATCTCGAAGAGGCCTATCGCTTCGCAGAACTGGTTTTTCCGCTGCTGTCGCTGCAACAGCCGGACAATGTGGCGCCGCTGCGCGTCAATACCGGCCCGTTCGGCGAAACCATCGCCAACGAACATCGGCCACTGGTAAAGGCATCGCAATCATGAGCCTGATCGAAAACCTGCCGCGTATCCGCGGGCTTGGCTTGCCGCGTGCCGATGGCCTGGTGCAATGGATCGTGCCGCTGGCGATTCTCTTGGTCTGGCAGGCCGCCTGTGTGACCGGATTTGTGTCTTCGCGTGTGCTGCCGGCGCCGAGCGAGGTGGCATTGGCGGGATGGAAGCTGCTGTTGTCGGGCGAACTGGCGCGCAACATCTGGGTCAGCTTCTGGCGTGCCGGTGTCGGGTTTGTCATTGGCGGCGGCATCGGCTTTGCCTTTGGGCTGGCCAATGGCTTGTCGCAGCTCAGCAACCGGCTGACCGATACGACATTGCAGATGGTGCGCAATATTCCGCATCTCGCCCTGATCCCGCTCGTCATCCTGTGGTTCGGTATAGATGAATCGGCCAAGCTGTTTCTGGTCGCGCTCGGGGTGTTCTTTCCGATCTACCTCAACACGCTGCACGGTATTCGCACCGTCGATCCGCAGCTGATCGAGATGGGGCGTATCTACGGCATGACCGACGGCGAATTGTTCCGGCGTGTCATCTTTCCGGGCGCGCTGCCCTCTATTTTCGTCGGCGTGCGCTTTGCGCTCGGCATCATGTGGCTGACGCTGATCGTGGCCGAAACCATCGCGGCGTCGTCGGGCCTCGGCTACATGGCCATGCAGGCGCGCGAATTCATGCAGATCGATGTCGTGGTGCTCAGCATCCTGATCTACGCGTTGCTTGGAAAGCTGGCCGACAGCGCCTCACGCGCGCTCGAGCGGATGACACTGTCCTGGCATCCGGCGTTCCAGAAGCATTGAGAGCAAACATGCAACAAGCCCTGCGTTTTCTTAGCCCGGATGCCGAGCCCGTGGATCCCCCTGACATCATCGAACAGGCCCGGCTCGCACAGCGCGGTTCGGAAACCGTCTCGCGCGGATTGCCGCTGACCATTCGCGGCCTGCGCAAATCGTTCGGCGACAACCAGGTGCTGCGCGGTATCGACCTGCACATTCCGGCCGGGCAATTCGTGGCGATCGTCGGGCGCAGCGGCTGCGGCAAGAGCACGTTGCTGCGGCTGATCGCGGGTCTCGACACCATCGATGCCGGCACCGTCAGCTTTGGCGAGGAAACCCGCCCTGAGGATGTCCGGGTGATGTTCCAGGAGCCGCGGCTGTTGCCGTGGGCGAGGGTGCTGTCGAATGTCGAGGTCGGCCTTGGCCGAGACCGCGCATCTTCCGATGCACAGGGCCGCGCCAAGAAGGCGCTTGCCGAAGTCGGCCTTGAGGACAAAAGCGGTCAGTGGCCGGCGGTGCTCTCCGGCGGACAGAAACAGCGCGTCGCGCTGGCGCGTGCGCTGGTCAGCGATCCCCGCGTATTGGCGTTCGACGAACCGCTCGGCGCCCTCGATGCCCTGACGCGCATTTCCATGCAGCGGCTGCTGGAGCGGGTCTGGCGCGATCAGGCCTTCACCGCGATTTTGGTCACGCATGACGTCGCGGAAGCCGTCGCATTGGCCGACCGCGTGCTGGTCATCGAAGACGGCCAGATCGCGCACGACGTCCATGTCGAACTTCCACGTCCCCGCCGGCGCGGCTCGGCCGATCTCGCGGCGCTCGAGGGCGCGATCCTGCGCGATCTGCTCCAGTCCGGCGACGAACCATCAGACCTGTGAGGCTGCCATGAACTCCGCCATCCGCAACATCAGACTGGATCGCGACGTCGCCCCGGGCGATTTTCGCGACGCCATGCGCCATCTCGCGGGCGGCGTCAGCGTGATCACGGTCGGGCGCGGCAAGGATATCACGGGGATGACCGTCACCTCGGTATCCTCGCTGTCGGTCGATCCGCCGTCGCTGATCGTCAGCATCAACCGGGCATCGTCGTCCTGGCCGCTGCTTCAGCGCCTCGGCTTCTTCGGCGTGAACATCCTCACCGCCGATCAACTCGATGTCGCCGAGCGGTTTACCGGCAAGGGCGGCCTGAAGGGCGCGGAACGTTTCGCCGGCGCCGAATGGATACCCGGCGCGTCCGGCGTGCCGCTATTGACAGGCGCGCTGGCGGCGATCGATTGCGAGGTCGAGGATATTGTGGAGCGCCATTCCCATGCCATCGTGATCGGACGTGTGCTGGAGTTGCGGCTCTCGTCGCGGACCGCGGCGCTGGCCTATTGGCAGGGGCAATATGTTGCGATCGACCAGAACGAGGATGCGGTCAGGCTGGCCGAGGTCAGCGTTCCGGCCCCGCGTGCCCAGCGCAAGTTCTGACGGGGCGATCGCCAAGCACCTTCTCCTGACAAGCGCGTTTTCCCAACAAGCGTCATTCCTGAAGGTGGCCTTTTTTCCGTCTGCAGCCTACAAGCTCTCCTCATGTCCGGCCAGAGCCTTATCGGTTCTGATTGAATCAGAACCGGGCTCTAATCTTTTGTTTTGACGCGTTTCTTCACGCGAACCGGTATCCACTTCGCTTGAAAACGCTCTAAGGGAACCAGGGGAGGTCACGCGATGGAACGCAAACTTCTTCAAATCGCCTTCGCGCTGGCCGGCCTGGTCCTGGTGGTTTTCGGCCTCGCCGGCGTTTTGTTCGGTGCCGACTTCGCGGATCTGTCCGGCCATGTCGAGATGGACAGCTATTTCCGCTTTCTCAAGGGCATGCTGCTGGCGATCGGTCTGGTCTACTGGTCGTCGATTCCGGCTATCGAGCGGCATGGCGAGCGGATTTCGCTGGTGACGTTCATCCTGGTGCTCGGCGCCGTTCCGCGGCTGATCGCGGTGATCGGCCACGGCGTGCCGACCATCGGCATCCTGATCAGCCTGGCGGGGGAGTTGATATTCGCACCGCTGTTGTGGCTGTGGCATCGGCACGTCACTGGAGTGGCACAACGCGGTGCCCTGGCCTGATGAAACGCATCGCGATCTGGACATTTTACGGGATCGGCGCGCTCGCAATCGGCTATCTCGTGCTCTGCGCCTACGCCGCCTTCACCGGGCGCGAACTGCAGCCCGGCGATCCCATTCACATTTTCCGCAAACCCGACGCGCCGAGCTATTCGTAACTGCGCACAAAATTTGCAGCCGTCATTGCGAGCGTAAGCGAAGCAATCCATAGCCGCGACATGGAAGAAGATGGATTGCTTCGTCGCGGAGCCCGTCATCGGGCGCGCATTCGCGCGACCCGTTGGCTCCCTTGCGCAAACGCTATGCGTTTGTCGCAGGCAATGACAGCATCACGCGCTCGCGGTCATGCGGTGGAAGTCGCCGGAGCCGGCGGGGGTGATCGGCAATCCGCCATCGGCATATTCGTTCAGCTTGTTGCGCAGCGTGCGGATCGAGATGCCGAGAATATTCGCGGCATGGGTGCGATTGCCGAGACAGTGCTTGAGTGTCTCCAGGATGAGATCGCGCTCGACATCCGCCACCGTGCGTCCGACCAAGGCGCGGGTCACCTGTTCGGCGGCGAAGGTGGCATGCGCCACCGCCGGCACGGTCTTGGTGAGGTCGAGCCGATCGCCGTCCGGCGTCAAAATGGCCTCGACGCCGATCTCGTCGCCCTGCGCCATCAGCACCGAGCGATGCATGGTGTTTTCCAGTTCGCGGACATTGCCCTGCCAGCGGTTGGAGGTCAGCACCCGCCGCGCCTCGGCGGAAATCGGACGCAACGGCACGCCATTGGCGTCGGCATATTTCTTGGCGAAATGCTGGGCCAGCTCGAGAATGTCGGCCGGGCGCTCGCGCAGCGGCGGTATCTTCAGGTTCACGACGTTGAGCCGGAACAGCAGGTCCTCGCGGAAGCTGCCTTCACGCACCGCGTCGGCCAGGTTGCGGTTTGAGGTCGCGATGATGCGGATGTCGACCGGTACCGGCCGGGTGCCGCCGACGCGGTCGATCACGCGCTCCTGGATCGCCCGCAGCAATTTGGATTGCAGCCGCACGTCCATTTCGGAAATCTCGTCCAGCAGCAGCGTGCCGCCGGTGGCTTCCTCGAATTTTCCCACCCGTCGCGCGATGGCGCCGGTGAACGCGCCCTTCTCGTGACCGAACAGTTCGGATTCGAGCAGATGTTCGGGAATGGCGGCGCAATTGATGCTGATGAACGGCTTCTTGGCGCGGTTGGAGCGGGTGTGGACATAACGCGCCAGCACCTCCTTGCCGGTGCCGGATTCGCCGGTGATCATGACGGAGGCGTCGGAACCGGCGATCTGCTGCGCCAGCTTGATCACCTTGGCCATGGCCTCGTCGCGGTAGACCAGGTCGCGTGAATCGTTGGCGACCGCGGCCAGCACCGCGGCGATCAGTTCCGGATCGGGCGGCAGCGGGATGTATTCCTTGGCGCCGGCGTGGATCGCGGCGACCGCGGCGCGGGCATCGTTGGAAATGCCGCAGGCGACGATCGGTACGTGAATGTGTTCGGCCTCGAGCCGCATCACCAGATCGCGGATGTCGAGCGCGACATCGACCAGCAACAGGTCGGCGCCCTTGCCGCCGCGCAACACCCGCATCGCCTGTTCGTGATCCTCCGCGTGGGTCACGGAAGCGCCGTTGTCCATGGCGATCTTGGTGGCTGTCGTAAGCTGGCCCTTCAGTGTGCCAACGATGAGAAGCCGCATGATAATCTCCTGTTCGTCTGTTCGCGCCCGTTCTGCGCGTATCGTTAAAAAGAGCCTTAGGTACGTTCGGCCTTGATGATTTCCGTCATGGTCACGCCGAGCTTGTCTTCCACCAGAACCACTTCGCCGCGCGCCACCAGCCGGTTGTTGACGTAGATGTCGATGGCCTCACCGACGCGGCGGTCGAGCTCGAGTACGGTGCCGGGTCCGAGCTTCAGCAACTCGCCGACATCCATCTTGGAGCGGCCGAGCACGGCCGAGACCTGCACCGGCACGTCGAACACCGCTTCCAGATCGGCGGCGATGCGCGAAGCCTGTTCGTCTTCGTGATAGGCAATGTCGTCGGTCGCCGGCGGTTGGGCGGCGTTGAGATCCGGGAGCGGAACCTGTGCGTCGGTGTCACTCATGGTTCAATCCTCTTGGCCATTTTCCGGGCCATGGTTCAAGCCTGATTGCGGGACGCAATGTAGCGTCCGACAAGTTCGTTGATCTTTGCTTCGATCGCCGCGCGCTCCAGCACGACGCCGCCATCCGCCCATTCGATCCTGCAGTCGCCGGTCGCGATTTCAGGCTCTGCCAGGATCACAAGACGGCCCTCGAAGCCGCTTTGCTTCGCCATCCGCTCGATGCGTTCGTGGGCGGCCTCGTACAGGGAATCGTTGATCCGGACCACGAGATGCGGCGTTGAAACCAGCTGCGCGAAGCAATCCTTCACCAGCTCCGTGATCTCGCCGAGCGGTTCGGCGGCAATCAGCGTGCTGCACAGCTTGCGCGCCACCGCGACGGCGACATCGACCGCCTCGGTCTCCATCCGGACTTCGATGCCCGAGAACCGGCTGGCGATGGCCTTGACCGCAATTCCGATTTCCTCGAGCGCCAGCGCGGAACGGCGGTCGCTTTCCGCCTTGGCCTCGCGCTGAGCGGCATCGAAGCCGTCGCGATAGGCGCGCGCCTCCGCGGCGGCGACCTTCTGGGCGATTTCCGCCGCCGTGGCGGGACGCTCACGCATCCGGTCGGGTGCGGAGAAATCCATGTCGAACAGGAATTTTGCGGGGGCGGCCATCAGTACACCAGCTCGTCGTCGGCACGGTTCTTGGTCAGCATGATTTCGCCCTTGGCCGCGAGGTCCTTGGCGAGATTGACCAGCAATGCCTGGGCCTCGTCGACGTCGCGCAACCGCACCGGTCCCATCGCGGCCATGTCGTCCAGCAGCATCTTGCCGGCGCGCGACGACATGTTGCCGAGGAAGAAGCCGCGAACGTCCTCATTGGCGCTCTTCAGCGCGATGCCGAGCTTGTCCTTGTCGACATTTCGCATCAGGGTCTGGGCCGATCCGGCATCCAGCTTGACGAGATCGTCGAAGGTGAACATCAGCGCCTTGATGCGTTCGGCGGATTCGCGGTTGTCCTCTTCCAGCGAGGTGATGAAGCGGGTTTCGGTCTGGCGATCGAAATTGTTGAAGATCTCGGCCATCACCTCGTGGGCGTCGCGGCGCCGGGTCTGTGACAGGTTCGACATGAATTCGGTGCGCAGCGTCGATTCGACGCGCTCGATCACTTCCTTCTGCACTGCTTCCATCTTGAGCATGCGGCCGACCACGTCGAGCGCCATGTCCTCGGGCAGGATCGCGAGCACCCGCGCGGCGTGCTCCGGCTTGAGTTTCGACAGCACCACCGCGATGGTTTGCGGATATTCATTCTTGAGATAGTTGGCCAGCACCTCTTCCTGAACGTTGGAGAGCTTTTCCCACATGTTGCGGCCCGCGGGCCCGCGGATTTCATCCATGATGCCGGTCACGCGCTCGGGCGGGAGGTATAGTTGCAGCAGGCGCTCGGTGCCGTCGAAGGTTCCCATCAACGCGCCGGACGCCGACATCCGCGACACGAATTCGAGCAGCAGGTCTTCCACCACGTCGGCCTCGACGGTGCCGAGCGTCGACATCACCATCGACAGCTCGCGCACTTCATCGTCGTCGAGCAGCGACCAGACCTTGCCGCCATATTGTTCTCCCAGCGCCAGCATCAGGACCGCAGCGCGTTTCGGACCACTCAGCGGCTCACCTTTCGGACGCTCGCCCTGACGGCCCGCCAGCGTGGCGATGACGCTGGTGATATCGTTGGCGTTGGTGGCGTTGGTGGTTTGCGGGAGGGCCATGTCAGATCACGCCGGCTCACTGAGCCATTGACGAACAATGGCAGCGGTTTCGTTGGGATTGCGTTCCGCCAGTTCGCCGACGCGATGCACCGACTGCGCGTGAACCTGACCCTGGATCTGGGCGACGTCGATCATGTTTTGGGCGGTGGGACCCCCGGGCACCAGGCCCTGGCCGCCGGCGCCCCCGGGTGCGCCGTCGATCAACGCCGGCAGCGATCCCTCGCCGGCGGGCGTCGGGATCACCTCGGACGCCAGAATGCGCTTGACCAGCGGCCGGATCACCATGAACAGCACCACAAGGCCGAGCAGCATCATGACGCCGAGTTCGATGACGTACATCACGTCGTCCTTGGTGAACTGCAGCATGCCGAGCAGTCCCGTCGGCTCCGGGATCGGGGTAACCGCCGGCGCTTCGGCGAATTTGAGGTTGACGACCTCGACCTGATCGCCGCGCTTCTGGTCGAAGCCGATCGCCGAGCGCACCAGCGTCGCGATGCGATCCAGCTGTTCCTTGCCGCGCTCCTGATAGACCATCTCGCCTTTTTCGTTCTTGGTGTAGCTGCCGTCGACCAGCACCGCGACCGAGATTCGGTTGACCCTTCCGACCTCGGTGACTTCGGTCTTGGTGGTGCGGGAAATCTCGTAGTTGTTGGTTTCCTCGGTTTTCTTGCTCTGGTCGCGCGCGACCGGCGCGGCGCCCGGAGCCCCATTGCCGGGCAGTTCGTTGTTGACGGTGACCTGGCCGCTGTTCTCGGCGGTGGCGCTGGATTCTTCCCGGGTCTGGCTCGAACGCAGTACCCGGCCCTCCGGATCGAAGCGGTCCGAGGTCTGGGTGATCTTGTTGTAGTCGAAGTCCGCCGAGAGCTGGACGCGGGCGCGGCCGGCACCGACCACCGACGAGACGATCGCCTCGACCTCATTGCGCATCCGCTTCTCGAAACCGGCGCGGCGATCGTCCCCGGCGCTGTTGTCGTTGTCGCCGCCGGCGCCGTCGGCCAGCAGCTGACCGGATTCGTCGACGATCGAGACCCGCTGCGGCTTCAGGCCGTTGACGGCGGAGGCGACCAAATGGCGGATGGCCTTGATCTGCTGCGGTTCGAGCGCGCCGTGTACCCGCACGACAATCGAGGCCGACGGTTCGGGCGCTTCGCGCGAAAACAGCGGCCGTTCCGGCAGCACCAGATGGACCCGCGCCGCCTGGACCCGGTCGATGGCGCGGATGGTGCGGGCCAATTCGCCCTCAAGCGCGCGCAGGTGATTGATATTCTGAACGAAGCTGGTGGTACCGAGCGCGTCGGATTTGTCGAAAATCTCGTAACCGACGCCGCCGCCCTTGGGCAGGCCACCCTCGGCAAGCTTCATGCGCAACCGCGTGACCTTGTCCTTCGGCACCATGATGACGGCGCCCTCGTTGCGCAGTTCGAAGGGAATGGCCTGGCGTTCCAGGTCCTTGATGATGGCCGAGGAATCCTCGATGCTGAGGTCGGTAAAGAGGGTGGTCATCTGCGGCGTGGTGACGCGCATGATGACGAACGCGAAGAAACCGAGCAGCGCGGTTGTCACCGCGACCATCGCCATCAACCGCGAAGCACCCAGACCCCTCAGGAAGCCCACAAGACTCTGCAAACCAACCGCCCCTCAGATTCGGCTCCAAGCGCCGACTGGGCAATTATTGCCTATGGGATGGTTTCGATATGGTTAACGAAGGTTAAGGGCGGGCAAGAAAGTTCCAAATGGAAAAAATCGGCTTCGCAAGGCGAAGCCGATTTTCCTCAAATGCCGTTGCTCGGGGAGAGCGTTTATTGACGATATTGCTGGATGCGGGTGGTACGCAGCCCCGCCAGACCATGCTGATCGATCGAGAATTGCCAGGAAAGGAATTCGTCGACGGTCAGCGTGTAGCGGCTGCAGGCCTCCTCAAGGGAGAGCAGGCCGCCGCGAACCGCGGCAACGACTTCGGCCTTACGGCGGATAACCCACCGTTTGGTCCCGGGCGCGGGCAAATCCGCAATTGTTAACGGACTGCCGTCAGGCCCGATGACGTATTTTACCCTCGGGCGATGGGGTTCTGTCATGGCGTACTCACAAACTCT
>NZ_JBEKCZ010000034.1:0-51644 GCF_050014615.1 Bradyrhizobium sp. | reverse complement strand
CGCTGTTGGCGATTAGCCGGAAGCGCTCCTCGCTCTCCTTGAGAAGTTCCTTCGCCAGCGTTCGGTCGGTGATGTCGATATGGGCACCGACCAGGCGAAGGGGTTGCCCCATTTCGTCCCGTTCGATCTGCGCTTCACAGGCGATCCATCGCACCCGCCCGTCGCTTGGTCTGACGATCCGGTATTCGGACGAGTAACGCGTATCCGTACCGTGTACTGCCGCCAGAAAATGACGCAGTGCATGGTCGCGGTCGTCGGGATGAATCCGCTTGAGCCAGTCTTCGTGGGTGTCGACCGCGTCCGGGCTGAGTCCGTGGATCTCCAGGTATTCAGGCGAGCGGCGTCCGTTGTCGAAGCCATTCCTGAGATCGACGCTGACCCCTCCAATCCCGGCTATTCGCTGAATACGGGCGAGGTCATTCTCGCGATCCCCGAGGGCTCGTTCGGCGATCACGCGCTGCGTGGTTTCAACCACAATCGCGATCACGCCCGCCGGCTGGCCTGCCTCATTCAGGACCGGCGAATAGTCCAGATTCATCCAGACCTGTTCCGGACCGCCGTGCCGATAGAGGGTGAGTTCCTGATCCTTGTAGGCGAGGGTGCCGCCGCGGAGGCCTACCTTCATGACATGGTCGTTGAAATCGGCGACCTCAGGCCATCCCTCGCGCACTTTCGACCCAAGCAGTTGGGGATGTCGGCTGCCAGCGAAGCCCGAATAGGCGTCGTTGTAGATCATGACGCCATCTTCGCCCCACAGCAGCACGATGGGTACGGGGGACCGCAGCAGGGTATCAGTGACAGTTCTTAAACTCTGTGGCCACGCCACCAGCGGACCAAGGCTGGTTTTTGCCCAATCGAATTGCCGGATCAAGGCGCCAAGTTCACCGCCGCCGCTCGGAAATGATTCGCCCGATTTGGCAGCTACGCCTTCGTTCGGCAATTTTTCCCCCCAAAATACGCCGGTTACAACGTTGGGAAACGTTCCAATACGGCTTTAGTTCCAGGGCAGGCAACGTGCCAAAACAATCAGATCGGGGAAAGCGCCGCTGATCTCTCCCCAATCGATATCAGTCGGCGTCAGCCGACACGAATGCGGTATTTGAGCGTTCGCGTTGCAGCCGGGGCGATCTGCATCAGGCCTGGCTTGTCGCTAAATTCGCCATCAAAATCCGAAGGACTGGCGAACCCGTGCCAGGGCTCGATGCAGAGCAAATTCGCCCCCGGCTTCGACCAAATGCCGAGCTCTCGAAAGCCCTGCCAGGACACCTCGATCGATGGACCGTGATCGGCTGCGTAACGCACGCTCGAACTCGCGGGCTGATCCAGAATGATCGCGTCGTCCTCAAAGAGCTGTTCCGAAAGTGCCAGGGTTTTGCCTCGAACCGGATTAGGTTCCGGAAGTGCCCGGAGCAAACCGTCCTTGAGCCGGCGGATTGGCTGGTGCTCCTCGTTGGAGAAAGTGATCCGGTAGGCCTCCTTGTCCAAGTCAGGCAGCAACGGCCAATTGAACGCCGGATGCCCGCCGACCGAAGCCGGCAGCATTTCGTCGCCGGTATTGGTGACCTCGAAGGCCACGTCGAGATCCGCATCGTCCACTGTGTAGGTGACGGTCAGGCGAAACGCGAAGGGATAGCGGGCGCGGGTCTGCGTATCATCTGTCAGAACGAGCGTGCAGGATTTCGGCCCACGCGCGGTCCAGTCGAAGCGCCGGTCGCGCGCAAAACCATGCTGCGTCATCGGAAAGACCTTCCCTTGATGCCGCAACGTGTCGTTCTTCAACCGGCCGACAATTGGAAACAGGTTGGGAGCATGGCGCGGCCAGATCGCGCCAGCCTGCCAAAGCAGTTCAAGTCCTTGCGGGTTTCTGAGCGAAATCAGTTCTGCGCCGTCCGGCACGATGATCGCCGTGATGGCGTCACTGCGAAGCGTGTGGTGGTCTTGGCTCATGGTCTACTCGCTGGAAACGGCCTCGGACCCCGACGCGGCCTGCCTTGGACGCAGGCCGCGTGGGGCAGGGAGCAATCCGTCTCAGCCGCTGGCTTGCGATGCAAGACGATGCTTGACGATCAGCGCCAGCGGCACCGCATAGAAGAAATGCGACATGAAGCCGCCGATCACCACCATCGGGTCGAAGTAATCGGGATGGTTGGGGCCCGCGACCATGATCGCGGCATGCATGACGATCCAGATCACGACCGCATAGAACAGCGCCACCAGCGTCGCCTCATAGCCGCGGCGCCGGAAATAGGGCCACATCAATGCAAACAGCACACCCCACACGATCGTGAAAAAGAAGTGGATTCCGGTGCCGACGAAATAGGCCGCTGTTCCCAGCGACTCCTGCACCGCCTTGCCAAATACCAGGCCCGTCGCATTGCGCGGAATACCCGCCATCGGCATCAGATGCTGCACCCCGACCCAGATCAGGGCTTCGTAGATCCAGATAATCACGCCCCCGGTCAGTCCGCCGATCACACCGGCGCGGATCGCCGCTGCCCGATCTGACGTACCCCCGGCGTATGACGCCGCTTCCGATCGCGCTGCCGTACTGTAACTGCTACTCATGACTGTGCTTACTCCCCTTGCCGCCTGTTTTGGAAGCCGCTGTATCATTCAGCGTTCTTCCGGTCGGGCATTCTGCATCGGGGATCGATCCGCAACAAGGCTGCTTGTCAGGCCTTGCCTGGTCACTTGCCTTGCCATTTGCGTCGGCCAAAGCCTAATTCAGCACCCGCCTGCTGTCGGGGCTATCCAGCGAGAAGGTCGGCACGTCGATCTCGAACCGCTCGCCGCTTTCGCTTTCCATCTGGTAGCTGCCGGTCATGAAGCCCGATGCGGTCGCCAGCGGCACGCCGCTGGTATATTCGAAGCGCTCGCCCGGCGCGAGCACCGGCTGCTCGCCGACCACGCCTTCGCCGCGGACTTCCTGCTTGCGGCCCGAGGCGTCGGTGATGATCCAGTGCCGGGTCCGCAGTTGCACGGTCTCCGCGCCGGTATTCGTGATCACGATGGTGTAGGACCAGAAATACTGACGGTTTTCGGCCGACGAGCGTTCCGGCAGGAAGTTCGGTTCGACGGTGACTTCGATCTGGCGGGTAATGGCGCGGTACATGCAGGCTGATCTTCCGAAATCGTGCGGTATCATAACCAATAGCTCAGCTGGAACCCATCGCCGGGCCGGCATGGGCGACTGCCCTGCCACTGTAGCTCCAATCGTCGTTTCAACATAGTTCCGACCTAAAGCGCAACCGCGTGGCTTTCGGGGACGTAACTTGCGTGCAACTGGGGGCCGATACTATCTTCGCGTTCCGCAGAATAGACTAACCTGCTCCAGACGGTGCCAGATGACATCGATAGTCGATCGAATTGCCGGACCACCGCGTGCGGGCGCAGCGAACGTCGTTGTGGACGCCGCCGCGATGGCGCCGGCTGCGCCGGCTCCCGCCATTTCCGTTCCCGTCAGCGGCGAGCGCGAATTGCGGCTCGATCTGTTTCGCGGCCTTGCGCTATGGCTGATCTTCATCGATCACCTGCCGCCCAATTTCCTGACCTGGCTGACGATCCGCAACTACGGATTCAGCGACGCCACCGAAATTTTCATTTTCATCTCGGGCTACACGGCGGCTTTTGTTTACGGCCGCGCGATGCGGGAGTCCGGTTTCGTGATCGCCACCGCGCGCATCCTGCGCCGGGTCTGGCAGATCTATGTCGCACATGTCTTCCTGTTCACGATCTTTCTGGCGGAAATTTCCTACGTCGCCACCAGTTTCGAGAACCCGCTGTATTCGGAAGAAATGGGCATCATGGATTTTCTCAAGCAGCCGGACGTCACCATCGTCCAGGCGCTGCTGTTGAGATTTCGCCCGGTGAACATGGACGTGTTGCCGCTTTATATCGTGCTGATGCTTTTTCTGCCGGTGATCCTGTGGCTGATGAAGTGGAGAGCCGACATCACACTGGCTTTGTCGGTGCTGCTCTATGCCGCCACCTGGGAGTACGATCTGCATCTGTCGGCGTATCCGAACGGCTACTGGGTCTTCAATCCATTCGCCTGGCAATTGTTGTTCGTGTTCGGCGCCTGGTGCGCGCAGGGCGGCGCCAGGCGGATGTCGCGAATCCTTGCATCGCGGATCACGTTGGCGATTTCGGTCGCCTATCTGTTGGCGGCGTTCTGCGTCACGCTGACCTGGTACATGCCGCAGTTGAGCTATCTGATGCCGCGCCGGCTCGAGCAATGGATGTATCCCATCAGCAAGACCGACCTTGACGTGCTCAGGTTCGCGCATTTTCTGGCGCTGGCGGCCGTGACCGTGCGCTTCCTGCCCAAGGACTGGCCCGGATTGAAATCGCCCTGGCTGCGGCCGCTGATCCTGTGCGGGCAGCATTCGCTGGAGATTTTCTGCCTCGGCGTGTTCCTGGCATTCGCCGGGCATTTCGTGATGGCGGAAGTCTCCGGCGGGGCCGGGTTGCATTTCATTATCAGTATTTCCGGAATCCTGATTATGTCCGCCGCAGCATGGCTGTTTTCGTGGTACAAGCATTCTGCCGACAAGAACACGTCCCGGACAAAGGGCATCGGCGGCAACGCCGATATGGCGGGAGGGGGGTCATGAAGTCCGACTCAGGGGCTATCCTGGGCTTGATGATGCTGGCCGGTCTCTTGACCGTGGTCCCTGCGCGCGCCGAGGATGCCGCTGTCAGTTGCGAGGTCCCGGACTACCTGCTCGCCAGCGAAACCACCCTTCCCAAGGTCGCAGACGCCATAAAAAGCGGCCATTCGCTGGATATTCTGGTCATCGGCAGCCGGTCATCGACCATCAATACAACCAGTGCGTCAGAGGCGAGTGCCTATCCCGGCAGGTTGCAGGCGGTACTGAAGGAGAAATTGCCGTCGATCGCGGTTAACGTATCCGTGGAAATACAGGCCAAGAAGACCGCCGAAGAAGTCGCAGCCGGTATGGTTAAGCTGATGGAAGGCAAAAAGCCTACTTTGGTTATCTGGCAGACCGGCACCGTCGATGCTATGCGATCCACCGATCCCGAAGATTTTCGTAGCGGCGTCGACGGGGGAGTTGTTGCGCTGCAAGAGGCCGGAACTGACGTCATTCTGATGAATCTGCAATACAGCCCGCGCACGGAAACGATGATTTCCGCGCCGCCCTATCTGGATAATATGCGCGTGGTGGCGCAGCAGCACGATGTTCCGCTGTTCGACCGGTTCGCCATCATGCGGCACTGGAACGAGTCCGGAGAGTTCGACCTGTTCACCGCGTTCCATGGCATCGAGCTTGCCAAGCGTGTCCATGATTGCCTTGGCCGCGCGCTGTCGCAGTTTGTGATCGACGCGGCTCGCGTCAATCCGGCCCAGCAGAATTGAGGATCCAGCGTTTATGACGTTCACGAGTTTTCACCGCCCTTTTTGCAAAACGAATTTCTTTTGTAAAATGACGTTACTGGCCATCGCCGCGATCGCAGCGCCTGCGTTGCCGACGTCGGCCGCGCGCGCGCAGACGGCCGAGGTTACTCAACACGCCGCGTTATCCGCGGCCGCCCAATCCGACAGCTCGAAATCCGATAGCGCGAAGCCGTCTGCGCCGCAGGTGAACGGTGCCAGCGATGTTCCGCCGGTCGACGACGCAAATCCGTCGCAGCAAAAGGGCCTCACCGCCAAGGCGATCGAAACGGTGAAGCAGGTCGCGAAATCGGCCGGCGACATTTTCAGCCGCGTGCCGTGCCTGCCGCCCAAGGGCGGCGCCAAATCGATGGGATCGCTGCCGCATGTCGCCGGCAAGCTGGCTTCCGGAGAACCGGTGGTGATCGTCGCCTTCGGATCGTCTTCGACGTCAGGTTACGGCGCCACGTCGCCCGAATTCACCTATCCCAACCGGCTGGCGGCGCAGTTACGCCGGCAATATCCGGGAGCCGACATTACCGTCGTCAATCGCGGCAAGGGCGGCGACGACGCACCCGAAATGATGAAGCGGCTGCAGGAACAGGTGATCGACATGAAGCCGGATATGGTGATCTGGCAGGTCGGTACCAACGCGGTTTTGCGCAACCTCGATCCCGCCGAGACCGCAAAGCTGGTGGAGGACGGTATCGCGCGCATTCAGGCCGCGGGTGCCGATCTGGTGCTGGTCGATCCGCAGTATTCCCCGAGGGTCACCGAGCGCGCGGAAAGCGCGGGCCAGATGGTGAGGCTACTCCACAAGGTCGCTGATCTTCGCCATATCGGCATTTTTCCGCGCTTCGAGGTGATGCGTGAATGGCACGAGAACCAGGCGCTTCCGATCGACAGTTTCGTGATTGCCGACGGCCTGCACATGAACGACTGGGGCTATGCCTGCTTCGCCCAGTTGCTCGGCGACGACATCATCAAATCGGTCGGCCAGATCAAGCTTGGCGTCAACGTGCCATCCAGGGTGCGGGCCTATCGGCCGATGTGAGGCGCTCGCCGTCCATCACCGTCGTCCCGGCGAACGCCGGGACCCATAACCACAGGGCGTTGTTGCTGGAAGAAGGTGTCAACCACCGCCTTTGATCAGCGAGGCCGCGGCGTATGGGTCCCGGCGTTCGCCGGGACGACGATGAGTAAACCTCACGCCTTCTCCAGCGCCGTCTGCAGATCCTCGATCAGATCGTCGCGGTGCTCGAGGCCGGCCGAGAATCTGATAAAACCTTCGCTGATCCCGAGTTCCGCGCGCGCCTCCGGCGTCAATCGCTGATGCGTGGTGGTGGCCGGATGGGTGACGAGGCTCTTGGCGTCGCCGAGATTGTTCGAAATCCGCGCCAGCTTCAGCCCGTTGAGCGCGCGGAACGCCGCCGCCTTGCCGCCCTTGACCTCGAAGCCGATCAGCGTCGATCCGGCGCGCATCTGCTTCTTCACCACCGCCGCCTGCGGATGATCGGCGCGGCCCGGATAAATCAGCCGCGAGATTTTCGGATGCCGCGCCAGCGCTTCGGCGATAGCCGCGGCGGTTTCAGTCTGGGCGCGGACGCGGACCGCCAGCGTCTCCAGCCCCTTGAGCAGCATCCAGGCGTTGAATGGCGACATCGACGGGCCGGTCTGGCGCATGAAGGTATGGATGTGCTCGGTGATGAAGGCTTCCGACGACAGGATGATTCCGCCGAGGCAGCGGCCCTGGCCGTCGATGTGCTTGGTCGCGGAATACACCACGACATCGGCGCCCAGCGCCAGTGGGCTCTGCCAGATCGGCGTCGCAAACACATTGTCGACGATCAGCCGCGCGCCGGCCTTGTGCGCGATCTCGGCGATGGCGCCGATATCGAGCACGTCGAGCGTCGGGTTGGTCGGGCTCTCCAGGAAGCAGCTTTTGGTGTTCGGCTGCATCGCCTTCTTCCACTGGTCGAGATCGAGGCCGTCGACCAGGGTGGACTGGATGCCGTAGCGCGGCAGCAGATCTTCCACCACATAGCGGCACGATCCGAACATCGCCTTGGCCGCGACCACGTGATCGCCGGCCTTCAGCGGTGCCAGCACCGCCGTCGTCACCGCGGCCATGCCGGTGGCGGTGGCGCGGGCGGCTTCCGCGCCTTCGAGCTCGATCATGCGGCGCTCGAACATCGAGATGTTGGGATTGGAAAAGCGCGAATAGATGAAGCCGGGGTCCTCGCCCTTGAACCGCGCCTCGCATTGTTCGGCGGTGTCGTAGACGAAGCCCTGCGTCAGAAACAGCGCCTCGGATGTTTCGCCGAATTGCGAGCGCAAGGTGCCGGAATGGACCAGCCGGGTTTCCGGACGGTAGCGGGCCGTTGGCGAGGTGGGTGCGGCAGAATCAGACATGTGACCTCCATCGTGACCAGCCTTGAAAATGGTCACAAAAAAACCGGCCTGGAAAAATTCCACAGACCGGGATCACACGTGTCCCCGGCCTGTTTAGCGACTTATTTAACGTGGCTGCAAGCCGGCCGGCTCAAATCACCACGGGATAAGTCATGCTCTTATTCGGTCGCGCCCTTTCCGTCAAGGCGGCCATCGGATAACCGATAAAAGTCCATATTTTCAGCGTCTGGATGACGGTCACGAAGTCATCCCCGGGGACCTTAACCGTGTCGTTCACGCTTCAACCCGACGCCAATGGCATTCTGCCCGACCGCATGATCGCGGCGATGGCGGATGCCGGGCTGATCCTGCCCGCCTACCCCTTTGTCGAAAGCCAGATCCAGCCGGCGAGCCTCGATCTGCGTCTTGGCGACATTGCCTATCGGGTGCGCGCCAGTTTCCTGCCCGGACCGGGTGCGACGGTGGCGGAGCGGATCGACGAATTGAAGCTGCACGAAATCGACCTGACTGACGGCGCGGTGCTGGAAACCAACTGCGTCTACATCGTGCCGCTCTTGGAAAGTCTGGCACTGCCGCCGGAAATCATCGCCGCCGCCAATCCCAAGAGTTCGACCGGACGGCTCGATGTATTCACCCGGGTGATCGCGGATGGCACAAGGCGGTTCGACATGATCGGCGCCGGCTACCACGGTCCGCTTTATGCCGAGATCAGCCCGAAAACCTTTCCGGTATTGCTGCGCGAGGGATCGCGGCTGTCACAGGTGCGCTTTCGCACCGGCGATGCCATCCTGAGCGCCGACGAACTCGATGCGCTGCACGATCTGGAACGGCTGGTCGACGTGGATGATGCCGACCTCGTCAACGGCGTCGCGCTCAGCGTCGATCTCAGCGGCGCCAATGCCGGCGGTTTCGTCGGCTACCGCGCCAAGCGGCACACCGGCGTGATCGATATCGATCGCCGTGGCGGTTATGCGGTCGATGAATTCTGGGAGGCGATATCGGCGCGGCCCGACGGCAGCCTCATTCTCGATCCCGGCGAGTTCTACATTCTCGCCTCGAAGGAAGCCGTCCAGGTGCCGCCGGATTATGCCGCGGAGATGGTGCCGTTCGATCCCCTGGTCGGCGAATTCCGCGTGCATTATGCCGGCTTCTTCGATCCCGGCTTCGGCTATGCCGGCGCCGGCGGGCAGGGGTCCCGCGCGGTTCTGGAAGTGCGCTCGCGCGAGGTGCCGTTCATCCTCGAGCACGGCCAGATCGTCGGCCGCTTGGTCTATGAGAAAATGCTGGCCCGCCCCGACGCCCTCTACGGCCAGCGCATCGGCTCGAACTATCAGGCGCAGGGCCTGAAGCTGAGCAAGCATTTCCGGGTGTAGCGAGTTTACCGCGCCGCCGATTTCGGCGACGGCGTCACGCGCCAGACGGTGTTGCCGACATCGTCGGCGACCAGTAGCGCGCCCTGTCTGTCGATCCGAACGCCGACCGGCCGTCCCTGGGCCTCGCCGTCGGCGCTGAGGAAACCGGTCAGCACGTCCTGCGGTTTGCCCGAAGGCATGCCGTTGGCGAAGGGCACGAAGATCACCTTGTAGCCGGCGCGGGGATTCCGGTTCCAGGAGCCGTGCTGGCCGACGAAGGCGCCGTTGGCCATCTCGGGCGGAAACAGCTTGCCGGTATTGAAGGTCAGGCCCAAGGAGGCCGTATGCGCGCCGAGCGCATAATCCGGCGCGATCGCCTTCGCGACCAGATCGGGCCGCTGCGGTTCGACGCGGACGTCGACATGCTGGCCGTAATAGCTGTAGGGCCAGCCGTAGAATCCGCCGTCCTTGACCGAGGTCATATAGTCCGGAACCAGATCGTTGCCGAGTTCGTCGCGCTCGTTGACCGCAACCCACAGCGCGCCGCTTTGCGGCTGCCATGACGGCCCGTTCGGATTGCGCAGACCCGAGGCGAACACGCGCCATTGGCCGCTGGCACGATTGACTTCCAGCACGGCGGCGCGGTTGGCTTCGGCTTCCATGCCGTTTTCGCCGACATTGCTGTTGGAGCCGACGGTCGCGTAAAGTTTTGTGCCATCGGGACTGGCGGTAAGATCCTTGGTCCAGTGATGGTTGATGCGGCCGGCGGGCAGGTCCGCGAGCTTGACGCCGGGGGTGGTAATTCTGGTGTCGCCGGTGTGGTAAGGGAATTTCATGATCGCATCGGAATCGGCGACATAGAAATCGTTGCCGACCAGCGCCATGCCAAACGGTGAATTCAGCCCTTCGAGAAAAACCGTCCTGGTTTCGGCGACGCCGTCGCCATCCGCGTCCCGCAGCAGCGTGATGCGGTTGGCGGTGGGCGTGGTGGCGCCAGCGCGGCCCATCACGAACTTTGTCGCCCAGGCCTTGATGCCGCTGCCGTCGTCGGGCTTCGGCGGGGCGTTGGTCTCGGCCACCAGCACGTCGCCATTGGGCAGGACGTAAACCGTGCGCGGATGGTCGAGCCCGGTGGCGAAGGCATTGACCGCCATTCCGTTGGCGGCGGTGGGTTTGCCGCCGGCGGCCCAGCCGATCGCCTTGGCCACATTGACCGTCGGAAACCACGAGCTTTGCGGCGCCGGCAAAGTGGGCGAAGGCCCAAAGGTCTGTTCGGTGACGGCGCTGTCCTGCTCGTTGCAGGCGGCGAGCGGAAGCGTGAGTATCCCAATACACGTCGCCAGCAGAAGATGTCTGGCCGCCATCATATGGTTGCGCATGCTTGTTCCTCCCTGTGGCGATACAATACGGAAAGCCGGTTGATGTTCACAGCCTTTGCCCAAAAAACAGTTCTGGCCATGAAATTCGTGTGAAATGGGCGGCCCGGGCCTATGCTCATCGCCAACGAAAAAACGCAAAAGCGGACGGGGGAGTGAAGATGACGGAGGTGCAGGACGGCGCGCAGGCCGCGAAGTGGCTGCGATGGCGAGGTGTCGCCGACCTCTATCATGCCTGTTTCACCGGACTTATTCTCACCGTGGTGACGCGGCGCGGAACATCGGATGCCGCGGAATTCGTGTTCCGGGTTTTCCGCCGCCAGCAGCAGGAACGCTTCCTGCCGGGCCTCGACAAGCTCGGCCTCAGCCATTTGCCGCCGGCGGTCGCGGCCGCGCAATATCACTATCTCTCCAACTGGATCGGCGGCGTCCGCGTCGAATACATGTACGAGTCGGATCGCAAGGCCTGGATCCGCTATCCGCCGCCGCGCTGGATCTGGAAGGGAACCGCGATCTGCGGCGTGCCCGGCGAAGTCTCGCGCGCGATGCTGCGCGGCTGGCACGCCAACAATGGCGTCGCGCTCGGCAATACAAAACTCGGCTTCGTCTGTACCAAACAAAGCGTCGACGGTCAGGACGGACTTGAAGGTTATTACTGCGAATACGATCACGCGCTCGAGCCCGATCAGCGCCTGGTGTTCGCGCGTCATCTCGAGGCACCATTGTTCGATCCCGCCACCGCGCCGGCGCTGCCGGTTGCGAGCTGGCCCAGGCCGCGGCTCGAAAAAGCCTATCGCAATTACGCGATGGAATATGTGCGCACCGCCGCCCCGGTCATGGTGCAATTGTTCGGCCCCGAAGATGCCGGCTATCTCCTGCATCTGACCGGCAAGCTGATCGGCATGCAGTATTTCGAGGAGGTCGCGCGCGGCCTCTGCGCCAGCGGGGCAACCGCACGAGATTTTGCGGCATTCCTGCTCGCGCTGTTCGAAGCGCAGGACGACATCGCAGGGATCACCGAAACCGGCGGTGCCTTTGAGATCCGGCAGCAGACCTGGAAGCTCATGGCCGGTGTCGCCGATGATCATCCGGCTTGCGCGCGCGTCCTGCAAGGATTGGTCGAAGGTCTGGCGGCCGGCTGCGGCCGGCGCATCGCCGTTGATATGAGACCGGCAGCAGGCGGTGGCCTGCCCTTTGTCTGGTCGATCGGCTGATTGAACTTCCCGCATCGCGGCATATCGAAGGCGAATGAATTGCGCAGGCGGCCCATGCGTCTGCCGCAGGAGGAATCGGATTCGTTCGTGCTAGGAACCAGCACGGCGCGGCAATCAGATCGGGCCTAGAGCATGATCCGGAAAAGTGGGAACCGGTTTTCCCTCGCGACAAACGCCGGAGGCGTTAGCGCGGAGATCATGCTCAAACAAGAGAATGGACGACGAGCATGATTCAACCCGGTTGAATCATGCTTTAGGGAGAAACAATTGCCCGATATCGCGGTCGCCGAGATGCCCGTCGACGAGGAGGAGCGTCCGCTTCCGCCGCCCGAGCCGCGGCTGAAAGATGCGCTGCTCGACGGCCCGATCTTGCCCACGCTGTTGTGGCTGGCGTGGCCCAATGTGATTGCGCTCAGCGCCGGCACCTGCGTGGTCATCGCCGAGACCTCCTATATCGGCCGGCTCGGGGTAGAGTCGCTGGCGGCGATGGCGCTGGTGTTTCCGTTTGTGGTCCTGACCATGACGATGTCGGGCGGCGCGATGGGCGGTGGCGTGGCGTCCGCGATTGCGCGTTCACTCGGCGCCGGCGATGTCGAGCGCGCCTCGACGCTGGCCGCCCACGCCCTGCTGATCGGCATCTGCTTCGGGCTGACCTTCATGCTGGTGATGCTGATTTTCGGCCCCGCGCTGCTGGCCTTGCTCGGCGGCCGCGGCGATGTGCTGGCTAATGCCATCGGCTATGCACAGATTTTTTTCGGCGGTGCGGTGCTGCCCTGGCTGATGAACTGCATGGCGGGTGTCCTGCGCGGCACCGGCAACATGAAACTGCCGTCGCTGATGATCCTCAGCTCCGCGGTGTTTCAGATCATTCTCGGCGGCACGCTCGGTCTTGGTTTGGGTCCGATTCCGCCATTCGGCATGCGGGGCGTCGCGGCCGGATCGCTGATCGCCTACCTGATCAGCATATCGGTGATGGGGTGGTATTTGTTTTCCGGGCGGGCGCGCGTCATTCCCAGGATCAGGGGACTACGCATTCGCCGGGCGATGTTCATCGATATCCTGAAAGTCGGCCTGGTCTCGTGCTTTTCGCCGCTGCAATCGGTGCTGACCATCAGTATCTTCACCCACATGCTGGCGGGTTTCGGCACCGCGGTGCTGGCCGGCTACGGCATCGGGGCGCGGCTCGAATTCATGCTGACCTCGGTGGCCTTCGCGGTCGGCATCGCGTCGGTGCCGATGATCGGGATGGCGATCGGCGCCGGACGGGTGGCGCGGGCGCGGCGGATTGCCTGGACCGCGGGCCTGGTGTCGTTCGTTTCCGTCGGCCTGATCGGCACCTTGATCGCGATCTTTCCGGATCTGTGGGTCAACATCTTCACTGGCGATCCCGGCGTGCGCGCCGCCAGCCGGGAATATCTGTCGACCGCGGCACCGATGTACGCCTTCATCGGGCTCGCGATGTCGATGTATTTTTCATCGCAGGGCGCGGCCAAGGTGATCGGGCCGGTGCTGGCGCAAAGCGCACGGCTGTTGTTGATCGGCGGCGGCGGCTGGTGGCTGTCGAACCATGACGCGACGGCCGCGAACTTTTTCGTGCTGGCGGCCGCATCGATGGTGGCGCTCGGCGTGTTCTCGGCCTCGAGCGTCATTCTGACGCGGTGGGCGCCGAAGCGCGACGTGATGACGCCGGTCCGTGCTGCCCTGTCCGGCGTCGTTGAGTAGCGGGTGCTAGCGTCGCCGGTGCCGCCGGTGACCGTATCCGCCGCCGAAATTGGCCATCCGCATCAGTTGCGGAATCATGCTCATCATCTCGCCGCCCCCGCCGCCGCCGAGCATGCCCATGATGTCGCCGCCGCCGATACCGGCGCCGATACCCTCCGGAGCAAAGCCCGCGCCGCCACCGAGGCCGCCGGGGATGCCGCCGCCACCCAGCATGCCGCCCAAGCCGCCGCCGCCGCCGCTGCCGTCCATCATCTTGCTCATCATCGGCCCCATGGTCTGCATCATCATGGCGAAGCGGCGCTTGCCCATTTTCGCCTTCATCATTTCGAGCATCGGCGCCATCTGGGTCATCATGTCGCCGCCGCCTCCGCCGCCGAAGCCGGCCAGCTGGGCCTTCGCCGGCGCCGATGTGAGGGTCAACAGCAACAGCAGCGTCGCTGCCTGGCACACTACTCTGTCAGCACCTGTCATGGCTCTGTCCTCGTATGCGTAGCGCCGCGGAAGCGGTGCAAACCGGACGCATGAGGCGAGGCTTACGCAAGCGCGCGCCCGGCTTCTGTGAGAAAGATCACGTTGCCTGCTACGCGGGGCCGCGATCCAGGGCTTTCTGCATCGCGAGAACAGCCTGATCCATCTGGCCGGCGATATAGGGCGCGATGTCGTTGGGCAAGAGGTCGACAACCCAGATCAGCCGGGCGCGCGCCTCGCCGTCGGCGGCGCCTCCATCGGCCACGACTTGCACCGACGCGTTATAATGTTTCACCCGTTCGCTGATCACGGCATAGACCAGCCGCTGCCGTGTGTCGTCGCAATCGACCAGCAGTTCGTGCGCGACGGTGCCGTTGGCGAAGGTGACGATGCGCGCCTCGCCGTCGAGACGCGCGTCGAGCACGAATCCCGGCGCCAGCCGCCGATGCACGGCGCCGAAATCGCGCACCGCTGCCCACACGTCCGAGGGCCGGGCGTCGATCGGGATTTCCCTGTGAATGGAAGCCATGTGATGTGATCCTCAAGTCACGCGCAAACCGCCTCGACATTGTTGCCATCGGGGTCGATCAGGAACGCGGCGAAATAGGTCGGGCTGTAATCGGCCCGCGGGCCGGCGGCGCCGTTGTCGCGGCCGCCGGCGGTTGCGCCCGCGCTGTGAAATGTCCGGATCGCCGCGTGATCGGGGGCGCGGAACGCGATGTGGGCGCCGGCGCCCGCGTCGCCCTTGTGCGGATACAGCCACAGCGCCGGTTCGCCCTTGGGCCCGAAACCCGCGCCGCTCTCATCGTGCGAGCACAGGACATATCCGAGCGGCGCCAGGGCCGCGGTGTAAAACCGCACGCTGGCGTCGAGATTTTTAACCTTCAATCCGATGTGGTCGTACATGCTGATCTCCAATGGATGCGCGCGCGAAAAGGCGCGGAGGAGATCACCCTAATCAGTGCAGGTTCGGCGGTTCTTGGAAAATCTTGCGCTTGCCACGCGCGGCTTGCCGGAATCGCAGTGGTGAGACGCCGGCGGCGCGGTGAAAGGTGCGGACGAAATTGGAGAGATCGCCGAATCCGACATCATAGGCAATGTCGGTGACGGAAATGTCATTGTCGGAAGTATCTTGCTCGGCCAAAAGCCGCGCCGCGTGACGCAGTCGCGAGCGCACCAGATATTGGTGCGGGGTGACGCCGAGCACGCTCGAAAACAGCCGCAGGAAGTGGAACGGGCTGGTGTTGGCCTGGGCGGCGGTCCGTTCCAGATCGATCTGCTGGCGCGAATGCGCGTCGATCCACAGCGCGGCTTCCACCGCCCGGCGGCGATCCCGCGTCGAGGCCGCCATCGGCTTTGCGCGCCGCCCGGACACGACGTCGACAAAGCGGCTGGCGAATATTTGTCCGATCTCGTCGAGGCCGATATCGCTGCGGCCCAGGGCTGCGGCCTGCCCAAGCTCGCCCAGCACCATCAATTCGGGTAGCGGCGGCGCGCTGCCGATCTGCCAGATGTCGCGCCGGTCGCCGATCGCCTCCACCAGTTCCGGGCTCAGAAAAAACGACAGGCATTCGTCGCCGCAGACATGATCGTGGCTGCAGACATATTCGTCGCCGGGATGGCCCACTAAAACCGACCCCGTCACCAGCTCGAACGTCCGGCCGCGGGTTGTGCAGCCGAAGCTGCCCTTGCGCACATAGGAGACGGAATGACAGCGATGCAGTTCGGCGAACGGTTGATCGCCCGGCCCGGCGCTGCAGCGGAAGTCGGACACCGTGATCGATTGGCGCTGCAACAAAGTGGTCGCGGTCATGCCGCGATTTTAGCCCTGCGGGCGTGGCGGAGCAACCGGCAGCAGCACGTCGAACAGGGTCTTGCTGCTGATGGTGTGGGCGCCCTCGATCGACAGCAGCCGGCGCTTGGAGATGGCGCCGCCGCTCGGCGAGATCTTGTCGGTGTAGCTGCCGGCCTCGAGCACGCGATGGCACGGCACGATGATCATGAACGGGTTACGGGCAATCGCCTGCGCGACCGAGTGCGCGGCGCCCGACGCCCTCAAGGCGGCGGCGACTTCGCCATAGGTGCGGGTTTCGCCGCGCGGGATGGTCCGGGCGAATGCGTAAACCCGGGCATTGAAGGCGTGGATGCCGCTCATGTCGAGCGTGACGTCGGTCAGATCGCAAGGTTCGCCACGCAGCATCGCGACGATGCCCTCGATCGCAATTTCGACATTCAGCGGCGGACGCGTTTCGCGCGCCTCGGGATACTGGCGCAGCATCCGGCCCCTGGTTTCGATTTCGCGGGCCTCCGGCAGTTGCACGCCGACAATACCGAAACTGCCCCATGCGATGCCGCATCGGCCGATTCCGGTGTCGAATATAGTGTACCCACGCCCCGCCATTACGCATTCCCCCGACGGCATCATATCACCGTCACAAACCGCCGCACCTGGAAAATGCGGGTTCGGTTAAGGCCGGTGCGGGGGTGACGGGTCAACCGGCCTGGCGGATCGCGCGGTCTCCGGTCGCGCAGCGATCTTGCTGGCTTTCGACGCCAACGCATCGGCGCATCAGCTAGGAAGGCGCGGTGCCGTTCGGTGCTGCCTCGGGGAGGCGGTGAACACTCTGCCCGATATGGCCGATTTCCCGGGACATAACGGCATCGCACCAGATCTGGAATCCAGCCTCGCGCGCCCGATCGCAAAATACATAGTCCTCGCCGATGATGGCGCCATGGGAATCGGTCTCGAACCGAAAGTACGGTTTGGAGAGCTTGTCGAAGACAGCCATCTTGATCAGCAGGCAGCCGGTTGGAATGCGCTGCATTTCAAGAAGATCGCCCGACAAAACGGCCGGCTGCTCGGCGAGCTTGGTGCCGAGGATCTCGAACGGCGCCACACGCTTGGTGTAGGTTGCGCCAACGATGTCCTTGCCGTGAAGCAGGAGACGGAAAAGCGCGGTCGGCGGGAATAGCATGTCGCTATCGAGGAAGAATATGAAGTCTGCCTTGAAATCCCTGGCATGCTCGACGCCGTTATTGCGCGCCTGCGCCACGATCGACGATTTGACCGTAATCAGTTGCAAGGGCAGTCCGGCGGACGCCATGCAGAGCTGAGCATAGGCCATGGCGAAATCGGCATGCACCATGTCGCCCGACGGTACGGCGATGGCGACACGAGGCAGCGGCGAATCCATTTTCTGATAGTCCACGTTTCTAATAGTCTACGGCTTGCGCTGGCGGGTCAATTGTCTTTCCGGCGTTCCAATGCGGACGCCGGGAGGCGCAAATTTTGAAACATGGCAAATTTTGAAACATGGAATGGGTCCGGCGTGTCCACCGGACCCAAATCGACGCGCGCTGTACTAAACCTGATAATTGATCAGCAATGCACTGATGGATGCCGCGGACGCGCTGGAGGTTCCACCCGCGCCGTAGGTCGAGGCGGTCGATTGTGAATCCTGAAGCAGCTTCAGGAAATCCTGGATGATATTGCTGACATCGCTGCTGGTGCTGCTGGACGATGTACTGCTCGACGACGTGCTGCTTGTCGAAGACGTGCTGGCTTCGGCCAATAAATCCTGAATTGAAAATCCGGTGCCGGTCGAGGACGTGCTGCTGGTTGAAGACGTGCCGTTGCCCGACAACAGGATCTCGATGGTGAACCCGGTGCTACTCGCAGATGAGGTAGAGGATGACGATGTGCCACCGGACGGCGGCGGTCCGGGCGGCGGCCCTCCGGCACCCTGCGGACCACCCGACCCTCCGGGACCGCCTGAGAAGGCATTGGCGAAGACGTTTTGAAGCTCGGTGGCCTGAGCGCTCGTCAAGGTGCCGTTGCTGACCTCATTGGAAATAAGGCTGTTGATCTTGGTGCCGATGGAGCCCGGCGAAGGTGGCTGACCATTCGACGATTGGCTGCTCGACTGACCGCTGGTCAATGCGGAGTTGATATCGGTGAGCGCGGTAGACAGCGCGCTCTGGTCGCTGGAACTGATCGTTCCCGCGGATACCTCTGACTGCAACTCCTGCTGCAGCCTTTGAAGCGGAGAATATGCGTTACTGGAAGTCGCGGAAATCGAACTCATGGTGTGTGCCCCGTTTTGCTAAGCCGTTGCGACCCTAGGGGTTTTATCGTTAATGAGACCTTTCCGTTCCGGTGCAGATATATGGCGATAGCTTGCGCTGGTGCGCTCAGCAACATTCGGTGACAAATTTCCTCGATGCGGGTCGCTGGTTGTCTGCCCATGGCTCAACGTCGAGCGTCAAAGCCATGGTTGAGCGGCTGGCCGACGGGATGGTCGTTCGCTGGCGAACCAAGCCATCCATGATGGCTTACGCCACCGCCAACGAGGCTCGGGTATTGGCGCGTCTCAAAATCGCAGTATAAGATCACGGGTAACCGCAAGATCGGACGCCAAGACCGGCAAGGAAATGGCCAACAAGATCGACGGAAAATACCAGCTAAGTCGTTGATATGCGGGCGTAGTTCAATGGTAGAACGGCAGCTTCCCAAGCTGCATACGAGGGTTCGATTCCCTTCGCCCGCTCCAAATTCGCACCGGCTTGCCCGAGCGACGCCAGCGGACTTGAACCTATCTTTCCGGATCGATCACGCGTAGGGTTTTGCTGTCGCAAGACGATGGCGCTGAACCTTAGAGCGGACTGCGGGCAGACCCGGGGGCAGTACCCGGCGCCTCCACCTGAGCAGCCCTTGAGCTTAAAGGTCTCACTTCGGCAAAAGATTTTGTCGGTGAGATCGATTCTGCCGGAAGGCAAAATCGCCGTTATCGGGTCAAAAACCTAAATGCAAACGATAACGTTGCATTGAACGAAGTGCGCCTCGCGGCGTAACCTGTTCGGGGTCCGGAGCACCTGGCAACAGAAGCTTCATCGCCGCGTCAACCCTCGGGTTGGCGCGGCTTTGTTTTGGACACGGCCGACCCATGAATTGGGTCGCAGCCGCCTTCAAGATTTCGTGTGAGGCCCGGCCCCCGGCCGCCCGTAACAATCCGCTCCCTGGTTGCGAACATGGTGAACCTACCACAGGAGGATCGCCATGCTGCCCCGTTTCGTGATGTCGCGCTTTGTCATGTCCCTTGGATTGATCGCCGGTCTGTCGCCGGTTGCAGCTTTGGCCGCGGAGCGGCCTGTCGTGGTCGAGTTGTTCACGTCGCAGGGCTGCTCGTCGTGTCCTCCCGCGAACGCCTATCTGAACGAATTGTCGAAGGACCGCCGCGACGTGCTGGCGCTCGCCTTCCACGTCACCTATTGGGATCGGCTGGGCTGGAAGGATCCGTTTTCATTGCCGGCCGCGACGCAGCGCCAGGACGTCTATGGCCACCGCTTTGGCGACGGATCCTACACGCCGGAGATGGTGGTCGATGGCGCCGCCGGCATGGTCGGTTCGGATCGCGGCGAGGTCGGCTCGGCGATCGAAAACGCCAGGCGCAAGGGCCGCACCGCCGCCTCGGTCAGCGTCACCAGAAATGGCGAGCAGGTGTCAATCGACGTCAGCTCCGGCAGCGGCAACGCCAGGGTGCTGTTGATCGGCTTCGACCATGAACATACGACGGCGATCGCCCGCGGCGAAAACAGCGGCCGGACCTTTATCGAAGCCAATGTGGTCCGATCGTTCCGGCCGGTCGGCCAATGGTCGGGAGCGCCGCTGCGCGTCAGCGAACCATTCCCCGAAGGCCAGGATGTCGCGGTGGTGCTGGAAGCGCCGGACGGCCAGATCGTCGGTGCGTCGCGGCTGGCCGGCGGCTCAAGCTAGAGCATGATCCGGAAAAGTGGGAACCGGTTTTCCCTCGCGACAAACGCCAGAGGCGTTTGCGCGGAGATCATGCTCAAACAAGAAAATGGACGACGAGCATGATTCAACTCAGTTGAATCATGCTCTAGCAGGCGCTACCGCGCCGCGGTCACCATGATCTCGACGTTATAGCGGGGCGCGGCGAGCTTGGCCTCGACGGTGGCGCGCGCCGGGGTATTTCCCGTCGAGACCCAGCCGTCCCACACCGCGTTCATCTCGGCGAAGGTCGTGATGTCGGTCAGATAGATCGTCGCCGTCAGCAGTTTCGATTTGTCGGTTCCGGCTTTGGCGAGATGGCCATCGATGATCGAGAGCACCTCCTGCGTCTGCTTGGTGACGCTTTCGCCAGCCGCTGCGTTGGCCACGACGCCGGCGAGATAGACGGTATCGCCGTGAACAACGGCCTGGCTCATGCGCGGGCCTACTTCGAAACGCTGGATGGTCATATTTTTCTCCGAATGGATGTCGTTACGGGCTAGCCCTTAGCGCGGAGTTGGGCGGTCCGCCACTGTGTTTTCAAGGGATTTGGTCTCGGCCTCAGGGGACCGCCTTCGCCGCGGCGCGCCCGGCGTTGCGGCCTGAAAACAGGCAGCCGCCGAGGAACGTCCCTTCCAGCGAGCGATAGCCGTGCATGCCGCCGCCGCCGAAACCGGCGGCTTCGCCGGCCGCATAAAGCCCCGGCATGATCTGGCCGCCGTTGCCGAACACGCGGCTGTCGAGGTCGGTCTCGAAACCGCCCAGCGTCTTGCGGGTCAGGATGTTGAGTTTCACCGCGATCAGCGGGCCATGGGCGGGATCGAGAATCCGGTGCGGTTTGGCGGTGCGGATCAGCCGGTCGCCGATATAGCGGCGCGCATTGTGGATGTTCATTATCTGATTATCCTTGACGTAAGGATTGGCGATCTCGCGGTCGCGCGCCTCGATTTGCGCCTTCAACTGTTCGGCTTTCAGGAGATTGTCGCCGGCCAGCGCATTCATGGCGTCGACCAGATCCGTCAGGTTGTCGCGCACGATGAAGTCGGCGCCTTGGCGCTTGAAGGCTTCGACCGGCGCCGGCGCGCCCTTGTTGGTGGCGCGTCGCGCGGTCATCCACCAGCTCTTGCCGGTAAGGTCGGGATTCTGCTCCGAGCCCGACAGCGCGAATTCCTTCTTGATGATGCTCTGGGTCAGCACGAACCACGAATAATCGTAACCGGTCGACTGGATGTATTGCAGCTGGCCGAGCGTGTCGGAGCCGGGAAACAGCGGCGAGGGCAGCCGCCTGCCTGACGCGTCGAACCACATCGACGACGGCCCGGGCAGGATACGAATGCCGTGGCGCGGCCAGATCGGCGCCCAGTTCCGGATACCCTCGACATAATGCCACATCCGGTCGCGGTTGATCAGTCGTGCGCCGGCGGCTTCGGTAATGCCGATCATCCGGCCGTCGACATGTTCGGGCACGCCGGAGATCATGTGCTTCGGCGCGTCGCCAAGGCGCCTGGGCCAGTTCTGCCGAACCAGATCGTGATTGCCGCCGATACCGCCGGAGGCGACGATCACGGCCTGGGCGCGGAGCGTGAAGTCGCCGACGACGCGGCGCGAACTGCTGGCGCCGCGCGCGACGCTGTCTGGCTCCAGCACCGAGCCGCTGACGCCGTCGACGGCGCCATTGGTGATCGTGAGCGCATCGACGCGGTGGCGGAACCTGAACGTCAGCTCTCCGCTGGTCTGGGCCTCGCGCGCGCGCCGCTCGAACGGCTCGATGATGCCCGGGCCGGTGCCCCAGGTGACATGGAACCGCGGCACCGAATTGCCGTGGCCCATCGCATCATAGCCGCCGCGCTCGGCCCAGCCGACCACCGGGAAGATCCGGTGGCCCATCGCCCGCAACCACGCGCGTTTCTCGCCGGCCGCGAAGGCCACATAGGCTTCGGCCCAGCGCCTCGGCCACAGATCCTCATCGCGGTCGAAGCCCGCCGACCCCATCCAGTCCTGCAGCGCCAGATCGTGACTGTCCTTGATGCCGAGTCGGCGCTGTTCGGGGGAATCCACCAGGAACAGGCCGCCGAACGACCAGAAGGCCTGGCCGCCGAGGCTCTGCTCGCCTTCCTGATCGACCACGATGACGCGCTTGCCGGCGTCGGCAATCTCCGTCGCAGCGACGAGGCCCGCGAGGCCCCCACCGACCACAATGACGTCAGCATCCTCAGCCATCGCCCGTCCCCCGGCTTTTTACGGATGATTGAAGCCCGTGGCATCCGGCGCGGTCAACGGTAAACCAGCTCTTAATGACCGCGCCACGCCGCCGGGCCGCGGAATGTTCCAGTTTGGGACCCTCCGGCAGCCGAGTGCAGCCGGCCGGCAACACTCAATTTGAATTTGATTTGAGTCACGATTCGCATCTGGACAAAATGGCGGTCTCGCAACACGCTGGTGACACTCTCAAGACGATCAGATTCGGGTTCGACAGGTTTTAAACTGGGGCTGAATATGAAGTTCATGACGGGTTTGCTGACGGCCGTTCTCCTGCTGGCGGGCGTTGCGACGAGCCATGCGGTGGTTCGTATCGGCGAAGACCGCGGAGGCCGGATCGGAACCTATGTGGACAAATACCAGGACATGCGCAGCTCCGGCGAGATGGTGATCATCGACGGTTTGTGCGCCTCGGCCTGTACCATCGTGCTCGGTGCCATCCCCCACGACAAGATCTGCGTGACGTCGCACGCCAGCCTCGGGTTCCACGCGGCGTGGGACTTCAGCGACGACGGTCATGCGGTCACCAATCCCGAAGCCACCCAGATGCTCTATTCGATGTATCCCTCGCCGGTGAAGCGCTGGATCGCCCAGCGCGGCGGGTTGACGCAGCGCATGATCTTCCTGCGCGGCAAGGAATTGGAGAGCCTGTACCATCCCTGTTTCCTCGACGCCCGGGCCTCGGCAACGCGCTGAGCGCGCTCTTCAAGTCAGCATGACGTGATCGCGGCCGCCGCCGGGGTGCTTGCCCGGCCGCACGACTGGCCTTATCTGAACGGGATAGACCGGCGGGCGGCGGCTCCACGCCACCCGTCGTTTCAGCTCATTCAGATGGTCGCCGATGGCTTTGCCAGTCTCCACGCCGCAGCAACTGCCCGGGGGTGTACCTCCGGTACGCAGGGTCGCGCCGGCGATTGTGATGGCGGGTGCGGGTCTCGGTGCGGTGCTTTTGGTCGGCGCGCTCGCGCTCTGGTTCCACTACGGAACGGCGGTCTTTTTCGAGATGATTTCCTCCGGCATCTCCGCCTGCTTCTGATCCGCTAACAAGGGAATTCCACGATGGATCGGACCACCCGCCCACTTGTCATTATTGCTGCTTTCGCCGGAAGCCTGGTGGTTGGGCTGGTGCTGATGCTGTGGGCGCTGGGCGGATTGCGCCATGTGGCCACCCCGTCGGCGATCGGCGGGCCATTCCAGCTCACCGACCAGGCCGGTCAGACCGTGACCGAAAAGAACATGCAGGGTCATCCGACGCTGATCTTCTTCGGCTTTACCCATTGCCCGGACGTGTGCCCGACCACGCTGTTCGAGATTTCCGAGGTGCTCAAGGCGATGGGCAAGGATGCCGACCGCGTCAACGCCTATTATATTTCGGTCGATCCCGAGCGGGACACCGCGGCGGCGATGAAGGAATACCTGTCGAGCTTCGATCCGCGCCTGAAGGGCCTCACCGGCGATCCCGACCAGATCGCAAAAGTGCTTTCGGAATACCGGGTCTATGCCCGCAAGGTGCCGCTGAAGGATGGCGACTACACCATGGATCACACCGCGCTGATCTATCTGATGGATCGTGACGGCCGGTTCGTCTCGCCGTTCAACCTCAATCGCAAGCCCGAGGAAGCCGCGGCCGATCTGCAGCATTACCTCTGACCCGCTGTCCCCCGGGGCCGCGAGGTGTTTGTGGCGCAAACGGCATTCCTTTGCCCGCCGGATGGTCTATAAGGCCGTCTCCTCCGGAACCGCGTCGGCGATGCAACCCCTGATAACTTCACGCCAATTTGGAAAATCCGGCCGCAACGCCTGCGCCGCGCTGGCACTGGCCGGTTTTGCGATGCTGGCTTTGGCGCTGTGCGCGGGCGGTGCACGCGCGCAAAATGTCGCAAAACCCGCCTCCGAGGCCGCACCCCAGGCGGTACCCGGCTTCTGGGACCCGAGGCGGCGGCCGGACCGGCCGGACCTGTCGCGCCTCACGGTGATCCGGTTCCTGACCGAGACCGACTACCCGCCCTTCAACTTCACCGGCCCCGACGGCAACCCGGCGGGCTTCAATGTCGATCTGGCGCGGCTGATCTGCGACGAGATCAAGGTCACCTGCACCATCCAGATGCGCCGGTTCGAGACCCTGCTCGATGCGATTTCCAGCAACCGCGGCGACGCCATCATCGCCTCGCTCGCGGTGACGCCGCAACTGCGCGCCCGGGTCGATTTCAGCGATCCGTATTACCGGGCGCCGGCGCGCTTCGTGTCGCGGCGCGACGCCGTGATGCGGGAGATTCGCCCGGAATATCTCGAGGGCAAGAAAATCGGCGCCATCGCCGGCTCCGCGCACGAGGCCTATCTCAAGGCGATGTTCACCGACGCCGAACTGCACCCCTATCCCAACGACGAGGCGCTGCGGCTTGGACTGCGGCGCGGCGAGGTCGACTTCATTTTCGGCGATGCGATCTCGCTGGCGTTCTGGATCAACGGCACCGACTCCGCCGAATGCTGCGCGTTCTCGGGCGGCCCGTTCGTCGAGAGCCGCTATTTCGGCGAGGGCATCGGCATCGCGGTGCGCAAGGGCAATGATCTGTTGCGGCAATCGCTGAACTGGGCGCTGTTTCGGCTGTGGGAAAAGGGCCGCTACACCGATTTGTGGCTGCGCTATTTTTCAGTCAGCCCGTTTTAGGAGTCTGATTTGGAATCGTAGGGTGGGCAAAGGCGCACTTGCGCCGTGCCCACCATGTTAAGTTAACGCGCGTGGTGGTGGGCACGCTTCGCTTTGCCCACCCTACGATGCTACTTTCGTCATTGCGAGCGAAGCGAAGCAATCCATACGGCAACAAGTAAGCGTGGATTGCTTCGCTTCGCTCGCAATGACGATTATATTACAAGCAGGCCGGCGTTCCGGCCCCGGAGAGAGTTTTCTGAGATGTCCACGATCGATCCTTCTGCGCTGCGCGCGCTCGCCGAACAATCCAACGCCTGGCCGTTCGAGCAGGCCAAGGCGATTGTGGCGCGGCTGAAGAAAAAGCCGAAGGACGAGGTGCTGTTCGAGACCGGCTATGGCCCGTCCGGCCTGCCGCATATCGGCACCTTCGGCGAGGTCGCGCGCACCACCATGGTGCGTCATGCGTTTCGCGTGCTGACCGAGGACAAGGTGAAGACCCGCCTGATCGCGTTCTCCGACGACATGGACGGGTTGCGCAAGGTGCCGGACAATGTGCCGAACAAGGAGATGCTCACCGCCTATCTCGGCAAGCCGCTGACAAAGGTCCCCGATCCGTTCGGCACCCATCCGAGTTTCGGCGCGCACAACAACGCGCGGCTGCGCGCTTTTCTCGACACCTTCGGGTTCGACTATGAGTTCGCCAGCTCGACCGATTACTACACGTCCGGAAGATTCGATGCGGCGCTGTTGCGCGTGCTGGAACGCATCGATCAGGTGATGGCGATCATGCTGCCGTCATTGCGCGAAGAGCGCGCGGCGAGCTATTCGCCGTTCCTGCCGATCTGCCCGCGCACCGGCGTGGTGCTGCAGGTGCCGATTACGGCGCATGACGTCAAGGCCGGGACCGTCACCTATGAAGATCCCGAGACCAAGGAGCGCGTCACGCTTCCGGTCACTGGCGGGCATTGCAAGCTGCAATGGAAGCCGGACTGGGCGATGCGCTGGTTCGCGCTCGGCATCGATTATGAAATGGCCGGCAAGGACCTCATCGATTCCGTCAAACTATCAGGCAAGATCTGCGGCGCGCTCGGCGGCCTGGCGCCCGAAGGCTTCAACTACGAGCTGTTCCTCGATGAGCAGGGCCAGAAAATATCAAAGTCGAAGGGCAACGGCCTCACCATCGATGAATGGCTGCGCTATGCGTCGCCGGAATCGCTGTCGCTGTTCATGTACCGCGAGCCGAAGGCGGCCAAGCGGCTGCACTTCGACGTGATCCCGCGCAATGTCGACGACTATCAGCAATTTCTCGACGGGTTTTCACGGCAGGATCCGAAGCAGCAATTGGCCAATCCGGTCTGGCACATCCACGCCGGCCATCCGCCGGCGGCCGACATGCCCGTCACGTTCCAGTTGCTGCTGACGCTGGTGTCGTCGTCGAACGCGGAGAATGCGGCGACGTTGTGGGGCTTCATCGGGCGCTATCGTCCCGGCGTCACGCCGCAGACCCATCCGAAGCTCGATGCGATGGTCGGCTATGCGATCAATTATTATCGCGACTTCGTGGCGCCGACCAAGCAGTTCCGCGAGCCGACCGATGTTGAGCGCGCCGCGCTGCAGGATCTGCGCGATGCGCTGTCGCAACTGGCGCCGGACTCCTCGGCCGAGGACATCCAGAACGTAGTCTACGAAATCGGCCGCCGCGAGCCGTTCCTCGACGCGGTCAAGAAGGGCAAGGACGGCCGGCCGGGCGTCTCGCTCGACTGGTTCAACATGCTCTATCAGGTGCTGCTCGGTCAGGAAAAAGGCCCGCGCTTCGGCTCGTTCGTCGCGGTCTACGGCTTGCCCAATGCGGTGACCATGATCGACGGCGCGCTGGCGCGCTCGGCTTAACACCGGTCGTCGTCCCTGCGAAAGCAGGGACCCATAACCACCGGCATAGGTTGTTGCCAAGAACCTCTGGCATGCGTGCGAAACGTTAAGACCTCGCGGTATGGGTTCCTGCTTTCGCAGGGACGACAGTCGGGTGAAGCCGCAAATCGAGATGGCAGGTCCGCCGTAAATTCAGTCAAAGCCGCTCCCGATTGCGCTACACTGGGAGTGTCGGGAACGGTCCAAGCCTCCGGCAAGAGGTAGAGCCTCCGACGAGAGGCGGGCAATCGCGGGAGATGGTCATGCAGTTCAGGGTTTCGCCGAACACGCTCGGGGAAAGCAGCGCCGAGCAATGGCAGGCGCGGGTCGATCTGGCGGCGGCGCATCGACTCGCCTTCATGCACGGCTTCAACGAGGGCATCTTCAATCATCTGACCTTCGTGGTGCCCGGCCGCGGCGATCGCTACTACCAGATTCCGTTCGGGATGCACTGGTCCGAGGTGACGGCCTCGTCCTTCATGGAGGTCGGCATCGATGACGGCGAGGTCAAGCGCGGCGAGGGCGAGGTGGAGCGCTCCTGCTACTGCATCCATGCGCCGATCCACAAAGCGCTGCCGCAGGCCAAGGCGGTGTTTCATACCCACATGCCCTATGCGAGCGCGCTGACGCGGCTCGAGGACCCGCGCATCAAGGAGATCGGCCAGACCGAAGTCGGGATGTCGGGCAAGATCGCCTATGACGACGAATACACCGGGCCTGCGCTCGATCCCGCCGAAGGCGCGCGCCTCGCAGGCGTGATCGGCGACAAGACCGTGTTGTTCATGGCCAATCACGGCATCAGCACGGTCGGCGAGACCATCGCCGATGCCTATGACCGGCTCTATTACATCGAGCGCGCCGCCCAGGTTCAGATCTACGCGATGTGGACCGGGCAGCCGCTGAAAAAACTTCCTGATGCCGTGGTCGAGAAGACCAGGCGCGATATCAGCGGGGCCTATCTGTACAAGGGGCCGACCCCGGCCCAGCGGCATTTCGATGCCTTGAAGCGCATCCTCGACCGCAAGGAGCCGGATTACGCGTCGTAAGGGGCGTTTTGCTCACTCGTCATGCGCGGGCTTGACCCGCGCATCCATCCCGCTTCGTAAAATTTTTTCGAGTGATGGATTGCCGGGTCATAGGCGAGCGGAAGCGACGCCGTCCTTCGGACGGCTGTGCCCGGCAATGACGGCTGGGCCGGTGGCGCGAGCCTAGCCCGATCCGGCGGCCGATCTGACCCGATCCGCAAACCGGTGCCAGATTTCCGGACGCCAACTTCCATTGGCCGCGCCCGAGGTCGACGGCAGTATCCAAATCCTGGTATCGCCAATCAATTCGATCTGCTCGCCGTAATCTCTCTTGCCGCCCAGAAATTGTTGCCCGGCGTTCTTGCTGGTGAAGGCAAGGAATTTGGGCCGATGCTCCAGGATCGACACGCGCAAGCGCGCCCGCGCCGTCTCTGCGACCCTGGACAGCGGTAGTTGATGATCCATTCCAAAGTGGGTTTTCACGAAGTCGGTGAGACCGAGCCGGTGATGGAGCAGATCGCGGTATTGATGGGGCTGCAATAGCTCCGAGGTCAATTGGGTGTCGTGGAGAATTTTCCAGAACTTGTTCTGCGGATGCGCGTAATACGCGCCGGCCTTCGCGGACGCCGTTCCCGCGGCCGTTCCACAAAACACGACCTGAAGAGATTCGCCCAGGAGGTCGTCGAGCACATCAGCCAACGGCTTCCCCTACTGCGTAGCCCACACGATGCGCGCGATCCATGCGACGTCGGCCGCGGCCAAGGTGCGGTCGGCGTGAGCCGGATGGAGCGAGGCCAGTTCCAGCGTCCGGGTGGTCCGGCGCTTCAGCTCCTTGACCATCACTTCGCCGTGGAGCGTCTTCACGACCACACGGTCGCCGCGCCGGATCGGGGTTATGGGCGATACCACGATGACATCGCCGTCGCGGTAGGCCGGTTTCATCTGGTCGCCGGAAATTTCCAGCGCATAGGCATGTTCGTCATCGACCGCGGGCAGCGCCATCGCATCCCAGCCCCGGCCGGCCGGAAAACCCGCGTCGTCGAAAGCGCCGCTGGTTCCGGCTTGCGCGAACCCGAGCAGCGGCACGGTCTGCACGGCGCGCGCGGTATCGCCGATCAACTGCACGAAGCCGTCGATCGAACTGTTGGCGGCGGCGAGCGCCTTGGCGATCGATTCGGTCGATGGCCAGCGTTCGCGGCCGTCGGGGGTGACGCGCTTGGACTTGTTGAAGGTGGTGGGATCGAGGCCGGATTTTTTCGCCAGTCCCGACGCCGACATCCCGGCGCGCTCGGCCAGCCGATCCAGCGCGGTCCAGACCTGGTCGTGGGTCAGCATTCGCTGCGCTTTTGGATGTCGGGCCATCCGGCGATTTTGTCCAAAGCTAGGAATTATTCCCGCAATAGACCGATATTCACAATCCGGCGCAAGGGCCGCAAACCGGCCCTTGAAGTGCGCCGGTGCCGTCGATACGGTCGACGCGCATGATCCGCCAAAATTCAAGAATTCCGGGGAAATCCCGGGCAACCAGGGCGGCAGGCAGGACCCCGGACGCGTGCGCATGATCTATAAAATCTGTCCCGCTTCGGCCTGGCGCGAGGCCGAACGGCAGGGCGTGTTTCGCGGCAGTCCCGTCGATATCAGCGACGGCTATATTCATTTCTCCACGGCGTCGCAGGTCGCCGAGACCGCGCGGAAGCACTTCTTCGGCCAGACCGGATTGTTTTTGATTGCGGTCGACGCCGATGTCTTGGGCGATTCAGTGCGGTGGGAGCGGTCGCGCAACGACGAATTGTTTCCGCATCTCTACGGCGAACTCGATCTCGGCGCGGTCACCGGGGTGCTTAGCCTGCACGCACGGTCCGACGGCTATCACGACATCCCGGAGCTCAAGCCGTGATCCGCGCCTTTGATGCTTTTTCACTGCCGCTGCTGCGCTGGTTCGATCCGGAGGACGCGCATCGCCTCGCGGTGCAAGGCTTGAAATTCCTGCCGCCGACGCGGCCGCGGCCGGACGATCCAAAATTGACGGTGCGGGCCTTTGGCCTGAACTTTCCCAATCCGATCGGCATGGCCGCGGGCTTCGACAAGAACGCCGAAGTCTCGGATGCACTGTTGCGGCTGGGCTTCGGCTTTGTCGAAATCGGAACCGTGACGCCGCGGCCGCAAGCCGGCAACCCGCGGCCGCGGATTTTCCGGCTGGAGCGCGACCAGGCCGTGATCAACCGCCTCGGATTCAACAATGACGGCGCCGAGATGGTGCTGCGGCGGCTCGCCGCGCGCGCCCATCTCGGCGGCATCGTCGGCGTCAATGTCGGCGCCAACAAGGATTCGGCGGATCGTACCGCCGATTATGTCAACTTGATCGAGACCTTTGCGCCGGTAGCGAGCTATTTCACCGTCAACGTGTCGTCGCCGAACACGCCGGGCCTGCGCAACCTGCAGCAGGCCGAGGCGCTCGACGATCTGCTGGCACGGGTGATCGATGCGCGCGAACGGGTGCGCCAGAACGCCGGCGATTCGCCGGTGCTGCTGAAGATCGCGCCGGATCTCAGCCTCGCCGAGCTCGACGATGTGGTTCATATCGCGCGCTCGCGCCGCGTCGACGGCATGATCGTGACCAACACGACCCTGGCGCGGCCCTCGACCTTGCGCGAGCAGGTCCGCGCCAAGCAGCCGGGCGGCCTATCGGGGCGGCCGCTGCTTCGGCTGTCGACCCGGATGGTGGCCGAGACCTATGTGCGCGCCGAGGGCGCGTTCCCGCTGATCGGCGTCGGCGGCATCGACAGCGGCGGCGCCGCGCTGACCAAGATCCGCGCCGGCGCCAGCCTGATCCAGCTTTATTCCGCGCTGATCTACAAGGGCCTCGGCCTGGTGGACGATATCAAGAACGATCTGGCCTCGACGCTTTTACGCACAGGTCGCGACTCGCTGTCCGAAATCGTCGGCGCCGATGCCGCGACGATCACCGCCGAGGATTGGCCGGTTTAAGTCTTCGCTGCGAATGACGCCCGCAACAGCGCCGGATAGCGCAGCGCCTGCAGTCCGCCGCGCGCGGCATAGAATACCAGAAGCGAGCCCCACAGCCCGGCATTGCCGAATGACCGCAGCGCAAGCCAGGCGGCAAAGAACATCAGCATCGACAGCACCATCAAATTGCGCATATCGCGCGCCCAGGTCGCGCCGATGAAGATCCCGTCATAGGCGAAGGCGAATACCGCTGGGATCGGCGACAGCAGCACGAACCACAGCGTGTCGCGCGCTTGTTGCCGCACATCCGCGCTGGATGTCATGGCGTCGATCAGCGACGGGCCGAACAGCGCGAACACGGCGATCACCGCGAGCGCAAAACCGGATCCCCACAGTATCACCAGCCGGACCGCACCCGAGAAAGCGGCGCGGTCGCGGGCGCCATAGGCGCGGCCACAGAGCTGTTCGGCGGCGTTGGCGAGGCCATCGAGGAAGAACGCGCTGATCATCAGGAAATTGTTCAACACCGCGTTGGCGGCGAGGATCACGTCGCCCGAGCGCGCGCCCTGCGCGGTGAAGAACAGGAACGCCGCGATCAGGGCCGCGGTGCGGATCATGATGTCGCGGTTGACCGCCAGCATCCGGATCAGCTTGGTCCGATCGAGCAGCGTGGCGCGGGGAATGCCGGGCGCGCCCTGCGTGAGTCGCCGTGCAATGAGAAGGCCGAGCAAAAGCCCGGTCGCTTCCGCGACCACGGCGGCAATCGCGGCACCGGCAATACCGGCATGCGCGACCAGCACCAATAACACCGTCGCCGCCACATTGATCAGGTTGATCGCGATCTGCACCGTGAGCGCCAGGCGGGCGCGCGCCTGTCCGATCAGCCAGCCGAGCACGACATAATTGGCGAGCGCCAGCGGCGCCGACCAGATGCGTATCGCGAAGTAGGCCTTGGCGGCGCGGGTGACGCCCTCGCTGCCGCCCATGGCCCCCACCAGCACGGCGCTGAGCGGTAGCTGCAGCGCGATCAGGCCCGCGCCGATCAACCCCGCGACCGCAAGGCCCCGCAGCAACAGCGCGCCTATTTCCTTTGTTTCGCCCGAGCCCAGCGCCTGCGCGGTGAAGGCGACCGTACTCATGCGCAGGAAAGCGAACAGCCAGAACAGGCAATCGAAAATCACCGAGGAGATCGCCACCCCGCCGAGCAGCGTCGCATCGCCGAGCCGCCCGATCGCGATCGTGGCGACGACGCCGATCAAGGGCGTCGTCAGGTTGGCGACCATCGCCGGCCCGGCGATGGCGAAGACCTGCGCGGTCGTAACCTTGGTTGTGGGAGCTAGCAAACCTGGCCTGCGTGGGATCTATCGCCCGCGCGGCGCGCCGAACATCCGCGACAGCAGCCAGATCGGGATCACGATCACGGCACCGAGCAGGAAGTAGCGCCACAATCCGTTGATGGCGTCGAAGCCGAGATCCCAGATCCGCTGGAACAACAGCCGGATGCTGTTGACGATATTCCAGGGATCGAAGCCGACCGCCGCCAGCACCACGCCGACCAGAATGGACAGCAGGATCAGCCGAAACGCCACCGTTAGCGGCGAGCCTCCGAGAAAGCGGGAGAGGCCGTCATTGGCCGCCGGCAATTCCCTGGTATCGTTTGGCATCGGTGGTCTCCCGCGCGGATGTGCCGCCTATTCTAGTACAGAGCAGGGCAGATGGGGAACCCGCCTGTTGGCGTCAATGGCCGGCGGCTGTCGGGGTATTCGATTTGATGATCCGCTCCAGCGTTTCCAGCCGGTCGGCCTCGCGCGGCGGCTTGTCCCAGCGCAGCCGGCTGATGCGCGGAAACCGCATCGCCACGCCGGATTTGTGCCGCGGCGAGCGTTGCAGGCCCTCGAAAGCGACTTCCAGCACCAGTCCCTGATCCGGTTCATGCACCACGTGCCGCACGGGTCCGAATTTCTCGGTGGTGTTGCGGCGCACGAAGCGGTCGATCTGCAGCAGTTCTTCGTCGGTGAAGCCGAAATAGGCCTTGCCGACCGGCACCAATTGCTCGCCGTCCTCGCCTGAGGTCCAGACCCCGAAGGTGTAGTCCGAATAATACGATGAACGCTTGCCGTGGCCGCGCTGCGCATACATCAGCACCGCGTCGATCAAATGCGGGTCGCGCTTCCACTTCCACCATTGGCCCTTGGGGCGTCCCGGCAGATAAAGCGCGTCGCGGCGCTTGAGCATCACGCCTTCGACCGCCTCGGCATCTTCGCCGGCACCGGCACTGGCGGGATCGGCCCGCGCCGACGTCAATGCGTCCCAGCTGTCGAAGGCGATCGTCGGCGACAGGTCAATTCGCGCATCGTCCAGCTTGCTGATGAACGCCTCAAGCCGCTTGCGGCGCTCGACAAACGGCAGCGCGCGCAAATCGGTCTCGCCCTCACCGAGCAGATCATAGGCCCGCAAATGGATCGGATAGTCCTTGATCAGTTTCGGCGAGACGATCTTGCGGTTGAGGCGTTGCTGCAGGACGTTGAAATTCTGCACCCGGCCGTCGCGCACCACCAGCAGTTCGCCATCGATGGCGCCGGGCAGACGCAATGACGGCAGCAGGTCCGGAAAACTTTTGGTGATGTCCTCGCCGCTGCGCGAATAGAGCCGCGCCAGCACATGGCCGCGCCCGTCATGGCCGCTGACCGCCTGGACGCGGATGCCGTCCCATTTCCATTCCGCGATGAACGCCGCCGCATCGAGATGCGCGAAATCGCCATCCTCGATCGCATGCGCCAGCATCACCGGCCGGAACGGGGCGGGATCGAGATTGACAGGTTTTTCCGCGCGGCCTTCCAGCCACGCGAACAGATCGAGATAGGGCGGCGTGAGCCCCGGCCATATCAATTCAATATCGTGCGGGTCCTTGCCGCCGAGTTCGGCTGCGGCGGTTTTCGCCAGCCGTGCCGAGATTCCAATGCGCATCGCGCCGGTGACGAGTTTCAGCAGCGCCCAGCGGCCGGTCTCGTCCAGTTCGTCGAGCCAGCGTGTAAGTTGTTTCGGCAGCTCGGTCTTGCCGAGCGTGCGCAGCGTGGTGACGACGTCGGTCAGGGTCGGAGGTGGGGGATTGTTGTGGAGATGGTGGTGGCCGTCTTGGGCATTGTGCTCGCTGCACCCCCCTCCCTGACCCTCCCCCGCAAGGGGGGAGGGAACCGATAGAGTCGTGGCCGCGCTCTTCAGAGAAATTGTCGTTGCGGGTGCTTTTGATTTTCGGCGAGGCGGCCTCCCAGCATTCCGCTCGGCTCCCTCCCCCCTTGCGGGGGAGGGTTGGGGAGGGGGGTGGCCCAGCAAAGACTCTCCGTGGCCAACCTCCGCGTTCGGCCACATAAGCGCGACCGTTTCCGAGAGATCGCCGACGTAATCATAGGACAGCGCGAACAGCACCGGATCGGTACGCTCGGCGATGAGGTCGCGGATCAGCCCGGGCTTGGCGTGCTTGAACGACAGCGCGCCGGTGAGGGCCGCGAGCGCATAGCCGCGATCGGGATCTTCGACCTCGCGGAAATAGCGCGTGATCAGCCGCAGCTTGTTGTTGCGGCCGGGCTCATAGGCCAGACGATCCAGCAGTTCGGCAAAACGGTTCATGCCTCGGCGTCCTCGCCGGCAGTGACACCTTCGCCTTCATCCTCATCGCCGTAGCCGACGAGATCGAGCGGCCGCGCAATCAGACCCTTTGAGGTGCACCAATGCACCAGCGCGTCCTCCTGGCCATGGGTGACCCAGATTTCGCCAGCACCAGTCGCCTCGATGGTCGCGGTCAGGCCGTCCCAGTCGGCGTGATCCGAAATCACCAGCGGCAATTCGACGCCGCCCTGGCGCGCGCGGGCGCGCACCCGCATCCAGCCCGAGGCAAACGCGGTGACCGGATCGGGGAATCGTCTGGTCCAGATATCGGAGGTGGCCGAAGGCGGCGCCAGCGTGATGGTGCCGGCGAGATCGGCCTTCCTCGTGCCCTTGACCGCGCGCAGTTCGCCCAGCGCCACGCCGCGGCTCTCGTAATAGCGCGTGATCTTTTCCATCGCGCCGTGCAGATAGATCGGCGCGTCGTAGCCGGCCTTGCGAAGCAGCGCGATCACGCGCTGCGCCTTGCCGAGTGAATAGGCGCCGACCAGATGCGCCCGTTCCGGAAACAGCGCGACCGAGGCCAAGAGCTTCCTGATCTGGTCGTCGGCGGGACCATGACGAAATACCGGCAGGGCGAAGGTGGCCTCGGTGATGAAGACATCGCAGGGCACCACCTCGAATGGCGCGCAGGTCGGATCGGGCGCGTCCTTGTAGTCGCCGGAGGCGACAATGCAGGTATCCGCGCAGGTAACAGCGATCTGCGCCGAGCCCAGCACGTGGCCGGCGGGGTGAAATTTGATTCGGACATCCCCGAGCTTGAGCTCTTCGCCATAGGTGATGGCCTGGGTGCTGCGGGCAAAATTGTCGCCATAGCGCAGCCGCATCATGTCCAGTGTTTCCCGGGTGGCGAGCACCGCGCCGTGGCCGGGCCGGGCGTGGTCGGAATGGCCGTGGGTGATCACGGCGCGCTCGACCGGTCGCACCGGATCGATATGAAAGCCGCCGGGCTTGCAGCACAGTCCGGCGGGGACCGGCATCAGGATGTCTTGCGGGCGCATCCCGGTTATATAGGACGTGATGCACGATTTTTAACCGTCATGCGCGGGCTTGACCCGCGCATCCATCTTCCGGAAAAGCCTTATTGATGGATTGCCGGGTCATAGGCGAGCGAAAGCGACGCCGTCCTTCGGACGGCTATGCCCGGCAATGACAACTGTGGTTCATTTCATGTCCGCGCGCTTGTTCCTGTCCTCTGGCGATCTGATGGCCGACCGCCGGTTCGATTTCGCCCGCGATCTGCAGCTCAAGGGCGATCTCGTCGCCGCCGCCGACCTGCTGCTGCAGGCGACCGAGCTCGCGCCCTCCTTTGCCTCCGCCTGGTTCACCCTGGCCGAAATCCGCCAACGGCTCGGCGAGCGCGAAGCGGCGATATCAGCCTTTCGCAGGGCGCAGGTCGCCGATCCCGACGACCTTCACGGCGCCGGCCTGCGGCTGACGCTGCTCGGGGCCGAGCAACTCTCGGCGATGCCGCCGGCCTATGTGCGCGCGCTGTTCGATCAATATGCGCCAAAGTTCGAGGCCGCTTTGGTCGGCGATCTCGGCTATCGCGGCCCTGCTTTGTTGTTCAAGGCCGTGCTGTCGGCCCGCGCCGCGATCCGCAAGCCTGCCTTCTTCAGGCGCGCGATCGATCTCGGCTGCGGCACCGGGCTCGCCGCGGCCGCGTTCGCCCGCGAGGTCGATCACTTCACCGGGATCGATCTGTCGCCGCGCATGATCGAGCGGGCCCGCTTGACCGGGCTCTATGCGGAGCTCGAAGTCGCCGACATGGCGCAGGGCCTCCGCGGCAAGCCCGACGCCAGTGCCGATCTCATTCTCGCCGCCGATGCGATGGTCTATATTGCCGATCTCGCGCCGGTGCTGCGCGAGGTGAAGCGGGTATTGCTGCCCGGCGGCCTGTTGGCATTCACGGCGGAAACCCATGGCGGTGACGGCGTGGTTCTCGGCGCGGGGTTGCGCTACGCCCATGGCGCGGCCCATGTGCGCGCCGCCATCGACGCCGCCGGCCTGACGCTGTCGCGGCTCGACGAATTGTCGGCGCGCAATGAGGACCACATGCCGGTGCCCGGCCTGGTCGTGGTGACGGAAAAATCCTGAACTTTCCGTGGCACTTCGATGGCAATGGCCCGGTTTTAAGTGCTCGACCGGCGCGGCCGGACCGGCTTAACCTGACGCCGTGAATACCGTCGAACCAGATCATCCTGCGTCTTCGCTGTTGCCCGAAATCTTTCTGCGCTGGTTCGAAAGCCGCGGATGGACACCGCGCGAGCATCAACTGGCGCTGCTGCGGAAAACCCGCGATGACCGCTCAGCATTGCTGATCGCGCCGACCGGCGCCGGCAAGACGCTGGCCGGGTTCTTGCCGACGTTGGTGGAGTTGAGTGCGGTTTCTATGCTCGCTCGATCTGCTCCCCTCCCTCCGCGAAGCGGCGGGGAGGGGTCGGGGGTGGGGGGTGTCTCCGCAAACTCGCTGCCAGAAGAGCGAGTGGAGAGACCCCCCACCCCCGACCCCTCCCCGCCACGCGCTGCGCGCGCGGGGGGAGGGGAGAAGCGGGCAGCGTCTTCACCGCAAAGCAACCGCATTGGCGAGCGAAGCAGCGTCACCTCCACCGGCCGCGGCGTGCAGCGCAGCCGCGGTCTCCACACGCTCTATATCTCGCCGCTGAAGGCGCTCGCGGTCGATATCGCGCGCAATCTGGAAACGCCGATCGCGCAGATGAACCTGCCGATCAAGGTCGAGACCCGCACCGGCGACACGCCGGTGTCGCGGCGGCAGCGGCAGCGGCGCTATCCGCCGGATATCCTGCTCACCACGCCCGAACAGCTGGCGCTGCTGCTGTCGTCCGACGACGCGCCGTTTCTGTTCGGCTCGCTGCGGCGCATCGTGCTCGACGAGTTGCATGCGCTGGTGACCTCCAAGCGCGGCGACCTGTTGTCGCTCGGCCTGGCGCGGCTGTGGCGGCTGGCGCCGCATATCCGCGCGATCGGGCTGTCGGCGACGGTGGCCGAACCGGAATCGCTGGCGCGGTTTCTGGTGCCGCAACGTGACGGCAAGTGCGAAGCCGCCGACATCGTCATCGCCGGGGGCGCGGCCGCGCCTGTGGTCGAGATGCTCGATACCCGTGAAAGATTGCCCTGGGCCGGGCACAGCGCGCGCCACGCGCTGGGCGAGATCTACGACCTGATCAAGCGCAACAAGACTACGCTGGTGTTCGTCAATACCCGCAGCCAGGCCGAGATGCTGTTTCAGGATCTGTGGCGCATGAACGATGACGGCCTCGCGATCGCGCTGCATCATGGCTCGCTTGACGTGGCCCAACGCCGCAAGGTCGAGGACGCGATGGCGGCGGGCAAATTGCGCGGCGTGGTCTGTACGTCTTCGCTCGATCTCGGCGTCGACTGGGGCGATGTCGATCTCGTGATCAATGTCGGCGCCCCCAAGGGCGCCTCGCGGCTGATGCAGCGGATCGGCCGCGCCAATCACCGCATCGACGAAGCCTCGCGCGCGGTGCTGGTGCCGGCCAATCGCTTCGAAGTGCTGGAATGCGCGGTCGCGATCGACGCGGTCAACGAGAATGCCCAGGACACGCCGCCGCTGCGGATCGGCGCGCTCGATGTGCTGGCGCAGCATGTGCTCGGCTGCGCCTGCGGCGAACCGTTTCTGTCCGACCAGCTCTACAGCGAAGTCCTGACCGCGGCGCCCTATTCCGGCCTGACCCGGACCGATTTCGACGACGTGGTCGATTTCGTCGCCACCGGCGGCTATGCGCTGAAAACCTATGAACGCTTCGCGCGCATCAAGCAGGACAAGACCGGCCGCTGGCGCGTCACCAATCCGCGGGTGCGGCAAAGCTATCGCCTCAATGTCGGCACCATCGTCGAGGAGGCGATGCTGAAGGTGCGGCTGGTGCGCTCGCGCGGCGGCGGTTCAGGCTCGACCGGCGCGCTGGGGCGCGGCGGCCGGATGCTCGGCGAGATCGAGGAATATTTCATTGAGGGGCTGGTGGTCGGCGACACCTTTGTGTTTGGCGGTGAAGTCGTGCGCTACGAGCAGCTTTCCGAGGACCAGGTCTACGTCTCGCGCGCCAATGACAAAGACGCCAAAGTGCCGTCCTATATGGGCGGCAAGTTTCCGCTTTCGACTTATCTGGCCGAGCGGGTGCGCAAGCTCCTGGCCGACAAGCGCGCCTGGAGCGCGTTGCCGGACCAGGTGCGTGAATGGCTGTCGCTGCAGGCCCATCTGTCGCGCGTCCCCGGCGTGCGCGAGCTGGTGGTGGAAAGCTTTCCGCGCGCCAACAAGCACTATCTCGTCTGTTATCCCTTTGAGGGCCGGCTGGCGCACCAGACGCTCGGCATGCTCCTGACGCGGCGGCTGGAGCGCGCCCGCGCCCGGCCGCTCGGCTTTGTCGCCAACGAATATGCGCTGGCGATCTGGGGGCTCGGCGACGTCTCCTCGATGATCCGCAAAGGCCAACTCGATCTCGATGCGCTGTTCGATCCCGACATGCTCGGCGACGACCTCGAGGCGTGGCTGGCGGAATCGGCGCTGATGAAGCGCACCTTCCGCACCTGCGCGATCATCTCCGGCCTGATCGCGCGGCGTTTCACCGGCGAGGAGAAAACCCGCCGCCAGGTGCTGTTTTCAACCGACCTGATCTACGACGTGCTGCGCAAGCACCAGCCCGACCATGTCTTGCTGCGCGCCGCGCGGGCCGATGCCGCGACCGGACTGCTCGATCTGCGACGACTCAGTGATATGCTGTTGCGGATCAAGGGGCGAATCACCCACCGGGAACTCGACCGGGTTTCGCCGCTGGCGGTGCCGGTGATGCTGGAAATCGGCCGCGAAGCGGTCTATGGCGAAGCCTCCGACGAGTTGCTGGCGGAAGCCGCCGATGAACTGGTCAAGGAAGCAACTGGATAGAGGCGACTGGATCATCGTGACGGCGCGCGCACAATCCCTGCATGACAGAACATCTGCTGTACGCATCGCGACCATCGCTGTCGCCGATGTGACGCTGGTCGCCGATCTCTCCGGCGCGTTGTTCTGGGAAGACGAGAGCCTGCTGGTGGTCTCCGACCTGCATCTGGAAAAAGGCTCGAGTTTCGCGACCCGCGGCGTGCTGCTGCCGCCCTATGATACCGTGGCCACGCTGAGCCGGCTCGCGGCCGTGATCGCGCGACATGATCCGCGCACCGTGATCGCGCTCGGCGACAGTTTCCATGACCGCGAGGCCCATCACCGGCTGTCGGCGCCGGACCGCGACGCCATCGCGGCCTTGCAGACGCGGCGCGACTGGATCTGGATTTCGGGCAATCACGATCCGGCATTGCCGTCCGATCTCGGCGGGGTCGTCGCCAGCGAAGTCGCGGTCGGCGGTATCGCGTTTCGTCATGAGCCGACCGGCGCATCGGGCGAAATCGCCGGACATCTGCATCCCAAGGCCCGCGTCTCGACGCGCGGCCGCTCATTGGAGCGGCGGTGCTTTGCCTGCGATGGCGAGCGCGCGGTGATGCCGGCGTTCGGCGCCTATACCGGCGGTCTGAGCATCCGCGACGCGGCATTCGCGAAAATCTTCCAGACCCCGGGCTTGATGGCGCATGTGCTCGGCGACCACCGGCTGCACACGATAGCTGCCTCGCGCTGCTCCTGAACGCGCCGACCCCCCTCCACCTTGTCAGTGCCCGCAACCGCGGGCAGACTGGTCCGAACAAAAACGCTTTCGGATGGGGAACGCCACCATGCATTCAGTCACTCGTCGCCAGACCCTGGCCGATCTGCTGCATCGGAGCGCCGCGCGGACACCCGACAAGCTGGCCGTGGTGTGCGGCGACACAGACTGGACCTATGCGGAATTCGACCGCATCAGCGCGCGCGTGGCCGCGGGCCTGGCCGAGCGCGGCGTCATCAAGGGCACGCGTATCGCGGTGCTGGCGCGCAACTCCCACGCCTTTGTGGCGATGCGGTTTGCGCTGGCGCGGCTCGGCGCGGTGCTGGTGCCGATCAATTTCATGCTCAAGCCCGAGGAAGTCGCCTACATTCTGCGCCACGCCGGCGCGACCATGCTGGCCACCGACAGCGGCCTCGCCGCGCTGGCGCGCGCCGCCATCGTGCTCGATACCGCGGTGCGCGATCTGATCTGGTTGCCGTCCGAGCACGCCAGCGAGCGGCAGGCCGACATGATCGGCTTCGACGTCCTCGCCGGCTGCGAAGCGATCGCGCCGGAGCCGGACCTCAGCGGCGTCGATCTGGCCCAGATCGTCTATACCAGCGGCACCGAATCCTCCCCGAAGGGCGCGATGCTGACCCATGACGCCGTGATCTGGCAGTATGTGAGCTGCATCGTCGATGCCGGAATCGCCGAGGACGACCTGACCCTGCATGCGCTGCCGCTGTACCATTGCGCGCAGCTCGACGTGTTCTTCGGCCCGTCGATCTATATCGGCGCCACCAATGTCATCACGGCGTTCCCGACGCCGGACAATCTGCTGCCGCTGATCGAGCGCTATCGCATCAGCTCGTTCTTTGCGCCGCCGACGGTCTGGATCTCGCTGCTGCGCTCGCCGCGCTTCGATTCCACCGATCTCTCGAGCCTGCGCAAGGGCTATTACGGCGCCTCGATCATGCCGGTCGAGGTGCTGCGCGAACTGGCGCAGCGCCTGCCGAAAGTGCGGTTGTGGAATCTATACGGCCAGACCGAGATCGCGCCGCTGGCGACGATGCTCGGTCCCGACGATCAATTGCGAAAACCAGGTTCATGCGGACGCGCCGTCCTCAATGTCGAGACGCGCGTGGTCGATGATCGCATGCGCGACGTGGCGCCGGGCGAGGTTGGCGAGATCGTGCACCGCTCGCCGCATCTGATGATCGGCTATTTCCACGACGACGCCCGCACCGCGGCCGCGTTCGAGGGCGACTGGTTCCACTCCGGCGATCTCGCTGTTATCGACGAAGAGGGCTACATCACGGTGGTCGATCGCAAGAAGGACATGATCAAGACCGGCGGCGAGAATGTCGCCAGCCGCGAAGTGGAGGAGGCGCTTTATAAGTTGCCTCAGGTCTCGGAAGTCGCCGTGATCGGCATTCCGCATCCGCGCTGGGTCGAGGCCGTGGTCGCGGTGATCGTGGTCAAGTCGGGCCACTCGCTGAGCGAGGCGCAAGTGCTGGCGCATGCCCAGGCGATCCTGGCGGGATTCAAGAGCCCGAAGCGGATTGTGTTTGCCGACGCTTTGCCCAAAAATCCGAGCGGAAAGCTGCTGAAGCGGCAGCTGCGCGATGTCCACGCGCAATTGTTTGCGGCCGGCTGATTATCTCGCTTGAGCGTGTCCGGTCGCCTGGGTCGGATCAGCGTCCGTCGGGCGTGCGCACACCAACCCATTTGTCGCGGACCTGCTGATAATGAACGCCCGGATCGTAGGTGGTGGTCGGCAGATGGAGCACCTGCGGCGACAACCGGCCGACGGCGCTCAGCACCGCGTATGACGCGACCACGCGGTCGTGCTCGGCCGTCACCAGCGCGATGCGGGCGTTGACCAGTGCCTGCTGGGCATTGAGCACGTCCAGCGTGGTCCTTTGTCCGACGCTGGCCTCCTGGCGAACGCCGGTCAGCGCGATCTCCGACGCGGTCACCTGCGACTGCGCCGACGCCACCTGCGCCCTGCCCGCCACCAATTGTCCCCACGCCGTCACCGTGTCGGCGCGGCTCTGGTCGCGGGTCTGCTGCAGCACCAGACGCTGCTGGGCGAGGGTTTCCTTGGACTGGCGGATCAGCGAATATTCGGCACCGCCCTGAAATACCGGGACAGCGACCTGCGCGATCGCCGAGGCCCCAAAGGTCCGGAAGGTCGTCAGGGTCTGTTCGTAGGCTTGCTGCGCGGCGGCTACCATGGTCACCGTCGGCAACAGCGCGCCTTCATTGACCTTGACCTGCAGGAAGTTGACGTCGATGCCGAACATCGCCGCCGTCACGTTCGGATTCTGGATCTGGCTGAGATCGACCGCGCCGGGCAGCGTTGGCGGCAACAGGCGATCCACCGGCGAGCCCGGCGCGAGCGCTTCGGGTTCGTTACCGATGATGCGGCGGAAATTCGATCGCGTCGTCACCAGATTGGCTTCGGCGGCCAGCTCTTGGGTCTTGCCGGCGGCAAGCTGGGCTTCGGCCTGCGCCACATCGGTGGGAGTGACGATGCCGACGGTGAAGCGATCGCGGGTGTATTTCAGCGTCGTTTCGAGCACGCGGGTGTTGCTCTTCTGAACCTCGACGATGGCGGCATCGCGCAGATAGTCCATATAGATGGTCGCAGCCGACAGCAGGACGCTCTGTTCGAGCACGCGCAGCGCTTCGCGCGCACCGGAGACCTGGCTCTCCGCAACCCGGGTCTTGTTGGCGGTCTGATTGCCGTTATAGAGCGTCTGCGTGACCGTGATGCCGGCGCTGCGCGGCCCGTCGGTGCCATTATACTCCCTGCGGAGGATGCTGGTCGGCGTGCCGCCCGAGGTATTGTTGAAATCGGTGTACTGATAGCCGGAACTGGCGGTGACGGCAGCCTTGGGCCGATAGCCCGACAGCGCCTGCGCCACGTTCTCATCGGTGGAGCGCACCAGCGCCCGCTGCGCGTTGAGCTGCGGGTTGTTCCGATAGGCGCGCACCAGCGCGGCCTCCATGGTATCGGCCAGGGCAGGCGCCGGCCCCGCAAACGCCATCAGGAGAACCGTAGCTGCAACTCCGTGAAGGCTTCTCGCAGACATTTACGCGCCGTCTTTGTGCACCGATAACGTGCGGTACGCCTAGTTGATAATCCGGGCGGGAGTCCAATTGCCCATTCTTTGTCTTTGGCGAAAGTTCGTCCGCCCCGGTCGAGCTTTCAGCAGGATCCCCGTGAGGACGCTAGCCTCGCGCCCTGTCCAAATCAACCGTGCCGTTGGCGACACGGGATAACACCCGGTATTCAGTTCGTGACGGCAGATAGCGTTGCAAAAGTCGAAATTCGAACGACCCCGAAAATCCCGCGAAAGTCGATTTTTCGGACGTTTCTAGCACTTCAAGGCTCTGTCGGACCGATACCAGGATCCGTGGCCGTTGTTGAGTGAAACGACGCGGAACGCAAGAGCGTCCCGGAAAAATAATACAATGGAGGTTTCGTTACGGCTGCGACTGAGCGCATCGGGGCGGGTCGCGCCTACTTCGGCACAGACTTCAGCAGCGCGCGGATCTTGTTCGCATCCGCTGATGTTGCCGGATTGTAGATCACCATGTTGAGGTCGGGCCGGCCATCGACGGCGAAAGCCGAAAATTCCATCGAGAGCGGTCCGGCGATGGGATGATGCAGGACTTTCACGCCGTCGCCATGGTGCCCCTGCACATCGTTGTCACGCCACATCGCCGCGAATTCGGGGCTTGTCGCGCAGAGCTCATCGACCAGCGATTGCACATTGCGCGCCGCACCGGCGCGCGCCACATCCGCGCGGAAGGACGCCACCACATAGCGCGCAACACTTTGCCAGTTGGGCTGCGCGGCGCGTACGCGGCTGTCACGGAACATCATGCGCAGAACATTGCGCTGCCCATCCGGCAGTGTGCTGTAGTCGGTGAGGACCGCCGCGGCGGCGCTGTTCCACGCGATCACATCCCATGTCGCCGTGCGAATAAAAGCGGGGCTGTATTGCAGCGTGTCGAGCACGCGTTGCAGACGGGGTGAGATACCTTCGGGCGCGTGATAGCGGACTTCGGGTGGCCGGCCCAGACCGAGCAGAAACAGATGTTCGCGCTCCACGTCGGTCAGCAGCATGGCGCGGGCGATGCGATCCAGCACATCGGCGGAGGGCGCACCGCCGCGCCCCTGCTCCAACCAAGTGTACCAGGTGGCGCTCACATTCGCGCGCTGCGCCACTTCTTCGCGCCGAAGTCCCGGCGTTCGCCGCCGCTTCAGCGGAAAGCCGAATGCCGTAGGATCGAGCTTGGCGCGGCGATCCCTGAGATAGGTCCCAAGCGAGTTCGCGTCCGTCATCCTGTTAACGATTATACCGGTATGATCTCACTACTTTACCCGAATGAGCAACCTAGCATATCCCGACGTTCTGAACAGGGAGTGTTTCTCATGCGCGTATTCGTCACCGGCGCCGCCGGCTTTATCGGCACCGAAACTACAAAAGAACTGATCGCAAACGGGCATCAGGTCATCGGCCTCGCGCGCTCCGAAGAGAACGTCGGGACGCTCGAGAAACTGGGCGCCGAAGTTCATCGCGGCTCGCTGCAGGACCTCGAAAGCCTGAAGCGCGGCGCAAGGGATTCAGACGGCGTGATCCATCTGGCCTTCATCCATGATTTCTCGAAATTCGCGGAGAACGGCGCGATCGACAAGACCGCCATCGAAGCCATGGGCGATGTGCTGGCAGGCACGAACAAGCCTTTCATCGTCACCTCGGGAACGGGCCTGATCGCGCCAGGTGTGGTGATCACCGAGGATATGCGGCGTGATTCCAGCCCGCATGTTCCGCGCGTGTCCGAGCAGGCCGGTTTGGCCTATGCGTCGCGCGGCGTGCGCGCGATGGCGATACGCCTGCCGCAAGTGCATGGCGCCGACGGAAAAGCCGGGTTGATCACTTATCTGCTCGAGCTCGCGCGTCAAAAAGGCGCCGCCGCCTATGTCGGCGAAGGCGCCGAACGCTGGGCCGCGGCGCACAGGCTGGACGTCGCCCGGCTATACCGGCTTGCGTTGGAAAAGGGCGCGGGTGACGGGATCTACCATGCCGTTGGCGAGGAAGGCGTACCCATGCGCCAGGTCATCGAAGTGATCGGCCGCGCGTTGAACGTGCCGGTCGTTTCGATCAAGAAAGAAGAGGCGGGCGATTATTACGGGCCACTGGCGGTGTTCGCCGGTTTGGACATGCCGGCCTCCAGCGCTTTGACGCAGCAGCGGTTGGGCTGGACGCCCACGGGAAATGGCTTGATCGCCGACATCGGCCAGCCGGGTTACTTCAAGGTTTGAGCCCCAGCCCGAGAGGTTGTCACACACAACCTCGAATGCCGCGCGGCGGGCCGCCGCTGACGTTGACCCGGGCGAGACATGGAAGCGCCAATGCGGATGTCACCCATTCCGCAGCTTTGCCACCGTCGCGGCGCCATCAATTCTGATGGCTGGAGAAGTCCATCGGCAACACGTTCACAATTCGGATCGGTTGGCTGAAAACCTGTTCGGCCGCGGCGGCCAAATCGTCGGAATAGCTGGCTTCGATTTTTGCGGCGCAGTCCTCGTTTGACACGAACACGTACAGAATACCGTCATCAATGCGTTCCACCCGCATCCCGAGGCAAAGCCTGTCAAATTCACCCGGGCCGATCAGGGTGTTCAGCATGGCCTTGATCGCAAGCTGCTGGTTCGGTGTGGGATGCATGTTGGCCTCCTGATGAGGCCAATCTATGCCGGTCGAATCCATGTGGATGTGATCCGTTTCACACACCCGGCGTATCTCGATCTATATCTCGCCTTGCCGCCAGTCGCAGGGCGATCGTCGGTCGACCTTGATCAGCCGCGGCGGCTGGAGGCCCCGGTCCATCCACTCTGGCCTGGCGCGAGGACGACGACGGTCGCGCCTTGCTTCACGCGATCGAAGAGATCGATGACATCCTCGTTGGTCATGCGGATGCAGCCGGACGATATCGCCTGGCCGATATATTCCGGCTGATTGGTGCCGTGGATGCGATACAGGGTGTCCTTGTTGCCCTCGTAGAGGTAGAGCGCCCGCGCGCCCAGCGGATTGGCCGGTCCTCCTGCGATGCGTGGCGGGTAAGGGCCAAGACGCGCCTGAATCTCCGGCGTCGGGATCCAGTCAGGCCATTCGGCCATCCGGCCGACCTTGGCGACGCCGGAAAAGGCCAGCGCTTCCTCTCCCACCGCCACGCCGTAGCGGATCGCCTTGCCGTCCGGCAGGACGTAATAAAGATAACGCGCGTCGGTATCGACCAGGATCGTTCCCGCCGGCTCCTTGTACGGGTACTCGACGATATGCCGGCGGTATTGATCCGGAATGCTCGCCTGTGCGTAAGGCGCCTGCGCCAGCAACTGCCGGTCCCGTGAGGTAAAGCTCGCATCCGACGACGGGGAGAGCGTCGATTGCCCGCAGCCGCCGAGCATCAGCCCGAGCAGCCCCACGAGCAACCATGCGAGCCTGGAACCCGGCACCGCCCGCCCTCCAAAGCCTGACGTCACGTTAGGTTGACCGCCGCGATGCTGGCTTCTCATTCGCAAGCCTTTCGCTTCCCAAGCCTTCCGCTTCCCAAGCCTTCCGCTTCCCAAGCCTTCCGCTTCTCAAGCCTTCCGCTTCTCAAGCCTTCTCATTCAGCTTTGGAACGACGACGAGGCGCTTGATCGCACCGTCCGAGTATGCCTTCAGAAACTTCTCATAATTCCTGATCGATACGCAGCCGTTTGAATCGCCGTTGGGACCGAGCATGTAACTATGCACCAGCAATCCGGACCGCCCCAGCGTGTCGTTATCACCGACGGAGATCATGCGGAGCGCCTGGACACCGTGAAACAGTGTCTCGCGCGGTTTCAGGTCATAAACATTCGGCGGCGTCGCACCGACATTCTGTTCGTTCACATGGGCCGGATCGTCCATCAAACTGCCATAGCCGGAATGCGCTTCGAGCTTCGAGCCATCCGGCATGTAAACGGCATGCGCCGAGATGTCATAGACCGCGGTAACGTCGTCATAGCCAAGCGACGCGAGGTCCGGCTTCCTGGCGAAGATGCCGCCATCGGGCGCGAGCGAGGCCAGGGTCACGCGCCCCGGTAACAGGTCGGAAAACTTCTGCAGCAAGCTGCGATTGTCAGCGCGCACAATGGGAGCGTCGTTCCTTGGTTCCGCGTTCGCCTCAACCGGGCGAGACCTTGGAAGGGGCACGCCGGAAAGCGGCGTGATGGGAAGCGGCGCGCCAGGAAGCGAAACGGCTGCGACGCCCGGCGGCTTTGGATCCTCGATAACTTGTTTTGGTTCCTCGACCAGAGCCAGCCGCAAATCCTGAGACTGCAATTTCTGGGCGAGACGATCCTTGGCCTGTCTGATTTTGATATCGAGTTCCGAAGACCACGATCGAACCAGCGACCGCGAGGAGTTATCGGCGGCAGGCCTGGACGCCGAACGCGGCGCGAACCGGTCATCAAACGACGGCGTATTGGGATCGTTCGCAGCAGCGGCGCCGGAGACCCGCGCAACCGGATCGGCACCCTCAGTCCACAGGGCCACCGCCGTTGCCAGCGCGAATGCACCCACGCCCATTGCAACGGCGCCGGACAACGAAAAGCCGCGCGCCGCCGACGAGACCTTGTCAGCTCTCCGTGTGACGTAGGCCATCCATTCCCCCGGGGTTCGACGCCTTGAACCACCTGCTTCCCAACAAGGACTCGCCAGGAAACGCCGCATCATGCGAGCCAAAGTACGGCATAATCGAGACAAACGACAGCAGCCGGGCATCCTTTACCGGCATCGAGGCGTCGAAATCTTAACTCAAATAGCGTCGAACCGGCAACTGCCGACGTCCGCCCCCCGGCAGGTTAACGTCATTTCGCGGCGCCGCATCATTGGGGCCGCCATCGCTGTCCCGGCGGCCATCGGGCAAAGCTGCGGCGATCCCTGCAACAAAACCCCGGCTGGGCGTCAGTTGCCGCTGTCGCACACCTTCTCTTGTTCCAGCATTCGCTCGGCGTTTTCTGTCAAATGATCGATATGTGAAAGCAGTTGAGATATCGCCGGCGCGCTGAAGCCATCAAGCAGTTTTTCGGTACGCTCAACGGCGCCCTGCAACAAGATGTCATGAGCCTCCTTGCCGCTGCGGGTCAGCCCCACCAGGACTTCCCGATTGTCGTTCGGGTTGGCGTGACGGCTGACAAGTTTGCGCCTGACCAGCCCGGCGAGCGCGCGGCTGATCTGGCCCTTGTCCATGCCGACCGCGCCCGCCAGCTGAACCACGCTCATCGGCGGATGATGGCCCAGCGAGGCCACCAGACCGAACTCCACCGAAGACAGGTTGGCCGTGCGCCGATAGCGCAGGATCGCGCCGCGCTTGAGCAGATTGGCCAGCACCATCAGCCGGGACGAAACCATGCCGGTCACCGGCGCGAGCTGATGTGAGTCCGGGACGATCGCTGCGGGCTGCGGTTTATGCATGCGTGCCATCGTACTGGTCTGCCAAGAAACCGCGAGAATGCCAAGTCTCGAGAAATACCCAAGTCTCGAGAATACCAAGTCTCGAGAATACCAAGTCTTGAGAATGCCAAAGTCTCTCATTGCCAACTCTCTCAGTGCGAGTCTTTCGGGGGTCATGTCGTCATTCGCGAGATCGTTGACAATGTCATCGATCTGCGATTTGCTCGTGACAATGGTTCGGGCGCCGGGGCGCCACAGAGCCGCGATCAGGAGGCACGCCATGAACATCACCGCGCGCGGAGTAGACCCTGAAACCGCGTACGACATGAAGCCGGCGAGCCATAAATCCGAATTGACCGACGTCGGCCGCGGCAAACCGATGGGGGAATTGCTGCGTCGGTTCTGGCATCCCATCGGTCTAAAGGCGGATGCCGGGGATACGCCGCGCAAGGTCCGCGCTCTGGGCGAGGATTTGATCTTGTTCCGCGACAAACAGGGACGCCCGGGGCTGCTCCATGCCCGCTGCTGCCACCGCGGCACCACGCTGTATTACGGCAAGGTTGAGGAAGACGGCCTGCGCTGTTGTTACCACGGCTGGAAATTCGATACCGAAGGACACTGTCTCGAACAGCCGTGCGAGCCTGAGGGCGGCAGCTTCAAGGACAAGGTCCGGCAGCCCTGGTATCCGGTCGAGGAACGCTACGGCCTGATCTTTGCCTATATGGGCCCGCCGGAGAAAAAGCCGGTGCTGCCGCGCTATGAATGTCTTGAGCGAATGGACGAGGGCGAATTCGTCGAGGCCGACGACTCCTCGATCGGTGGCGGTGGTCCCGCGATCATCCCCTGCAACTGGCTGCAGCACTTCGAGAACGTCGCCGATCCGTTCCATGTGCCGGTGCTGCACGGATCCTTCAGCGGCGCCCAGTTCACCACCATGATGGCATCGATTCCGGAGGTGAAATTCGAAGCCACCGCGGATTCGGTGGTGATCCGCTCGATCCGTCCGCAGCCCGATGGCAAGGTCTTCTACCGCGTCACCCAGGCGGTGTTCCCGACATTGCGCGTGGTGCCCAATCCGCGCGTCGCGCAATTCGCGCGCGTGGAATCGATCGGCTGGGTGCTGCCGATCGACGATACGTCATTTCGGATCTACGTCGCCGGCCGCGTCCGGCAGGCCGGCGAGATCGGCCGGATGCGCTCGAAATTCAACGGCAAGTTCTGGTGGGACATGACCGAGGAGGAGCACCAGAAATTTCCCGGCGATTACGAGGCCCAGGTTGGCCAGGGCCCGGTCACAGTTCATTCGGAAGAGCATTTCGGGCAAAGCGACCGCGGCGTGCTGATGGTGCGCCGGATGATGCGCACGCAGCTCGATGCGATGGCCGCCGGCCACGACCCGGTCGGCGTGAATTTCGATCCAAACGCCGCGCCGATCGAGTTCGAGGCCGGCAATTACGTGCGGGAAAGCTGACCAGAGCATGATCCGGAAAAGTGGGAACCGGTTTTCCCAAGAGATCATGCTCCAGCAATCGCCCCGATAATAAAAACAGCGGCGCCATCCAGCACGCGATGTGAACCGGGAGGAATAAAATGGTGGACCTTGCGCCACGATCGGCCGTGCAGGCCGATGTATCCGCACCGCCGTCGCTGCGGCGATACTATGTGCTTGCGCTTCTGACGATCATCTACGCCTTGAACTTTCTCGATCGGACGATCTTCAACGTGCTGATCGAGCCGATCAAGAAGGAGTTCGCGCTCAGCGACACCACCATGGGCCTGATCGCGGGCTTCGGCTTCGTGCTGTTCTACTCGCTGCTGGGTATTCCGATCGCGCGGCTCGCGGACCGGATCAGCCGGCGCAACATCGTTGCCGCGGCCCTGGCGTTCTGGAGCGCGATGACGTTGCTCTGCGGGTTGGCCCAGAGCGTTGCGACACTGACACTGGCGCGCATCGGTGTGGGGATCGGCGAATCCGCCGGCACGCCGGCCTCGCAATCCCTGATCTCCGACCTGTTCGACAAGAATGACCGTCCCCGTGCGCTCGGTATCTACGCCATCGGCACCTATCTCGGTGTCTTCCTCGGCTATTTCATCGGGGGCTGGGTCAATCAGCATTATGGCTGGCGCACGGCATTTTTCACGGCCGGACTGCCCGGCGTCGCACTGGCTGGCGTGCTGTGGCTCACGGTTGCCGAACCCCGGCGCAGCGCGCCGGCGGATCAACAGGTCCGCGATGCATGGCGGCCCACGCTCGGTTTTCTGATCTCCCAGAAAACCTTTCTGATCGTATTGGTCGGATTTTGCCTCACGACCTATACCAATTATGCGACGTCGGCCTGGATTCCGCCGTTCCTCGCCCGCGTGCATCATCTCAGCAGCGTGGAAATCGGGACTTACGCGGGAACCTTCAAGGGCCTGTTCGGCATGGCCGGAACGCTGGCCGGCGGACTGGTGGTGGCCCGGATCGGCCGCCGCGACGATCGCTGGAAATTATGGGCGCCGGCGATGACGTCGGGTCTGGCGGGTCCCGTGTTCGCCGTGTGCCTTTTGACGTCCGATTTCACGACCATGGTGGCGGCATTGGCGCTGACGTCGTTCCTGGTCGGCTTTCACCTCGGCCCGATCTTTGCGATCGCGCAAACCGTCGCCCGGCCCAACATGCGCGCGCTCGCCTCGGCGATCATTCTGCTGACCGCGACCTGCTTCGGGCAGGGGCTTGGACCGCTCGGCGTCGGCATCATCAACGACCTGTTGGCAGGGTCTTCCGGCGCCTACGCGGTGCGGTACTCCTTGCTGTCAGCCTCACTGACCACGATGCTTGGCGCGCTGTTCTTCCTCTGGGCCGCCAAAACCATTCGAGCGGACATCGTGCGGGCGGCGGGCTGACGAACTTCAGGATCGTGCTGATTTGCCTGACGGGCAAATCAATGAGCGAGCCCGGTGATTTTCTGTCCAGCCATGGCCGCAAAAATATTTCCCTTCGCGCCAGACCCAAATCACTTCTTAATCCGCAGCCGTCCCGTCCCGACAGAGGGGCGTTTCGCGATCGTCACGAACGCGGGGCGGGATGCGGTGGACGTGGCGGCGCCTTTGACGAACGGCGCTCAAGCGGACGGCGAAGTCGTGTGGTCCTGACGCCCCGACGCTGGCGTCAAGTTTCGCGGAGCGATCCGCGAGGCGACGGTGACAACAAAGCCCGGTCACCGGGGAGAGCGCGAAGGAAACCGTTAAAACCATTGCGTGCGGGAATGCCGGGTGAATCCGGTGGCTCGCTGTGAATACTCGTGTGCATACTCACT
>NZ_JBEKCZ010000033.1:0-33403 GCF_050014615.1 Bradyrhizobium sp. | reverse complement strand
TTGGATTGAAGCATTGGTTCGATGTTGCGGCAATGACAGTGCACTCCCTCTCCCATGGGGAGAGGGTTGGGGTGAGGGGGTACGGTCTATCGATAGAGCTAAACCCCTCACCCGGATTCTCGCTTACGCGAGAATCCGACCTCTCCCAATGGGAGAGGTGAAACGGAGCACGCTGCTCGATGCGGACGCGCCAAGGCAAGGACACTTACTCCCGATACAGCCCCTTGTCCCGCGCCTGGCGGATGGCGAGGGCGGCCAGCAGGTCGAGCATCGGCGTCGACAGTCCGGCCGCCCTCGCGAAGGCGGCGGGGGCGCGGACCAGCACGTCGATCTCCATCGCGCGGCCGAGTTCGTAGTCCTGCAGCAGCGAAGGCTTGTGATTGGGAGCCGGTCCGCTGCGGGTGGTGCGCTTGACGTCGGGGAAGCAGCTATGCGCGATGCTGTCGGCCTCCGCCAGCAGGCGCGGCACCACATCGTGCAGGGCCGGATCTTCCCGCACGGCCCGCGCGGTTTGGCCGGTCAGCAGGCACAGCACCGACATCGACATGTTGGTCAACAGCTTGGACCAGATGGTTTCCCTGATTCGCGGCACCGGCGGCGACTGGATTGCGGCTTCATTGAGCGCGGCCCGCAGCCGTTCGATCCGCTCACTCGTGCGGTCGTCGCATTCGCCGATTTGCAGCATGTTGCGATCGGGAGAGAGATTCTCGACGACGCCAGGCGCGACAGCCTCGTTCGACGAAAAGATCACGCCGCCGATGATCCGGTCCCTGGAAACTGCGGATCGTAACGCCGCGTTGGAATCGAGAAAGCCGAGGTCCGGCGGCGGCGGATGATCGGCGGGAAGGCCGATACCGTACCACCAGGGAATCCCGTTTTGCGCGAACACGATGGCAGTGTCGTCGCGCAGCAAGGGCCGCAGGCCGGTGGCGAGGCTGCGTAGTCCGGTGGCTTTCAGCGTGCTGATCACGACATCCTGCGGCCCCAATGTGGCCGGGTCCTCCGATGCCTTCACGCGCGCCGAAAATTCGGCATCGCCAACGCGAAGCGTCAGGCCTTTGGCCTGCACCGCCGCAAGATGCGGCCCGCGCATCACGCAGCAGACGTCATGCCCTGACAACGCAAGGCGCACCGCAAAATGGCTGCCGACGGCGCCTGCGCCGAAGATGCAGATTCGCATGGGGAGGGTGTCCTGTTCCGGGCGTCACGATCGGGACGCCAGTTTCCACAAGCTTGCGCCATTACGCAACCAGTCGCGCGTCCGGCGTGCTGCTGCCTTGTCCTCGAAAATGGGGACAGGCGAAGTCCAGGCTTCGATCTATAGTCGGCTCCAGGGAATGCCATGCCAGCCCGGCTGTTCCTGCTTACGGAGACGACCCATGCGCCTTGTCCCGAATCGCTGTTCCGCACTTTCGATTTTGCTTGCAGGCGTTGCGGCCTGCGCCGTGAACGGGGCGCGGGCGCAATCGGCCGTCGATCTCGATCACCTGACCGCGACGCAGGCGGCGGCTGACCTTTGCGCGGGCAAATACACCAGCGTGGCACTGGTTTCGGCCACCATCGCGCGGGCGAAAGCGCGCGCCGAATTGAATGCGTTCATCACGCTCGACGAAGCCGGCGCCCTCAAGGCGGCGCGCGCCTATGACGCCGCGCGCACCCGTCACGCGTCATGCAAGCCGCTGGGCGGCGTGCCGATCGCGATCAAGGATAATATCGAGGTGGCCGGCCTGCCGGCTTCGGCCGGGACGCCGGCGCTGAAAAACTATGTGCCCGGCGACGATGCGCCCGTGGTGGCCAAACTGCGCGCGGCCGGTGCAATCATCGTCGGCAAGACCAACATGCACGAACTGGCTTTCGGCGTCACTGGTTACAACCTCACTTTCAAGACCGGCGCCGAATTCGGCGTCCGCAACGCCTATGATGTGACCAAGATCGCAGGCGGGTCTTCATCGGGCAATGGCGCGGCGATCGCCGCGCGCATCATCCCGGCGGCTGTCGGCACCGATACCGGCGGATCGGTCCGCATTCCCTGCGCGTTCAATGGCTGCATGTCGCTGCGGCCGACCGTCGGCCGATATTCGGCAGCCGGCGTGGCGCCGATCTCCCACACCCGCGATACGCCGGGACCGATGGCAGGCTCGATGACCGATGTCGCCTTGCTCGATCGCGTCATCGCCGGGGGCGGGCCGATCGAGGCCGCTGGCCTGAAAGGTATCAGGCTGGGCCTTGTCGCCGCGACCACGGCCAATCTCGATGACGACACCAAGGCGGCGTTCTCCGCCGCACTCGACAAGCTGAAAGCGGCCGGGGTCGTCGTGGTCGACGTCGATATGCCGAAGCTGATGGAACTGAACGGGCAGGTCGGTTTTCCGGTCGCGCTCTACGAGGCCTATGACGACATGGTCGCCTATCTCAAACGCGGTCCCAAAATCTCGATCGAGGAGCTGGCCAAGGGCATCGCCAGCCCTGACGTCAAGGGCACCTATGATGGCCTGGTGATTCCGCGCAAGCTGCCGGGGCCGGACAATACGGTCGTCGATGCGAAGCCCGCCTATGACGCCGCGATCAAGACCGCGCGTCCGGCGATGCAGCAGCTCTATCGCGAGACCTTCGCCAACAACCATCTCGACGCGATCGTATTTCCGACGGTGCCCAGGGTGGCGGTCGCCGCCAACATTGAAGCCAGCGGCGTGGCGAATTTCGTCCTGTTTATCCAGAACACCGATCCCGGCAGCAATGCCGGCGTCCCCGGCATTCAAATCCCGATTGCCCTGGGCGCCACCAGCAAGCTGCCGGTCGGCATGGAACTGGACGGTCCATCCGGAAGCGATCGCCGGCTGCTGGCGATCGGCATCGCGCTCGAAAAGCTGCTCGGACGCATTCCGCCGCCGGCCAAATTATAAAGCGTTTTCAAGCGAAGTGGATGCCGGTTCGCGTCAAGAAAACGCGTCAAAACAAAACGCGGGCCGCGCGGCCTAGCGGTGCCTTGCGAAGGCCGCGGCGACGCCGCCGCGGCGGTGGACCCCGAGCTTGTCGAAGATGCGCTTGAGATAGGTGCGCACGGTGGAGGGTTCGACGCCAAGCCGATAGGCGATGATTTTGTCCGGCAGTCCCTCGCAAATCATCTGCGCTACTTCAAGCTCGCGCTGCGACAACCGCGGGCCGCCGATCGGCTCGGGTGCCGCGAGCGGCGAGGTGCCGCCGGCTCGGATCAGGGCGCCGGTAAAGGCCGGTTCGACCAGGCGTAGCAGCTCGAGGGTTCTGTTATCGAAATTGTCGCGGTGGCGGCCGCGCCAAATCCGCAAGTCGCCGATGTTGTGCTGTCCGGCATAGCTGTAGACGTTGACGCCCCAATGCAGCCCGTCGCGGGCGAGGAAATCGTTGAAGAATTCCGTTCGCATCAGGTCGCGCTGCGGCATGATCTGGGTCACCAGCGTCGGCTCGCGGCGCGCCTGCAGCTTCAGCGTGATCGGGTCATTGTATTGATAATAGGCGTCGTAGCTGGCCAGATTATCCGGGCTCATGTTGAGCCAGACCCCGCTGCCGAAGCTGCGCGAGGGCGTGTCCCAGACGAAGGAGGCGTAATAATCCGCTGACAGCAGCTCGAGCAGATGATGCCCGATGCGTTCACGGACGTCGCGCTCGGCGAGGTCTTCGGCCAGCAGGCCGAAAAGATGCGACAGAGCGCGGCTCTCTTGGGCGGTGACGTACATCGCCCGATGCTAGTGCAGCGGGGCGGAGCGCGCAATTGCTGAAAGGGTCTTTGGCGCACCGGCCCGGACGCCGCGCCAGCACCGGCGCGATGGCCAAATCTCTCCGCCCGAGGCATGATCGCCCGCACACCATCCGGGAACCTCACCTTGTCCTCTCGCACCATCGAAGAACCTGCGCGGAAAATTCCGCTCTACGGCGAATATGAAGTGGCCGTGCTCGGCGGCGGACCGGCCGGAATCGCCGCGGCGGTGGCGGCGGCGCAAGCGGGGCGGCGTACGCTGTTGATCGAGCGCTATGGATTCCTCGGTGGCATGGGCACGGCCGCCGGAGTAACCAATTTCTGCGGGCTGCATGCCAATGTCTATGGCGAGATGCATCGGGTGGTGCAGGGCATCGCGTCTGACCTGCTCGGGCGTATCGACCGGCTTGGCGGGCTCAACGCGCCGCATCTGATCCTCGGAAAGATTCTGGCGCAGGCCTATGACACCGCGGCCTACAAGATCGCGGCCGATGACCTGCTTGCCGCCCACAAGGTCGATGTTCTCTTTCATGCGCTCGGCGCCGGCGTGGTGATGCATGACGAGCGGCGTATCAACGCGCTGATGGTCGAGACCAAGGCCGGGCGGCAGGCGGTATGCGCTAAGATTTTCATCGATTGTTCCGGCGACGGCGATCTCGCGGCCTGGGCCGGCGCGCGCTACGAGGTCGGCGATAACAACGGCAGCATGCTCTATCCCTCAATGATGTTCCGGCTCAACGGCATCGATCCCGACAAGGCCGGCGACGCCTGGCGGACGATCCCGGCGCTGATGGAGGCGGCCGAGGCCGCCGGCACCCATCGTTTTCCGCGCAAGGCCGCGATCGTGCGGCCGCAACGCTCGGCGATCGAGTGGCGGGTGAATTTCACGCAGCTCGCGCGCGAGGACGGCACCGCGATCAACGGCCTTGAACCCGACGATCTCACCCGCGGCGAGATCGAGGGCCGCCGCCAGGCCGTCAACGCCTTCAATTTTCTGCGCACGGTGCCGGGGTTCGAGAAATCCTACATCGTCGACCTGCCGCCGCAGCTCGGCATCCGCGAAACCCGCCGCATCGTCGGCGGCCATATGCTGTCGGGCGAGGACGTGCTCGGCTGCGCCTCGTTCGATGACAGTATCGGCGTCAATGGCTGGCCGATGGAATCGCATGTCGCGGGCGACGTGATCTTCAAGTTCCCGCCGATTCCGGAGTCGCGCGGCTTCAATGAACTGCCGTATCGGATGCTGACGCCGGAAGGACTCGACAATCTGCTGGTGGCCGGACGCTGTGCCTCGATGACCCATGACGGCCAGTCGGCGGCGCGGGTCTCCGGCGCCTGCTTCGCGATGGGCGAGGCCGCCGGCACCGCCGCGGCGCTGGCGCTCGACGGCAACGCGATGCCGCGTGACATCGCTGTCGATAAATTGCAGAACCAGTTGCAACAACAGGGCGCGTTTATCGGGCGGGATCAGGACGTGCCTGAGGGATTGTAGGGCGGTTCACTTCTGGGGTCTGGAAATAGGTTTACGTCGTCCCGGCGAACGCCGGGACCCATACGCCGTGTCCCATCTGCGTGCACGGTGGTAGATACCTCCATTCATAACCATGGACGGTGGTTATGGGACCCGGCGTTCGCCGGGACGACTTGGGTGGGATGAATATTCGCCGACGCTTTCAAGCTCTAAAATAACGAAGACGAGGAAACCTGATGATGGCGTCTATGAGGCTTCTGCTCGCGGGTTTGTTGGCACTGGCAACGGTCGGGATCGCCCACGCCGACGAATTATTGAAAGCCAAAGTCGGCGTGCTGCGGCTGTCGTCGTCGGCGCCGGTGTTCATCGCGCAGGACAAGGGCTATTTCCGCGACGCCGGGCTCGATATCGAGTTGAAATTCTTCGACGCGGCGCAGCCGATCGCGGTCGCGACCACGTCGGGCGACATCGATTTCGGGATTACGGCGTTCACCGCGGGGCTCTATAATCTCGCCGGCAAAGGCACGCTGAAAGTGATCGGCGGCATGAGCCGCGAGAAGGCGGGCTATCCCCTGATCGGCTATTTCGCCAGCAACAACGCCTATGCCGCCGGCCTCAAGACGCCCCGGGATCTGGCCGGCAAGCGCATCGCGGTGACCCAGGTCGGTTCCAGTTTTCACTATTCGCTCGGCCTGCTCGCCGACAAATATGGCTTCAAACTTTCAGATGTGAAGGTGCTGCCGATGCAATCGCTGTCGAACGCGGCCGCGGCGCTGAAGGGCGAAACCGTCGATGCGGCGCTGCTGCCGGTCTCGACAGCGCGCAAGCTGATCGACGATGGTGGGGCGAAACTCCTGGGCTGGGTTGGCGACGAGACGCCGTGGCAGCTGGGCGCGGTGTTCGCCTCGCCGAAAACCCTGACCAACAAGCCGCTGGTGACAAAGCTCCTGGCCGCGCTGGAGCGGGCCGACCGCGAATATCACGATGTGATCCTGGCTGGCGTCGCCGACGGCAAGGCGCCGATCGACGAGGCGACCAGGCCGCTGCTGGAGATCATCGCCAAATACACCAATCTGCCGCTCGAGCAGGTGGTCGGCAATTGCGCCTATATCGATCCCGACGGCAAGCTCGACGTGAAAAATGTCGCCAACCAGATCGAGTGGCTGCGGGCGCAGGGTTTTGTTGACAAGGGATTCGGTGTGGATGCGATTATTGCCGGGGATTATGTGAAGCCGGATTGATAGAAACATCACCGGAGCCGTCATTCCGGGGCGATGCGGAGCATCGAACCCGGAATCTCGAGATTCCCCGATGTGCTATTGCACATCTGAGGTCTGGTGCTAACGCACCATCCCGGAATGACGTAGTCTGCGGTGACAAACGAGACGCCCAATGGACCTGATCGCCGACCACATCATCCACCGCTTCGGCGCGCTCGACGTGCTCGACGACGTGTCGTTCACGGTGGGCGCCGGCGAGGTGGTTGCGATCGTCGGCCCGTCCGGTTGCGGCAAGAGCACGCTGTTGTCGGTGCTGGGCGGGTTATTGCAGCCAAGCTCTGGCTCGGGGCAATTGCGCGGCGCGCCGCCGCCCGGAAGCCTCAATCCGCTGACCTTCGTGTTTCAGGATTTCGCGCTGCTGCCCTGGTGCACGGTCGAAGAGAATGTCGAATTCCCGCTGCTGCATACAGGGCTGAGCACGAGTGCACGCGAGGCTGTTGTCGCGGATGCCTTGCGCCGCACGAGTTTGGCGGATTTTCGCGGCGCCTACCCCAAGCAATTATCGGGCGGCATGCGTCAGCGCGTCGGCATCGCGCGCGCGCTCGCGGTGCGGCCGGCGATCCTGTTGATGGACGAGCCGCTGTCGGCGCTGGATTCGCAAACCCGCGAATTGCTGATGGAGGATTTTGTCAGATTGCTCGCCGATGGGTCGATGGGCGCGGTGTATGTGACGCACAATCTGGAGGAGGCCGTGCGGCTGGCGGATCGCATTGTGGTGCTGTCGCGGCGCCCCGGGCGGGTCCGCGAGGTCGTCACCATTGCCATGACGCGCACCGAGCGCGGTGACATTCTGGCCCGCGAAAAATTGCTCAAGCTGCAAAGCGAGTTGTGGTCGCTGATCCGCGAGGAAGCGATCGACGCCGAGCGTGAGGTCCAGCATGCTTGACCGCGCCAATGATCCCGCGAGCCCGCGGCCAGCCGAAGAGACCGCGCTGCGGCCGGTGGCCTTTCGCGGTGCCGGTTTCGCTCCCAAAGTGGGCCGCTATGCCGGCTGGATCGCACTGGTGCTGGCCATTGCGTTGTGGCAGTTGGCCGGCAGTGTTGGTCTGGTCAATCCGCTGTTTCTGCCGACGCCGGTGGCGATCGCGGGCGCGATCTATCAGCTCGCGCTCTCGGGCGCGCTTTGGCATCATCTGTCCTATTCGATCATGCGGATCGGCACCGGGTGGATTCTCGGAACCATCGCCGGCGTCATCGTCGGTTTCGCGATCGGGCTCTCGAGCCTCGCGCGTGGCGTCGGCATCACCTTCATCTCGGCGTTGTTTCCGATCCCGAAAATCGCGCTGCTGCCGCTTCTGATTCTTTGGCTTGGGATCGGCGAGGAGCCGAAGATCGCCACCATCGCGCTCGGCGTGTTCTTCTCGACCGCGATCTCGGTCTATAGCGGCGTCGATGCCGTGCCGCGCAATCTGATCCGGATGGCGCAGAGCTTCAACGTGCCATTCCACGCTATCGTGATCCGGGTGATCTGGCCGGGCGCGCTGCCCTCGATCCTGGCGGGATTCCGCATCACCGCATCCGTTGCGCTGTTGCTGGTGGTGAGCGCCGAAATGATCGGCGCTGAGTACGGCATCGGCGCGTTCGTGCTGCAGGCCGGCAATCTGATGCAGACCGATCAATTGTTAGCGGGCGTCGTCATTCTGTCGCTGTTCGGGCTCGCGGTTGGGCGGCTGATCAACTGGCTGGAGACGCGGTTGCTGCACTGGCGGTAAGCTATGTCGTCATTCCGGGTTCGCTCTAGCGAGCGCCCCGGAATGACGAGCCTAGGCATTCCCTCTGTCCTCCCGGAACAGATCGAGCTTCTGCTGCACCGGACGATCCGAGAAACTGAACAGCACCGCGTCGGTGTCGGCCTCGTGGGTGACCCACTGCCAGCTCGGCACCACGAACAGGTCGCGCGCGCCCCACTCGAAGGTCTGCTCGCCGATCCGCGAACGGCCCTTGCCCTCGATCGCCGCGAATACCGTCGCGTCGGTGGAGCGATAGCGCGCCGTTTTAAAACCCTTCGGCAGCAATTGGATGAAGGTGCCGATGGTCGGCATTGCGAATTCGCCGGTCTCGGGATTGGTGTATTTCAGCTTCAATCCGTGGCAGGCGTCCCATTCGTCGCGCAGTTTCCCCTGTTCCAGCGCCTCGCGGGTGTAGGCATAGGGATAGTTGAAGATCGGCGAGGTCTTGGACGCGCGCTTGACGTCGACCGGCAGCAGATTGTGGCCATAGCGCGCGAAGCTGTCGCCGGGCGGACGGGTGATCTGCTGCTGATCCTCGTCCGATCCTTCCGCGAACGACGCATCGAAGAACTGCACCATCGGAATATCGAGGCCGTCGAGCCAGAACATCGGCTCGGAGGTCTGGTTGGCATGGTCGTGCCAGGTCATTGATGGCGTGATCACGAAATCGCCGGGTTCCATCACGGTCCGCTCGCCGTCGACGGCGGTGGTCGAGCCCTTGCCCTCGAGCACAAAGCGCAGCGCCGACTGGCTGTGGCGATGCGCCGGCGCGACGTCGCCCGGGATCACCATCTGCACGCCGGCAAACAGGGATGTCGTGATTTTGGACTGGCCGCGCAGGCCCGGATTTTCCAGCACCAGCACCCGCCGCTCGGCTTCCTTGGCCGTGATCAGCTTGCCGGCTTCGGTCATGTAGTCGCGGATCGCGTCGAACTTCCACAGATGCGGGCGGCAGGCGCTCCTGGGCTCCGGCGTGATCAGGTCGCCCATCACGTTCCACAGCGCCGAGAGATTCTCGCCGTCGATCTTCTTGTAGAACGCCTCGCGCTCCGGCGTCTTCAGTACGGCTTCCATGGCAGCCTCCCGTCATTCTTGTTCGAATTATTGACAGCATACTTACAAAGTGGATAGCGTCAACGGCGCAACCCAACAAAACGATCAATAAAACGCTACAGAAAACAACAGACGTGAAGGGGAGGTTCCGATGAAGCTGCACGGCTATTTCCGCAGCAGCGCGTCCTACCGGGTCAGAATCGCGTTGAACCTGAAGGGCTTAAGCGCCGACCATCTGCCGCACCATCTGCGCAAGGGCGAACAGCGCGATCCCGCCTATCTCGCGATCAACCCGCAGGGGCTGGTGCCCACGCTGCAGGACGGCGGCGGCGCGACCCTCACCCAATCGCTGGCCATCATCGAATGGCTGGACGAAACCCATCCCGAGCCGCCGCTATTGCCCGGGGATCCGCTGCAGCGCGCCAAAATCCGCGCCTTTGCGCAGGTCATCGCCTGCGACACCCATCCGGTGCAGAATTTGAAAGTGCTGGCGCGGCTGCGCGAGCTTGGCCATGGCGATGCGACTGTGACGGAGTGGGCGGCCTGGGCCAACCGCGAGGGCCTTGCGGCCTGCGAAGCCTTGATCGCGCATGAGTCCGGTCCATTCTGTTTCGGCGTCAGTCCGACGCTGGCGGATCTTTGCCTGGTGCCGCAACTGGCCAATGCGCGGCGCTTCGGCGTCGATCTCGCCGCCTATCCGCGCCTGCTCAGGGCCGAGGCGGCCGCGAAAAACCTGGCGGCGTTCGCGGACGCCGCACCGGAGCGGCAGCCCGATGCCGAGTAAATCAACGCCGATCACGATGGATGCGGTCTATACCGCGCCGGGCTATCTGTTTCGCCGGATGCAGCAGATCGCGGTCGCGCTGTTCATGGAAGAGTGCAAGGCCTACGACCTGACGCCGGTGCAATACGCCGCGTTGATCGCGATTCGCACCCATCCCGGCATCGACGCGACGCGGCTTTCCGCGGTCATCGCCTTTGATCGCTCGACATTGGGCAGTGTGATCGAGCGGCTGGAGGCCAAGCAATTCATCGAGCGCAAGCCGGGTTCCATGGACAAGCGCGTCAAGCTGCTGCATCTGACCAAAGCCGGCGCGACGGTGCTGCGCGAGATCATGCCATCGGTCGATCGCGCGCAGGCACGGATGCTGCAGCCGCTGAAACCGGCCGATCGCAAGACGCTGCTGGCGCTGCTGACGCAATTGGTCGATCTCAACAACGAGGCGTCGCGGGTGCCGCTGCGCGCCGAAGACGCCCTCGAACATCTGGGGAAAGCGGGCTGATGGTTGCTTCCGCTCTACCGGTCCTGATCGCGGGCGGCGGCATCGGCGGCCTCGCCGCGGCGCTCGGCCTTGCGCAACAGGGCATTGCCTCGATCCTGCTGGAGAAGTCCGCGACGCTCCGACGACGAGGTGATGCGGGGCTTCGCGCATATTCATCCGCGCGCGCAGGAGATCATCCGCCACGGCAAGAACTGGAAATTGTGGGTGTTGTGCGACCGCGATCCGGTCGAACGCTGGATCGACGGCCGCGTCGCGCTGCTTGGCGACGCCGCGCATCCGATGCTGCAATATTTCGCGCAGGGTGCCTGCATGGTGCTGTAGGATTCGGTGTGCCTGTCGCACATGCTGGGGTCCTATCCCGAGGATCACGCCACGGCGCTGGAGCGGTATCGCGCGCAGCGCTTCCCGCGCACCGCGCGCGTCCAACTGCTCTCCCGCGCCATCGGCGAGCACATCTATCACCCCGCCGGCGAACACGCCCGCCTGCGCAACGCCATCATGAGCGCGAAGTCGTCGGAGGATTACTATGGCGATCTGGCGTGGCTGTATGGCGGGACGGGGTTGGGAATTTAAGGCAAATTACCTCGTCGTCCCGGCCTTGAGCCGGGACGACGTTGAAGCGGAAGAGCCCTACACCCTCAACAACGCCTGCCGATCGATCTTGCCGGTGCCGGTCTTCGGCAATTCCTCGGCGAACCTGATCTCGCGCGGATATTTGTAAGGCAGGAGTTTTGCCTTCACGAAATCCTGCAGCGCCTTTGTTGCCTCGCCGGTGTCGAAGCCGCGGCGGTTCATCACCACAACGGCCTTCAACGTCATGCGCCGGTCCGGCAGCTCCACCGCAAAGACGGCGCATTCGCGCACGTCGGGATGTTCGATGAGGCAAAGCTCGACTTCGAGCGGATAGACCCATTGGCCGGAGATCTTGATCAGGTCATCGGCGCGGCCGCGGAAGAAATGAAAGCCGTCGGCGTCGCGCACGAAACGGTCGCCGGTATAGATCCATCCCTCCTCGCGGATGGTCTCGGCCGATTTGTCCGGCCGGTTCCAGTACAGCGGCGTGTTGGAATCGCCGCGCACCCACAAAATGCCTTCTTCGTCGTCGGCGACGTCGCGGCCGTCCTTGTCCCGCAGCGCGATTTCATAGCCAGGCACGCGAAGCCCGGCGGCGCCGAGCTTTTTCGTTTCCGCCCGGTTGGACAGATAGATGTGCAGCACCTCGGTGGAGCCCAGCCCTTCGACGATTTCGAGCCCCGTGAGCGTCTTCCATCCGTTGAAGACGTCGGCCGAAAGCACCTCGGCGGCGGAGAGCGCGATGCGCAGCGAGGAAAAGTCCGTCGCCGCCGCGCCGTCGGCCTTGGTCAGCGCCGTGTAGAGCGTCGGCAATCCGAAGAACGCGCTAGGCCGAAAGCGCTCGATCGCCTCGAAAATCGTCGCCGGTTTGGGTTGGCCCGGCAGCAGCAGCGTCGCCGCCCCGGCGCAGAAGGGAAAGGTGACCGAGTTGCCGAAGCCATAGGCGAAGAACATCTTCGGCACGGAAAAGCAGATGTCGTCGGGTTTGAGCTGCAGCACATGGCGCGCGAACGCGGCGTCGCTATAGGCCATATCGTGCTGCAGATGAACGATGCCCTTGGGGCGCCCGGTCGAGCCCGACGAATACATCCAGAACGCCATCTCGTTGCGATCTGTATCGGCTTCCGCAAGCTCAGGGAGAAAATCCGGCAACCACCGCTTGGCCAAGATGGCATTCGGTACCGCGTGATCGCTGGCCTCGCCGTTGACGACGATCAGCGTGCGCAACGACGTGTCCTTGCAGGCGACCGCGTCGAAGCGCGCGCCGAATTCGGCGTCGGCGACGGCGACGGTCGCGCCGGAATCCGCAAGATAAAACTGCAGCAGGTCCGGTGGCGTCAGCGTATTGATCAGGAGCGGCACGAAGCCTGACCGAACCGCGCCGAAAAACGCCGCCGGATAGGCCGGCGTATCGTCCAGGAACATCAGGATGCGGTCGCCGCGCTTTAGATCCAGCGACTGGAAGCCGTTGCCCCACCGGCAGGCGTCGGCGCAGAGCTCAGTATAGCTACGCGTGCCGGCCGGGCCGGTCAGCGCCAGCCTGTCGCCCCGGCCCTTTGCCAGATTGTCAAACAGGATGCGACTGGCGTTGTAGCGCTGCGGGATCGCAAAGCCGATTTCCCGTGCGCCGGGGCTGTCGGATGGGACCCGGTCGGCGATCTCGCGCGTCATGGCTGGCTTCCGCGGCGCTGTTTCGACGCCTCGTAGCGCGTCATGAAGGCCGGCGACATCGCGCGCAGGCGGGCATCGTCGATCCGGCCGGAGCGGGTGATATAGCTATAGGCGAAATCCATCAGGTTAAGCTTCATATGGTCGGGGAATTTCTCGTACCAGTCGGCGCTGGTGCGCGCCGCCGTCACCAGCTTCTTCACGATCGGCTGGCGTTCGGTCTGGTAACAGGCGAGCGCGGCCGGGATATCGCCCTCCGCCTCCAGCGCCTTCACCAGCGCGATCGCATCCTCGATGGCGAGCCGCGTTCCCGACCCGATCGAGAAATGGGCCGAGTGCAAGGCGTCGCCGATCAATACCCTATTCCCCAGCGACCAGCGCTCGTTCCAGATCCACGGGAAATTGCGCCACACCGATTTGTTGGACACCAGGGGATGTCCGTCGAGGGTGGCCGCGAACACGCGCTCGCAAATGGCTTGCGATTGCTCGATGGTTTTGTCGGCGAAGCCGTAGGCCTGCCACGTCGCGGGGTCGCACTCGACCAGGAAAGTGCTCATGCCGGGCGAGTATCGGTAGTGATGGGCGTTGAACGCGCCGAGTTCGGTCGCCACAAAGGTCTGCGACAGTGTCTCGAACCGCTTTGTGGTGCCGTACCAGGCGAATTTGTTGGTCGAATGGGATATCGACGCACCGAACTCGCTCTCGAAGCTGCGGCGCACCAGCGAATTGAGACCGTCCGCCGCGACGATCAGGTCGTAGCCGGTCAAGCCGTCCAGCGACTGGATCAGCGTGTCATAGCGCGGCGTCACGCCGGCGGCGCGAACGCGCTGCTGTAAAATCCCGAGCAGGTCGAGCCGTCCGATCGAGGAAAAGCCGACGCCGTCGATTTCGACGCTTTCGCCGCGCAAATTGAGCGTGATGTTTTTCCAGCTCTCCATCCGCGGCGTGATGGCATCGACCGTGTCGGGATCGTCGGCCCGCAGGAATTCGAGCGCCTGTTCCGAAAATACCACCCCGAAGCCCCAGGTGGCGCCGGCGGCATTTTGCTCGAACAGATCGATCTCGGCGTCCGGGTGGCGCCGTTTCCAGAGATAGGCAAAGTAGAGACCTCCGGGGCCTCCGCCGATGACGGCGATACGCACGATGATCCTCCCAGATCGACAGTATACTTACGAATTGGGTCGAGAATAATCCGCGCCGCCCGATTGCGCCAGAGAAATTATAGCGCAAATTCGGCGGGGCGGTGGACCGGGTCTATCCGCCGGCAGAATTTCCGCTTTATTTTATTGCGCTGCGAACTGACCCAAAACATTCGCGCAGGCAGGTGACAGCGAGGCCGCCTGCGCCGCCAGACATTGCACGATACGGCCGCCGCCGGGTGGAACGTCACCGCAAAGCGCGCGGGCATCCTCGCCGCATCCCGACCTCAGGGCGAAAATGATCTCGCGGGGCCGCATCGGCCGCAGCACCAGCGCGGGCGCTGTGGTTGCGGCGGGAGCGGCTTCGGGACTGGCGGTTGCCGCATCCGCCGGCGCGCCACCCGCCGCTGGCGCTGCCGTGCCACCGGCGGCGCTGACGGCTTTCTGACAATTGGGTGAGAGGTTCGCCTTGTTCTTTTCAAGACAGCTCAATGCTGCAGCGCCCCCGGTCGGCACGCCGGCGCAGTTTTCCTGATAGTCGCTGCGGCACGCGCTTCGTATCGCGGCAACCTGCGCGCTGCTTGGCTTTTTGGCCGGGGTGCTCGCCGCCGGCTTTGGACCTGCCGCCGATTTGGGGGCCGGTGGCGGCGCCTCGGTCTCGGCGGCCGGCTTGTCCGTTGCAGCGGCCGGAGCGGATTCGGCTTTTGGCGCAGCCGGGGCCGACTCGGCTTTGGGCGCGGCCGGGGCTTCGACGGCACGCACCGCCGCCTGGCAGCCCGATGAGAGGCTCGACATGTTTTGCTGCAGGCATTGCAGCGACGCCTTGCCGCCCGGTGGGACGCTGGCGCAATGCGCTTGGTAGTCCGAGCGGCATTGGGCTCTGATGGCGCTGCGTTGCGCATCGGTCGGGGCTTGTGAACAGGCCGGGGTGGCCGCGGCGAACAGGATCGCCGCCAGCGATGCAGAGAGCGCCAATGCAGGTCTCAACGTGTTGATCATTTGAATAAATCCTTCTTGTTGACGCTGGAGCCGCCGCTTCAACTGAAGTGATGTTGGCAAAGGTTTGTCAGAAAAATTTTCGCGGGCGGGATCATTTTCTCTTTCGAGTTCCACCGCAAGCGGATTGTTGCTATCCTTGATTGGCAGCAAGCCTTGTTTGAAAAGCCTTCTCTAAAAAGTATTCTCGGATACGAGATCAATTGGGGGACGGAAATGAAGCCGACGCAGGGAGCGGTCGCTGTCCGCCGCATTATTTTTGTCATACCGGCCTGCTTTGCGTTGTGCGGCTGCGAACAAAACAGTTTTGTGCCGCCGCCGCCGCCGAAAGTCGATGTCGGTCTGCCGGTACAGCAGAACATCACGCGTTTTCTCGATGCCACCGGCAACACCGCGCCGATCCAGACCGTCGATCTGGTGGCGAGGGTGCAGGGCGTGCTGCAATCGATCAACTACAAGGACGGCACCCTGGTGAAACAAGGCACCACGCTGTTCACGATCGAGCCTGATACCTACAAGTTCAAGCTTGAACAGGCGCAGGCGGCCGAGGCCGGGGCGCAGGCGTCGCTGCGGCAGTCCGAAGCCGACTACAAGCGCCAGGTGGATCTGGTGGCCAGGCAGGCCGTCTCGCAGGCGACCCTCGATACGTCGACGTCGTCGCGCGATAACGCCCAGGCCAACCTGCAGCAGGCGCAGGCCAACACCAAGATCGCGGCGGTCAATTTCAGCTATACCAATGTCGTCGCGCCGTTCGACGGCGTTGTCAGCGCCCACCTCGTCTCGGTCGGGGAGCTGGTCGGCGCGGCGTCGCCTACCCAACTTGCGACCATCGTGCAGCTTGACCCGATCTATGTGAATTTCAATGTCAACGAGCAGGATGTGCTGCGGGTCCGGGCGGAAGCCAGGCGGCGGGGACTGACGACGAGCGATCTCACCCAGTTTCCGATCGAGGTCGGACTGCAAACCGAAAGCGGTTACCCGCACAAGGGCCATCTCGACTACGCGGCGCCGACGGTCAACCTGTCGACGGGAACGCTCGCGGTGCGCGGGGTGCTGCCGAATGCCGACCGCGTCTTGCTGCCCGGCTATTACGTCCGCGTCCGTGTTCCCTTCGATCAGCAGCAGAACGCATTGCTGGTGCCGGATGTGGCGTTGGGCAGCGATCAGTCCGGACGCTATGTGCTGGTGGTGAACGGTGACAACGTCGTCGAGCAGCGCAAGGTCGTGACGGGCCCGGTTGAGGGTGACTTGCGCGTCATCGAAAGCGGGCTCAAGGCCGATGACCGTGTCGTCATCGCCGGGCTGCTGCGCGCCATCCCCGGCCAGAAGGTCGACCCGCAACTGCAAAAAATCGAGCCGAGCCGCCCGACCTCGAAATAGGACCGAGCATGATTTCGAAATTTTTCATCGAGCGGCCGGTTCTTTCCAACGTGATCGCGATTCTGATGATCCTGATCGGCGGCGTGGCGTTGTTCAGCCTCGCCGTCGCGCAATATCCCGACGTCGTGCCGCCGACCGTGCAGGTCACGACGCGCTATCCCGGCGCCAGCGCCAAGACCGTGATCGATACCGTGGCGCTGCCGATCGAGCAGCAGGTCAACGGTGTCGAGAACATGCTGTACATGCAGTCCTACAGCGGATCCGACGGCACCTACACGCTCACGGTCACGTTCAAGATCGGTACCGACCTCAACTTCGCGCAGGTGCTGGTGCAGAACCGCGTCGCGACCGCGTTGTCGTCGCTGCCGCAGTCGGTCCAGAACCAGGGCGTCACCGTACAAAAGAAGTCGACGGCGATCCTGCTGTTCGTGACCCTGACGTCCCCGAACGCGACCTACGACAGTCTGTTTCTCAGCAATTATGCCACCATCAGCATCCGGGACGAATTGTCGCGGTTGCCCGGGGTCGGCAATGTGACCGTATTCGGCGCCGGCCAATATTCGATGCGGGTGTGGCTCGATCCGAACAAGCTGCAGGTGCGCGGGCTGGTGCCGCAGGACGTGATCCAGGCGATCCAGCAGCAGAGCCAGCAGGTGACCGCGGGGCAGGTCGGCATGCCGCCGACGCCGCCCGGACAGGCATTTCAGTATACGCTGAACGTCAACGGCCGGCTCGATGACGCGGGCGCGTTCGAGGAGATCATCGTCAAGACCGGCAACAGCGGCGACGTCACCCGGGTGCGCGACGTCGGCCGGGTCGAACTCGGCGCGCAGACCTACAGCCAGATCTTCTCGCTCAACAAGAAGCCGGCGACCGGTATCGGTGTGTTCCAGTCTCCCGGCGCCAACGCGCTTGAAGTCGAGAAGGCGGTCGAGAAAAAGATGGCGGCGCTGGCGGCGCAATTTCCGCAGGACGTCAAATACGACACGCCGTTCGACACCACCAAATTCGTCTCGGCGTCGATCGATGAAGTCTACAAGACGCTGATCGAGGCCGGCCTGCTGGTTCTGGTCGTGATCCTGGTTTTCCTGCAGGACTGGCGCGCGATGCTGGTTCCGGCGACCACCGTGCCGGTGACGATCATCGGCGCGTTCGCGGCGATGGCGGCGCTCGGCTTCACCATCAACCTGTCGACGTTGTTTGCGATCGTGCTCGCGATCGGAATCGTGGTGGATGACGCCATCGTCGTGGTCGAAGGCGCCGCCCACAACATCGAAAAGGGAATGTCCAGCCATGATGCCGCGATCAAGGCGATGGATGAGCTGTTCGCGCCGATCATCGGGATCACGCTGGTCCTGATATCGGTGTTCCTGCCGGCGGCGTTTCTGCCGGGATTGACCGGCCGGATGTATGCGCAGTTCGCGCTGGTGATCGCGGCGACCGCGCTACTCAGTGCCGTCAACGCGGCGACACTGAAACCGACCCAATGCGCGCTGTGGCTGCGCCCATCGGTGCCGCCGGAACAGCGCAACTGGTTCTACCGCGGTTTCAACTCGGTTTATAACCGTCTGGAGCGCGGCTATGCCGGGTTGATCGGCCGCATGGCCGCGCGCAGCAATCTGTCGGTTATCATCGCCCTGATCCTGATCGGCATCGGTGGTTACGGCCTGTCGCGGGTGCCGACCGGCTTTATTCCGATCGAGGATCAAGGCTATCTGCTGGTGGCCGTGCAGTTGCCCGATGGCGCGGCGCTCGATCGCACCCAGAGTGTGCTGGACCAGGTCACCGAAATCGCCGGCAAGACCCCTGGGGTGGAACAGGTGATCAGCATCGCCGGCATATCGGCGCTCGATGCCAGTTCGAGCCTCGCCAATGCCGGGGTCGCCTATCTGATTCTGAAGGAATGGAGCGAGCGCGGACCCGGCCAGGATCTGCGATCGCTGTTCGTCGGCCTGAACGCGAAGATGGCTTCGATCCAGCAAGCGCGGATCCTGGTGGTCCCGCCGCCGCCGATACAGGGCATCGGCAACGCCGCCGGCTTCGCCATGCAGGTCGAACTGCGCGACGGCAATTCCGATTTCGCCAAGCTGCAGGCCATGACCGGCGCGATGGTGGCCAATGCGCAGACCCAAAGCGCGCTGCAGCGCGTCAACTCGCCGTTCCGCTCATCGGTGCCGCAATTCGACGTCGAGGTCGACCGGATCAAGACCCAGACCCTGCATGTCACGACCGACCAGGTGTTTTCCACGCTGGCGACCTATCTGGGATCATCCTACGTCAACCAGTTCACCAAATTCGGTCGCACCTTCCAGGTCTACACCCAGGCGGACTCGCAATTTCGGCTGACCCCGCGGGCCATTGAAAATCTGATGGTGCGCAATCAGCAGGGCGACATGGTTCCCCTGGGTACGCTGGCGACCATCACGCCGTCGGTGGGACCTTCGCTGATCAGCCTGTACAACCTCTATCCATCCGCGACCATCATCGGCCTGCCGGCCCAGGGCTACAGTTCCGGTCAATCGATGGCGCTGATGGAAGAGATCGCGGCCAAGACCCTGCCGCCGGGTACCGGCTTCGAGTGGACGGCGATGTCGTACCAGGAGAAGACCGTCGGCAACCAGATCTACTATGTGTTCGGTCTGGCCATGCTGCTGGTCTATCTGGTGCTGGCCGGGCAATATGAAAGCTGGTACGCGCCGATCTCGGTAATCCTGGCGGTGCCGTTGTCGCTGCTCGGGCCGATGGCGGTGCTGACGGGGCTGCGGATCGAGAACAATCTCTATACCCAGATCGGACTGATCTTGCTGATCGCACTGTCGGCGAAGAATGCGATCCTGATCGTCGAAGTCGCGCTGGAACTGCATGTGCGCGATCGCAAGCCGTTGCTTGAATCGGCGGTCGGGGCGGCGCGGGCGCGGTTCCGGCCGATCCTGATGACGTCGTTTGCGTTCATCCTTGGCGTGGTACCCTTGGTGGTCGCCAGCGGCGCCGGCGCCAGCGCGCGCAAGTCGATCGGTATTACCGTGTTCTCGGGAATGATCGCCTCGACCTGCCTCGCGGTGCTGTTCGTGCCGACGTTCTTTATCGTGGTTCAGCGGTTCGAGAATTGGCTCGCGGCGCGAAAGGCGAAACCGGGCCCTCAAACGGTCCCGCAGGCTCCGAGCGTTACACCTTGATCATCCGCTTGCCGCGGTTTTCGCCGGCCAGCAGTCCGATCAGTGCCTTCGGCGTGTTCTCGAGGCCGTTGATGACGTCTTCCTGGACTTTCAGCTTGCCGGAGGCGACCCAGGATTGCAGATCACCCAGCGCCTCGTCGCGCTGGTCCATGAAGTCCATCACAATGAAGCCTTGCATGATAAGGCGCTTGACCACGATCAGGCCGGGCACGCCGCGCGGTCCGGTGGCCGAGGGCACGCCGTCATATTGCGAGATCGCGCCACAGCAGGCGATGCGGCCGCGATTGTTCATCTGCGCCAGACAGGCTTCGAGAATTTCGCCGCCGACATTGTCGAAATAGACATCGATGCCTTTGGGCGCTGCGGCCCGCAGCGCCTTGAACACCGCGCCGTCCTTGTAATCGACCGCGGCATCGAAGCCGAGCTCCGAGGTCAGCCAGTTGCACTTGTCCTTGCCGCCGGCGATGCCGACGACGTGGCATCCCTTTATTTTGGCGATCTGGCCGACGATCGATCCGACCGAGCCGGCGGCGGCCGAGACCACGACGGTTTCGCCGGCCTTCGGCTTGCCGACGTCGAGCAATCCGAAATAGGCGGTGAGGCCGGCGATGCCGTAGACGCTGAGCAGATGCGTCATCGGCTCAATCTTCGGCATTTTGGTCAGATGCTTTGCCGGCACCGCGGCGTAATCCTGCCAGCCGGTATCGCCGAACACGATGTCGCCGGGCGCCAGTCCGGGGGCCTTCGACGATACGACCTCGGCGATACCGCCGCCGGCCATCACCGTGTTGGGCTCGACCGCCGCGCGATAGGTCGCGCCGTGCATCCATGCCCGATTGGCGGCATCGAGCGAAATATAGCGCACCCGCAGCAAGGCCTCGCCGTCCCTGGGCTCGGGAATGGCGGCCCTGGACATCTTGAAATGCTCCGGTCCCAATTTCCCGGTCGGCTTTTCCACCAGCAAGACCTGACGATTGATAGCGTCACTCATGGCATTCTCTCCCATCAACATGGCTGTTCTTGATGCAGTCGGCGCGCACGAAACGCGCAACTGCACATATTGTGCGTTGCGCAGGAGGCTAATCGGCGCCCGCTCATTCCACAACGGGAACATTGTGGCAAACCGCCAGCGGAGGAAGCGTGTTGCGTCGGCCCCGAAATCTGCCAAACTCGGGATGGCTGGAGCTTACGGGGGTAAGGACACATGTCTAACAGGTTTACGCAGTACATATTGATCGCGATGGCGCTTGGCATCGTGATGGGGACGCTGGTCTTCAACTATCTTCCCGACACCAGGGCCGATATCGCAGCAGACGTAAACCTGATCGCGATGCTGTTCCTGCGCCTGATCAAGATGATCATCGCGCCGCTGGTGTTCGCTACCCTGGTCGGCGGCATCGCCCATATGGGAAGCGGCGCCAAGCTGGGACGGATTTTCGCCAAGACGATGGGCTGGTTCATCAGCGCCTCGTTTGTCTCGCTGCTGCTTGGCCTGGTGATGGTCAATCTGCTGCAGCCGGGCGCGAATTTTCCGGGGACCCTGCCGGACAAGGCGCAATCGACCGGCTTGCCGGTATCGGCGTTCTCGGTCGAGAAATTCCTGACCCATCTGATTCCGACCTCGATCGCGGACGCGATGGCGCAGAATGAAATCCTGCAGATCGTGGTTTTCGCGGTGTTTTTCTCGGTCGCGCTGGGGGCGATGCCGGAACGCTCCAAGCAGATGCTGTCGCTGATCGATGACCTCGGCCACATCATGCTGAAGGTCACCGGCTATGTGATGAAGTTCGCGCCGATTGCGGTGTGGGCTGCGATCATGGCGACGGTGTCGAAGAACGGTCTTGGGGTGCTGTGGAAGCTGGTCGTCTTCATGGGCGGCTTCTATATCTCGCTGATGCTGCTGTGGGGCATCCTCGTCATCGTCGGTTTCATCGTCATCGGGCCCAGATACAGCCATCTGCTGCGGCTGATCCGCGAACCCCTGATGATCGCGTTCTCGACGGCGAGTTCGGAGGCCGCCTATCCCAAGACGCTGGAGGGCCTCAACCGCTTCGGCGCCTCGGCGCGGATCTCGAGCTTCGTGCTGCCGCTGGGCTATTCGTTCAACCTCGACGGCACGATGATGTACTGCACCTTTGCCAGTATCTTCATCGCGCAGACCTACAAGATCGAGATGTCGCTCGGCACCCAGTTTGCGATGCTGGCGACCCTGATGATCACCTCGAAAGGCGTCGCCGGCGTTCCCCGCGCGTCGCTGGTGGTGATCGCCTCGACATTGGGCCAGTTCGGCATTCCCGAGGCGGGCCTGTTGATGATCATGGGTATCGATACGTTCCTCGACATGGGACGCAGCGCCACCAATGTGATCGGCAACTCGCTGGCGACCTCGGTGGTGGCGAAATGGGAGGGCGAACTCGCGCCCGAGCACGCGCTCGGTGCCGACGACGCCGTGCCGCCGGATATGATCCCCGGCGAAATTCCCGCAATGGCCGGCCATTGACGGGAGCGATGCATGTGCCAAGCCATCATGCCCCAAAAAATGGGGAGATCGATCCGGGCCGGCGGCCTGTTGCTGGCAGCGTGTCTGCTGGCAACGGCCGCGGCCGCCCAGAGCGGCGGCGAAGGGCTTAGTCCGACGCTGGCCAAGATCGCGAGCACGCATGTCGTGCATCTGGGTTATCGCGAGAGTTCACCGCCGTTCTCGTTTCTCGATCAGGCCAACCGGCCGATCGGCTACAGCCTCGAGCTTTGCGAGGCCGTCGTCGATGAAATCGGCGTCGAGGTCGACGATTCCAACCTCAAGATAGAATACGTCAAGGTCACCTCGGATGACCGCATTCCGGCCGTGGTGCAGGGCAAGATCGACCTCGAATGCGGATCGACCACGGCCAATGCGGAGCGCGCCAAACAGGTCGCGTTCTCGCCTTTGATGTTCGTGGCCGGAACCAAACTGATGGTGCCGAAGGATTCGACGATCTCGGTGCCGAAAGACCTGCAGGGCAAGACCGTCGTGGTCACCAAGGGCACCACCAACGAGCAGGCAATGCGCGCGCTCGACAAGAAGTTCGCGCTCGGTCTGAATATCGTGGTGGCGCCGGATCACGAGCAATCCTATCAGATGCTGGTGGACGGCAAGGCCGATGCCTTCGCGACCGACGATATTCTGTTGTACGGCCTGATCGCGCGGCACAAATCACAGGACAAGTTTCGCGTCACCGGTGACTATCTGTCCTACGATCCCTACGGCATCATGTACCGCAAGGGGGAGCCGCAACTGGCCGCGGTGGTAGAACGCACCTTCCGCAAGCTCGGCACCAACCACGACCTGATCCCGCTCTACAACAAGTGGTTTACCGCCCGCCTGCCCACCGGCGAAAGACTCAATGTCGCGATCTCGCCGCAGCTTGAGGATTCCTTCAAGGCGCTCGACGATACCGAGGGCGTGAGCAACTAGGGTCTGCACGACCGAGCCGCTGATACCTTCACGCTTCACGGATTGATGTGAAGCACGGATTTGGTTGCGGCGATGGTGTTATTGAAAGCGGCCTTGGTTTGACCGGCCAGGGTGCTGGCCTCGTAAGTGGGGCCGGCGGTAAAGCCCGTCTTGGGTTTGACGCCCACCGCGGACTGGACCTTGGTGAGGGCGCTCGCAAAGCTCGCGGTGGTCGCGCTCGCCGCTGTCTTCAGATCGGAGACCTGTTTTCCGATCGCGGCGGATGTGGAAGATGCTATCGATGACAGGGATATATCGCTCATGCGAGGCTCCGGCTTTGCCGAAACCATCGATCCAGTATGGTTAATGATCGGTTAACGGCCGTTGATCTGGCCCGCGATGCCCCAAAAAAAACGTCGCCAAAGGAAATGGCCTCAGAAAAAATCCAGGTCCTGCGCGCGACCGCCCCGGGCGGCAACCCCGAATTCGATCGCAGTGAACAATCCGCCGGCCACATAGATTTTCCGGTTCAGTGATGCGGCCAGCGTCCGGCTGAGGCTGACCGCGTCCGCGATGGTGGCGGCGATGTGAATGGCGGCCTGCGGATTGATCTGGCGCACCGTGGCGGCGATATGTTCCGCATTGCCGCCCTTGTGGTGCGCCGTGGTGCAGACGATGGTGTCGAATGACGGCGCCAGCGCGCCCACGATCTCGTCGAGCTTCTTGTCGAAGGAAACGCCGACCACGAGGATCCATCCTGATGCGCCGTAAATCGCCTGGAGGCTTGCGAGCGATTGCCGGATGCCGTCGGGGGTGTGGCCGACATCGACGATCGTGAGCGGATCTCGCCTGATGATCTCGAGGCGGCCGGGCCAGCTGACGTCGCGCAGGCCCGATCGCACCGCCGCTTCGATCCCGGCGGGATCAGGCCGCACCCGTTGCAGCCAAAGCACGAACAGGGTGATCGCGATGGCGGCATTGTTGAACTGAAACCTGCCCAGCAAGCCGATGTCGAGGGACCGGAACTCGGTATCGGCGAAACCGAAGTCGAACCGCTGCACCGAGGGCGCGACGATTTCGCCGCCGATCCTGATCTGGTCGCGAACGAACAGCGACGTGATGCCGCGGTGGCGATTATATTCGACCAGATGCGGCTTCAGGCTTCGGCAATTCTCGCCATAGACGACCGTGCCCCCGGAGGCGCAGGCATCGCTCTTGTCGGAAGCGATCAGTTCGAGCGAATCGCCGAGCAATTCGACATGTTCATAGTCGACGGACGTCACGCTGGTTACGGTCGCGCCGACCAGGCGTACCGGATCATAGCGGCCGCCGATGCCGGCCTCGAACACCGCGAAGGCGCATTGGCTTTCCTCGAAATAGACGCAGGCCAGCGCGAACATGGCTTCGAAGGCGCCGAATTTCTCGCCGCGGCGCTGCGAAATTTCTGTTATCGCGGCTTCGATCCGCGACACCAGACGCGCCAGATCGTCATCGCCGATGGATGCGCCATCGACCTGAAACCGTTCGTTGAAACGATAGAGATGCGGCGAGGTGAACAATCCCGCGCGCACGCCATAAGCGCGGCCGATAGCGGCGCAGAATGCCGCGGTAGAACCCTTGCCGTTGGACCCCGTCACCACCACCGAGATACGCTGCAGCCGGGCCCGATCGACGCTGAGGACGTCGAGCAGTTCCGCCATCCGCGCCAGGCAAACGCCATCGCCGTATTTCGGAAGCTCAAACACTAGAGCAATCCCATCGCTGCAAACGTATGGCGCCAGATCTTCAGGATCAGGTCGCCGCGGCCGGATTGTTCCAATAGCCGGATCGACGGGTTGGAATTCACTTCAATGACCCGTATCGCGTTCTGTTCTCCCTCGATATCCGTGAACAGGTCGATGGCGGCGATGCGCAGGCCGAGTGCCTGGGCGGCCTTCCGCGCCACGGCGATGGCCGCATCGGAGCCTAGCGCTTCGATCCGCATCGTTCCTCCCGCGCTCAGATTCATCCGTCCGGGAATCTCCCAATGCTTGCCCTTGGCGAGCACGGTGTCGAGCGAGCGGTCGTGTTGCGCCGCGGCCGGCGAAAGGCCGCGGGCCTGCAAAGCTGCGTTGTGTGCGACCAGGAGATCGCGGATCGCGCTGACGCCATCGCCCAGCACAACGGGCGGATATTTGCGCGCCGCATAGACGATTTCGTCATCGAGCAGAAAGACCCGGTACTCGCGACCGCAAAAAAATGGCTGAATCAATATCGCGTCGTAATGTCGTGAAACCTCCCGCAGATATCGATCGAGCGACGCCTCACCGTGAATGGCCTGCGCAAAATCGCCGCGCGATCCCAGCAAGGGTTTGATGAATGCGGCCCCGCCCAATGCTCTGAAATATTCCGATGCGTCGTCGCGCTCATGGCCGGCCGGCCGGTGGGCGCGATGCCGGTCATGCAGGAAGAAATATTCGCCGCCCAGCGTCACCACACCGGCGTCTTCAAGGATCCGGTTGGTGAAATATTTGTCCGATGCCAGGGTCGCGGCGGTGGCATTGTTTTGCGGATACCACGCGCATCGTCCGGCGCCGAAATGAATGGTCTTGGTTGGCGAAGCCACACTGAAGACCAGCCCGCTGCCGCCGTCGAGGTCGCGAAATGCCAGGCCGAATTCAGCGCAGGCAAGGGCCGCGTAGATCGACTGATCCGGATAGGAACTCGGCTTTCCCGATCGAAATTCGCTGGGGCTTCGCATGCAATATCCGCTGCGCTGGGTACTCGAATGACGTGCTCTTATCCCTAACGAGATTTCCGGCTGGCCGTGGCAATTAATTGCCCGATCGATGCCGATTTCAGCAAGTTAATTGCGCAGCCACGCCGCCTTGCGATGAATCGACGCCGAGCCGTTTCGCGCATCAGCAGCCTGCCATTTTGCGCCTTCAACTATGCGTCAGGTCTGGTTGACTATCCCTGATATTGGCGTAGGTCACATTCCAAATCTTCAATGAAATCTCCAGTCATTGCAGGGGTTTTTGCCCTGTTCTCGGCCCCCACAACGCAATCGTTCTACATTATAGCAAGCGGAAAAACCAAAACTCATGAGCGCATTCCATCGAGAGAAAGTTCTTTCTGTCCGGCACTGGACCGATACGCTTTTCAGCTTTACCGCCACCCGAAATTCCGGCTTCCGATTCCTCAACGGACAGTTTGCGATGATAGGCCTGGAGGTCGACGGCCGACCGCTGCTGCGCGCCTACAGCATGGCGAGCGCCAATCACGAGGAAGAACTGGAATTCTTCTCGATCAAGGTCGCCGATGGGCCGCTGACCTCCAGGCTTCAGCAGATCAAGGAAGGGGATACCATCCTGGTCGGTCGCAAGGCGACGGGCACGCTGATCGCCGACAATCTGATCCCGGGCCAGCGCCTGCTGTTGCTGTCGACCGGAACGGGGCTCGCGCCATTCGCGAGCCTGATCAAGGACCCCGAAGTGTATGAGCGGTTTGAAACCATCGTGCTGGTTCACGGCTGCCGGCAAGTCTCGGAACTGGCCTACGGCGAAGAGCTGGTCGCAAGACTGCGCGACGACGAATTGTTCGGACCGCTGCTGACCGAAAAGCTTAAGTATTATCCGACCGTCACCCGCGAGCCGTTCCGCAACCGCGGCCGCATCACCGATCTCATCACCTCCGGACAATTGTTTGGCGATCTCGATCTGTCACCGCTGGATATCGAAACCGACCGGATCATGATGTGCGGCAGCCCGGGCATGCTGGAGGAGCTGCGCCAGACGCTGGAGGCGCGCGACTTTCTCGAGGGCAGCCACAGCGAGCCCGGCCATTTCGTGATCGAGAAGGCGTTCGTGGAACGCTGAGGTATTTCCCGCCTCGTCAGTCCGGTTCGCGTGTTAGCGCGAACCCGGAAGCTCGAGATTTCCCGATGTGCAATTGCACATCTGAGGTCTGGTCCCGCGGACCATCCGGGAATGACAGTTGTCGTACGCGCTCATATTGCATCAACGCGCTCGGCTGACACAACCATTGTTGATGGTGCAGTCGGCTCATCGCCTGCTATAACCGCTCCCGAACGCAGCGCGGCTTTGGTGACGCGGCGATACCGGGAGCGATAGAGCTTTTGTCCGTGTCCAACCACGCTGGCCCCGCCAAAACGGCCTTTGTATTCGCAGGCGGAGGCAGTTTCGGCGCCATTCAAGTGGGCATGATGCACTCGCTCGCCGCCCACGGAATTTCCGCCGATATGGTGGTCGGCTCCAGCGTCGGCGCCCTCAATGGCGCTTACTATGCAGGCGATCCCACCTTGAAAGGGGTGCTGCAGCTCGAAACCATCTGGCGCGGGTTGACGCGCCATGACGTTTTCCCGGTCAGCTGGCGCACCATGCTGGGATTTCTGTGGCGCCGGGATTTCCTGATCCCGCATGACGGGATTCAGAAACTGATCGACGATCATCTTCCCTATCGCAACCTGCAGGACGCCAAGCTCCCGGTTCATATCGTCACCACCGATATCATCTCCGGTGACAGCGTCGTGTTGTCGGAAGGGTCGGCGGCGCAGGCGATCATCGCCTCCACCGCGATCCCCGGCGCCTTCGCGCCAGTGCCCTACAAGGATTTTTATCTGGTCGACGGCGCGATCTCCGCCAATACCCCGATCAAGGTCGCGGTCGCAAAGGGCGCGCGGCGCCTGATCATTCTGCCGACGGGGTACGCCTGCTCAGCGCATGCGCCACCGGCCGGCGCGGTGGCCAATGCGTTGCATGCGCTGACGCTGCTGATCGCGCGGCAATTGGTCAGCGAGCTGGAAGATCTCGCTCCCGAGATCGAATACTTCGTGGTGCCGCCGCTATGCCCGCTGGTCGGATCGCCCTATGATTTCTCGCGAACCTCTGATCATATCGAGCGCGCCATCCGGAGCACCGATGCGTGGCTGGCGCAAAACGGCCTGGAAAAAAGCGGAATTCCCGGGGAGATGCGCCCGCATAGTCATTGAACCGTTCGAGATGGGTCGGGCTACGTTGCACTGCAAAACAACCCAAGGCGGCCGGGGACCCGTCTGTTCCGCGACGGATTGATCTTCCGCCGGCTGATCCGGTAGCCTCATGGAAGTCGCTGTCATATCCCTGACCTGCAACGCTGGATATCGTGTAAAGGATTGTTCTGGCGTCGGATTAGGCCGCGGCCGACAATAACAAAAACGGCAGATCTGCCTGAGGGGTCTCATGGAAACGTTGATGCTTCCGTTCTCGCCGCGTTTCATCGTTCTGACGATTTGCGGCGTCGTCACGGCGTTGCTGCTCGGCTTAGGGATCGTCGATCACAAGGTGTTCGATCTGGTTCTGATCCCGATCCTGATTTTCGGCGCGCTGACGCTGCTCGGCTTTCGCGATCTCACGCAAAAGAGTCACGCGGTTCTGCGCAACTATCCGATCTCGGCGCATCTGCGGTTCCTGCTGGAAGAGATCAGGCCGGAGATGCGGCAATACTTCTTCGAGAGCGAGAAGGACGGCATGCCGTTTTCGCGCGACACCCGCGCCGTCATCTATCAGCGCGCCAAGATGGTGCTCGACAAGCGGCCGTTCGGCACCCAGGAGGATGTCTATCGCGAGGGCTACGAATGGATGCATCATTCGGTGGCGCCCAAGGTTCACGCCGACCAGAACTTTCGTGTCACCATCGGCGGCCCGGACTGCACCAGGCCGTATTCGGCATCGGTCTTCAATATCTCGGCCATGAGCTTTGGCGCGCTCAGTCCCAACGCGGTGCGGGCGCTGAACGCGGGCGCGAAAAAGGGCGGTTTCGCGCATGACACCGGCGAGGGCGGCGTCAGTCCCTATCATCGCGAGAACGGCGGCGATCTGATCTGGGAAATCGGTTCCGGATATTTCGGCTGCCGCAACCACGACGGCTCCTTCAATCCGGAAGAATTCGCGCGCGTCGCCGGCGACGATCAGATCAAGATGGTCGAACTCAAGGTCAGCCAGGGCGCCAAGCCGGGGCATGGCGGGGTGCTGCCGGCGGCGAAGGTCTCCGAAGAGATATCGAGGATCCGGGGGGTCTCGATGGACGAGGACTGTATCTCGCCGGCGTCACACCGGGCGTTTTCGACGCCGCTGGAAATGATGGCCTTCATCGGCGAGATGCGCCGGCTGTCCGGCGGCAAGCCGGCCGGGTTCAAGCTTTGCATCGGGCATCCCTGGGAATTCCTGGCGATCTGCAAGGCGATGATCCAGACCGGAATCTATCCCGACTTCATCGTGGTCGACGGCAATGAAGGCGGCACCGGCGCCGCGCCGCTGGAGTTCATGGACCATCTGGGCATGCCGATGCGCGAGGGCGTCAATTTCGTCCACAACGCGCTGGTCGGCATCAACGCCCGCGACCGCATCCGGATCGGCGCCGCCGGCAAGATCGCCACCGCTTTCGACATGGCCCGCGCCATGGCGATCGGGGCCGACTGGTGCAATTCGGCGCGCGGCTTCATGTTTTCGCTGGGCTGCATCCAGTCCCTGAGCTGCCACACCGATCGATGTCCGACCGGCGTGACCACGCAGGACCCCTCGCGCAATCGCGCGCTGGTGGTGCCGCACAAGACCGAGCGGGTCTACAATTATCATCACGCCACCCTGCATGCGCTGGCCGAGCTGCTGGCGGCCGCCGGGCTCGATCATCCGCAGGACATCCGGCCGATTCATTTCTCGCAACGCTCGTCAACCACCGAGGTGCGAACGTTCGCGCAGCTCTATCCCTCGCTTCGCCCCGGCGAGTTGATCGACGGCACCAGCGATCCGCGCTTCCGAGAAGCCTGGGCGATGGCGCGGGCGGAGACGTTCTCGATGGTAGGGTGAAGACCATGCACCTGTCATTCCGGGACACGCGTCTTCGCGTGGACCCGGAATCTCGAGCTGATAATCTCCAGATTCCGGGTTCGCGCCAACGCGCGCCCCGGAATGACGATGGTTTAGCCGCTAATGCGGATTTTCGAGGCTGAACAGTTCCGACTGCTCGTCATAGGCGAACAGCTCGGCATAGCGAGCCCATGACACGATGGTCTTCAGCGTTTCGTCCGCATATTCCTCGGACATGTAATCTTCGAGTTCGTTGCGGAAACGCGCGGCGGGAGCCGTGTGCGAGGGCCGCTCATCGAGGACGCGGCGGATCAGACCCATCACCGGCACATAGTTGATGAGGTGTTCGGCGAACAGCTTCTTGCGGGCATCGGTTGCCATATGCGCGAAACGCTTGCCGGCATCCGTCAGCATCAGGTCGCCTTCGCTCAATTGCGCAAACCTCAGCAATTGAAGCGCTTCGCCGAGGTGGAATATCTCGTCGGCTTCGAGCTGCAGGTGTCCGGCCAGGATCGGCAGGTCGGCGTGCCCGTTATACGGTGGTCCCGCCAGCGTCTCGATCAGGCCCGACAGCACGTTGGACGAGACGTGGTTGAGGATCATGCCGACGCCGGTGCCCTGGATGCCCTCGATCGCCGGCGATCTGGCTTCCGCGCGCTGGGTCATGCGCGCATAGATGCTGTCGACCAGTTGGCGGAATGTCGGATCGAGACGGTTGCGCGGATGCGGCAGGTCGACCTTGATCTCGGCGGCGACGCGGCCGGGATTGGATGAAAACACCAGGATGCGGTCGCACATCAGGACCGCTTCCTCGATGTTATGCGTCACCATCAGCACCGACTTGATCGGCAGCCGGCCTTCGATCCACAGATCGATCAGGTCGGTACGCAACGTCTCGGCGGTCAGCACGTCGAGAGCGGAAAACGGCTCGTCCATCAACAGCAGGTCCGGATGCACCACCAGCGCCCGCGCAAATCCGACGCGCTGGCGCATCCCGCCCGACAATTCCTTGGGGTAGGCGGATTCGAACCCGTCGAGACCGATCAGGTCGATCGCCGCCAGCGCCCGCGTGCGGCGCTCGGTGCTCTCGACTCCCAGCGCTTCGAGGCCCAGTTCGACGTTCTGCAGCACCGTCAGCCAGGGAAACAGCGCGAAGGATTGAAACACCATGGAGACGCCGTTCGGCGGTCCCACAATGGTTTCGCCGCGGCATTTGGCGTCGCCCGAGGACGGCGCGATCAGGCCGGCGATGATTCGCAGCAGCGTCGATTTGCCCGATCCGGACCGGCCGAGCAGGCCGACGATTTCGCCCGACTGGATCGTCAGATCGACCTTCTCGAGCACCAGCAGATCCTCGCCGCTGCCCTTTGGAAAAGATCGGCAGACGCCGCGGATATCGAGCAGGCTGTTCTGGATGGTTTGATCGAGCATGAATTTCTCCTGGTCAGCCGAGACGCAGACGGCGCTCGCCGAAGGCGTAGAGCGGCCGCCACAATAGCCGGTTGAAGAGCGTCACCAGAATGCACATGATGGCGATACCCAGAACGACACGCGGAAAATCACCGGCTTCGGTCGCGGTGGCAATATAGGCACCAAGACCCGCGGCCGTCAGATGGGCGTCGCCCCAGCTTGCCACTTCCGCGACGATCGAGGCATTCCACGATCCGCCCGATGCGGTGATGGCGCCCGTGATGTAATACGGGAAAATGCCGGGCAGGATCACCTTGGTCCACCACCGCCATCCCCTGAGGTGAAAGCTGCCGGCGGCCTCGCGCAGGTCGGTCGGGAATGCGCTGGCACCCGCGATCACGTTGAACAGGATGTACCACTGGGTTCCCAGAATCATCAGCGGGCTGAGCCAGACATTCGCGTTCAGCCCGTAGCGTACGATGACCACGACGAACACCGGAAAGGCGAGATTGGCGGGGAACGCGGCCAGGAACTGCGCCAGGGGCTGGATTCGTTCGGCCAGTTTGGGCCGCAGCCCGATCCAGACCCCGACCGGCACCCAGATCAGGGTCGCGAAGAAAATCAGGACGATGACACGGGTCAGCGTAAGGAACCCGTATCCGATCGCGCTGAAGAAGTCGGACGGCCCCAGCGTCGCCGAGAGATAGGCATAGGTCCGCCAGGCGGCATAGCCGGTGCTGGTGACGATCAACACCAGCCACAGCGCATCGATCGCACGCGATGGCGGGCCGCTTCTTGCCGGCAGCTTCAGGCCGGCCGGGAGGGTCAGGTGCAAATTCGAAATCGCCTTGTTCATGGCCGCGAACGGATACGACAAAGCGCGCAGCGCGCGGGTGCGCCGAAACAGATCCAGCATCCAGGATGTCGGCGCACTCGCGGAGGCGGTCTGCTCGAAGCGGAATTTGTCGGCCCAGGCCACCACAGGACGAAACAGCAATTGGTCATAGGCGATGATGACAAGAAGCATCGCCAGGATCGCATAACCGATCGCGGGCAGGTTCTGCTTTTGGATGCCCAATGCGACGTAGGAGCCGATCCCAGGCAACGTGACGGTGGTGCTGCCGACCGTGATCGCCTCCGAAGCCACCACGAAGAACCAGCCGCCCGACATCGACATCATCGTGTTCCAGATCAGGCCCGGCATCGCGAAAGGCACGTCGAGCCGCCAGAAGCGCTGCCAGCCCGAGAGGTGAAAGCTTTGCGAGGCTTCCTCCAGATCCTTCGGTACGTTGCGCATCGACTGGTACATGCTGAAGGTCATGTTCCAGGCCTGGCTGGTGAAGATCGCGAACACGCAGGCGAGTTCAGCGCCGAACACGCTGCCCGGAAACAGGTTCATGAAGAACACGACGGTGAAGGTCAGGAAGCCGAGGATCGGGACCGACTGCAGGATATCGAGCAGCGGGATCAGCACCATTTCGGCGCGCCGGCTCTTGGCGGCGAGCGCAGCGTAGATGAAGGTGAAAACGATCGAGCAGGCGATCGCCAGCAGCATCCGCATGGTCGTTCGTAACGCGTAGGCCGGAAGATTGGCCGGATCGAGCGACACCGGGGTGATATCGAGGGCGGACAATGGCGCCGCGGTCTGCTCGCCGCCATAGACGATCAGCACCATCGCGCCGATCACGAGAATCAAGGCAACGACGTCCCAGATGTTGGGCCGCATCGCCTGTCCCAGTGTCGGTACGCGAAGATCCTGAAGTGCCATGGATGCAGCCTTGTCTAGAGCTTGCAGGAAGGCCGGCCCGGAAAGATCGAGACCGGTTTGCGATTGCCGTTATAGGCTTGGTTTGTGATGGGTTGATATTCGACGAGGTTAAGTGAAACAGCAGCCAATTCGGGAGGCGTGCCAAAGGCAGGATTTCATTGCAGAAGCCGCCAGCGCACGCCAATAGTTTTTTCAGGCTCCCCGGTTGGTCCGCCGCCCGTCGCCAAGAATCGCCAAGACAGGTCAGGGACCAATCAAATCCAGTACCCGTCAAGTCTAGTACTGTGTGTGCACCCGGAAACCGAGCACCGAAGCCGGACCTCGGTCGCGGTTGTAGGCTGGATTGACGATGAGCTGATAGTCCAGCGTGATCCGCGCAGCATATAGCGGGAAACTATAAAAGGTCTCCATGATCCGCTCGCTGCCGGGATTGGGCAATTGTCCGTCGCCGACCAGAATGCCTAA
>NZ_JBEKCZ010000032.1:0-33768 GCF_050014615.1 Bradyrhizobium sp. | reverse complement strand
GGTCAAACAGCCAATTCCGTCATTGCCTGCGACAAACGCGAAGCGTTTGCGCAAGGGAGCCAACGGGTCGCGCGAATGCGCGCCCGATGACAGGCTCCGCGACGATGCAATCCATTCTTTCGTTGCGCGGCAAAATGGATTGCTTCGCTCCGCTCGCAATGACGATCTAACGTCTAGCCCGGCATTACGGGCCGTTGTTTGCGGAGATCCTTGGCGGAGGAGCGAGTTGGACGCCGACCCTGACCCTCCCGGACGTGGCTTGCATCAGGTCAGGCCGTGGTGTTCAAATGCACGGATGCGTGAAGATGGAATGAAGCGATGACGACCATGACGGCCGCGCCTTCGCGCATGGCGGCGCGGACGGGCGCGACACAGTTCTATTTCTATATGTCGCTGTGCTGCGCCGCTGTCGCCTTCGTCAGCTTCGTTCCGACCTATTGGCTGCCGATGAAGGCGGGGACGCTGAAAGTGAACCCGATCGTTCACGTCCATGGCGCGGTGTTTTTTGGCTGGTCGGTATTCCTCGTGCTTCAGACCTGGCTGGCGTCGTCGGGACGCATCGCCCGGCACCGCTCGGTCGGTCTGATCGGCGTGTCGTTCGCGACGGCGATGACGATTTTTGGTACACTGGTTGCCATCAACGGGCTGAAGGAAGCCGCGGCGATCGGGATGCGGGACGAAGCAATTGCCTTTGTCATCGTTCCCCTGAGCACCATCGCGTTCTTCGCCGTCGTCTTTACCCTTGCTATCGCCAACGTACGCCAGCCCGAACTTCACAAGCGATTGATGCTGCTTGCCGCGATCTCGATTCTGGACGCCCCGATTGCGCGCTGGTTTTTGACGTTTCTGGCACCTCCCGGTGCGGTCGGTCCGCCGCCGGTCGCTGCGGCGATCCCTCCGGCCGTCGTGGCCTATCTGCTTGTCGTGGCCGCCATGGTGTTCGATTGGCGCACCCGCGGGCGCCCTCACGCCGTCTATGCGATCGGCGGTTCGGCGCTGCTGCTGCTCAACCTGCTCAATGTGCCGATCAGCGCGTCGCATCCCTGGCACGCTTTCGCCAGCGGACTTCTGGCGCTCGCGCAGTAGCCCGATGGGCGGAGCCCTTCGCGAAACCTATCACCTGCGCAGGCTCCGATTGATGGAGTTCGCTTCCGCCTTCGCTCGCTCGGCTTCGGCGGACGAGATCGCTGGATCCATTCTCGGTCTGAGTCTCGGGTGTTTCGCTTTGTGAAGATGTTAATTTCGTTGCGCGGTCCAGTAGCCCGAGCATCGCGCCTTTCCTGCGTAGCCGCTCCATGTCCCGCGGCCAGCGGTGCTGGAGAGTCTGCCCGAGCCTGAGGCGTATTTATCCTGAACGGTCACTGAAGCGTGAACTACTCCTGATTTCGCGACGTATCCCCTGAACCTCACGAGGTTTGGATGCGTCACAATTCCGTTGGAAACATCGACAGTGAAGTTGTAGGCAGCATCGCAGGCGCCGCGTTGCGTCACGAAGGCGAGGTCCCAGGAGCCATCGTAGGCCGATCGCGCGTGTGCGGTACTCGCCAGGGCAACAAAGAAGCATGTTGCCGTTGCGTAAAGCGAAAGCTTTTTCATGTCATTTCTCCGAAGCGAACCGACGGGTTCTGGGTTCGCCATGGAAATGGTGAAGCGATCGATCCGCTGAAAGAAAACATTTTCTCACATCGCATCAACACCGCGCGAGGTCGGAGGGGCGCCCCGGCGGCAACGCCGCTTTTCCTTGCGATTGTTCATTCTGGCGGGAAGCAGCGTTGCGCGTTTGGACACTAATCATCGGCCGTTTCTGACCTACATCCCCTGACAAAAGGAGACCACGAACATGGGCACGAAGAGTATCATCGGCACCTGGGTCGGAATTTTCGTTTTCATAGCCATCATCCTGGGCGGCCTGGAGCATGCGTCGAGGACCGATCCAGGCGGCGTCGACACCGCGCGCGTCGCGGTCCGAGGGATTGTTATCCCGCCCTTCAATTGAACCAGCGCCTCGCACATTCACGCGCGCCGGCAACTGGTCCTGCAGATGGGTCGAGCCTTTCGCGAAACCACCGCGCAAGCTGAGTGATGGGTTCGCTTTCGCCTCCGCTGGTTGAGCTTCGGCGGATAGGCGCGTGATCGCCCTCGGTTAGCGGCCTCTCTCATCTGGAAGGCACTGGTTGATCTAAAACATGCGGAAAGAATTCAGCATCCCAAGAATCCGTTCGAAAGAGGACTTTCCCGTGCATCAAAAGCTTGTCGTCGGAGCGATATGGACGATTGGAGACTTCTACTTCGCCGAGGGTTTTTGGCCCTAAGTGGAAATGGTCGTTCGTCTCGGAAAGTCCTTGCAGTTCCTTGACCAAGATGTCCCGGCCTTCAGGGTTCAACCACATTTCAAATTCGCCCTTGCCGTTTAAGTTCACAGTGATCCGAGCGGGCATTGTCTTTCCTCCGGCGCTTAATAGAGCCGCGTAGTTAAACTGGTTTTATATAGCTGGCGGTGGATCGATCCACGGATTGAACACCGGTGTGTGCGCCTTTTGATAATCGCTGACGTCGCGCGAAACGACTGTCAGCCCATGATGCTGCGCTGTTGCTGCAATCATCAGATCCGGCTGTGAGCAGGTATGGCCGGCTTTGCGGCCGTCCTCGACCAGCAGGCGCCACTTGAACATAATGTCTTCGGTAATCGCGAGAACGCGCGCTTCGAACATCGGTCGAACCTTGTGTGCGAGCCAATCGTTGAGTGCGGCGCGGCGATTGGCGTCTGCGACGAGTTCGATACCGAACCGGATTTCGGCGAAGGTCACTGAACTCACATAGAGCCGTTCAAGCGGCTGAGTTGCCACGAAGGCGAGGACGTTGCGTTCTGGCTTGGGGCGGCGCAGTTCCGAGAGGATGTTGGTGTCGAGCAGCCACCCGGTCACAAAGCGACCTCGCGCACCGGCATCGGCGTGCGCCCGGGTTCGATGTCGATATCAAGATGCGGAGAGGCCTGCATGGCGGCGATCAATGATTCGCCGGTGAGATCACCCTTGAGACGACGAAACTCATCGGCCGAAATAATGACGACCTCATCGCGTCCATGAACTGTGACGCGCTGCGGTCCTTCGCTGTGAACACGGCGAACCAATTCGCTGAAGCGGGCCTTTGCATCCTGCAACCGCCACTGTCCCGGCTTGGTATCGCGCGAGCGACGGCGGGGCCGTATTGTCTTCGTTTTCGACGATTTTGAAATTCTGGTCATACTGACCAGTATATCATGTATTGCGGGCTGGTTTCAACGATCCTGTTTGGGAGAGCGGCATGTCCGGTTTAATGTCCTCTCCTCGAATTATCCTCACGACATCAATGTATTACCGGCTGGGTTCCTAACTTCAAATTTCAGTGGCATTGCCGTCGTCGCAAGGGTCGCTGTAATAGCTCCCATGATCCATGTCAGTTCGCTCAGCGCGCTCAGCGCCGTCACAGCAAGACTTCCTAACTACGACCTGCTGACGCTGCTGTCGCCGGATTATCCGCCGGCCGACTGGAACGGTTTTGCGTGCGAGCGGCATTTGCGGCTGGCGTTTCACGATATCGTCGAGCCGATGCCTGGGCTGGTCGCGCCGGACCGCGACTTGATGCGGGCGGTGCTTGAGTTCGGCCGCGATGCCCAACCTCAACGCACGCTGTTGATCCATTGCTGGGCCGGGATCAGCCGCTCCAGCGCGGCGGCGTTTGCGATTGCCTGCGATCGCAATCCCGGCTTCGAGCGCGACATCGCCAGCGAATTGCGCCGGCGTTCGCCCTCCGCGACGCCCAATCGGCTGATGGTGCGGCTGACGGATGATCTGCTGGAGCGCGATGGCCGCATGGTCGAGGCGATCGATGCGATCGGCCGTGGCGCCGAGGCGCGTGAAGGCGAGCCGTATGAGTTGCCGTTGCAATGGCCTATCGGATAACCGCCGCAACGCCGAGCAGGAAGCCGATCTCGAACATTTGCTCGGTCGCGCCGAGCACGTCGCCGGTGTAGCCATCGATCAGCTTGCGCGCCCACAGCACGATCGCAATCGCAAGGGCGGCGCCGAGCAGCAGCCCTGAAATGACCGACGGGACCGAGACGAACGCGAGCGGCACCAGCGCGAATACGACGACAACCAATGCGAACCGTATTTCATGGGAGCTGACGGGCACATCGCTATAGCTGACCTTCATCGCCGCGGTATCGCCGGCGTAAGGCAGCGCATTCATCACGAAGACCGGCGTGATCCGCGCTGCGGCATGGGCTGCGATCAAGGCCGCGGCCGCGCTCCATAGCGGCATCTCCGCCAGCGCTGTTACCCGCAGCGCCACTCCAAACGCCAGCGCCAGCGCGCCGTAAGCACCGATCCGGGAGTCCTTCATGATCGCGAGCCGCTTCTCCACGCTCCAGCCGCCGCCGAAGCCGTCGGCGGTGTCGGCGAGGCCGTCTTCGTGCAGTGCACCGGTGATGACAATGCTCGCGGCCACCGCGAGCAATGCGGCGATATCAGGACCCCAGATATTGCCCGCCAGCAGCAGCACCGCCGCCGATACCAGACCGATGCAAATGCCGACCGCGGGAAAATATTTGGCGCAACGCGACAGCCAGTCCGTCGGGGTCGCGGTATCGGATGATGGCACGGGAACGATGGTCATGAACCGCAGCGCGTTCATGAACTCGTCATTCCCGGTCATGTCAGATGTTTCCGGCCAGCACGTCGCTGAGATCGGCGACGTCGGTCAGGAGTCGCGCCGCGGCGCGCACCAGCGGCACCGCGAGCAACGCGCCGGTGCCTTCGCCGAGCCGCAGTCCGAGATCGAGCAGCGGCTTTGCGTGGAGGGCAGCGAGCAGCACGTCGTGGCCCTTCTCTGCGGAGCGATGTGCGAAGATACAATAATCCCGCGCCGCAGGATACAGCCGGATCGCCAGCAGCGCGGCGGCGCTGGAAATGAATCCGTCAATAATAACCGGCCGGCGCTGCGACGCCGCGCCCAGAACTGCGCCGGCCATCATCGCGATTTCCAGGCCGCCGAACTGCACCAGCACGTCGAACGGCTCGGTGGCATTGCTGCGCGCTGCCGCTTTTTCGATCGCCGCGCGCTTGCGGGCCATGCCTTTGTCGTCCTGACCAGCGCCGACGCCGATGCAATCCGCAAGCGGCGCGGGCGCGAGGCGATGGGCCAGCAGCGCCGAGGAGGCGGTATTACCGATTCCCATTTCGCCGAGCGCGATGATGTCGGCGCCGGCGGCAATCTGATCGACTGTGATCTCAAAGCCCCGCGCCAGCGCATCGGCGGCCTGTCGCGGCGTCATCGCCGGCTCGCGCGCGGCGTTGGCGGTGCCCTTGCGGATTTTCGCGGCGATCAGATTGGGATGCGCGGGCAGATCCGCCGCCACGCCGGCATCGATGACAGCGATCGCCACATTGCTGGCGGCGGCGAAGGCATTGGCGCTGGCGCGGCCGGCGAGATAAGTCATCACCATCGCCACCGTGACGGCGGAAGGATATTGCGACACGCCTTCCTCGGTGAGCCCGTGGTCGGCGGCGAACACCAACAAGACGGCCTTGTCGCCGCGGGGCGGCTCCGGATGCCGGATCATGCCGAGCTGCACGGCCAGGTCCTCGATCCGGCCCAGCGATCCTGACGGCTTGGCCTTGCCGTCGATGCGCCCGCGCATCGCCGCGGCCAGCGCTTGGTCGAGCGGCGCAATGGCCGGCGGCTGCCAGAATTCGTTCAAACCGGATGACATCGGGTTCCCTTTCGCTGGGCCTACCTGACGCAACAGCCGCACTCAGGTCAACACATCAGGTGCACGGTTGACCCCGGCGGAGGCGCCAGCTAGCGTCGTCCGTGATGGTCCTTCCACGTGGAAGGTGAAAAGGGAAGCCGGTGCGAGCGTTCTCAAGCTTGAGAACTCTCAACGCCGGCGCTGCCCCCGCAACTGTAAGCGACGAGCCCTCGCCGGTGCCACTGGGAATTTCCCGGGAAGGCGGCTGACGGCAGCGACCCGCGAGCCAGGAGACCTGCCATCACGAACTGTGCTTTGGAGGCGTCGTCGGGGCGGGGTGCACCGGACGGGAGCGAGCTTGCGGGTCATAAGCCCGAAAGCGCGACCCAACAAAGCTCGCGGCCGCTTGCGGCCTGACCATGAGCCTGTGATGGATCGCGCAAGCGCCGACGTAACATCCTCCGATTCGAGGCCTGAATCGCCGCAGCCGAATCTGCCGGCAAGTCTGCCGAACAGTCCCGTCATCGTCAGCGTCTGCACCACCTGCAAGACCGCCGACGGCGGCACGGTGGTCGGCCCCGAGATGTTCGCGGCGGTGCGGGCCGCGCTCGGGAAAGATGACCCCCATGTCGTGGTGCGACCGGTGCAGTGTCTCAGCGTCTGCAAGCGCCCGGCGACGGTCGCGGTGACGAGCCCGGACGGCTACACGTTTTTATTCGGCGATCTGCAGACCGAGAGCGGCACGACGGCGCTGGCGTCGTTCGTCAAATCCTATCAAAAGTCCGATTACGGCCTGGTGCCGTGGCGCGAGCGCGCTGAAGTGTTGCGCAAGGGCATGCTGGCCCGAGTGCCTCCGATGCGCTGGTCGCCAGATGACGGGCGGGCGCCAAAATGACCGCGCTCGCAACCACGCTGGTGCTCGGCGGCGCGCGATCCGGCAAATCCGCCTTCGCCGAGCGGCTGGTCGTCGACAGCGGGCTGGCGCGGGTCTATCTGGCCACCGGGACGGCGGGTGACGGCGAAATGCAGGTTCGCATCGCGCGCCATCGCGTGCAGCGTGGCGACGACTGGATCACCATCGAGGAGCCGCTGGCGCTGGTCGATGCGCTGACGCGCGAGCCGCATCATGGCCGCGCCGTATTGGTCGATTGCCTGACGTTGTGGCTGTCGAATCTCATGTTGGCCGAGCGCGATCCCGATGTTGAGGTCCGCCGGCTGACACGGTTTCTCGGCGTCACCAGCTATCCTCTGGTGCTGGTCTCGAACGAGGTCGGCCTTGGCCTCGTGCCGGACACGCCGCTCGGCCGCCAGTTTCGCGACGCGCAGGGCCGTCTCAATCAGGCCGTCGCGGCCTGCGTACCCAATGTTGTGTTCATCGCCGCCGGACTTCCGCTCTGGCTTAAAAAATCCAATCAGGAGGTCTGACATGTCCCGCGTTCCCGTTACCGTGCTCACCGGTTTCCTCGGCGCCGGCAAGACCACGCTGCTGCGTTCGCTGCTGACGCAGGCGGATGGTCGCCGCATCGCCGTGATCGTCAACGAATTCGGCGATGCCGGATTCGACGGTGGACTGGTGGAGGAATGCGCGGCAAAAACCTGCGCGCCCGGCGATATCGTCGAGCTCACCAACGGCTGCATCTGCTGCACCGTGGCCGACGATTTCATTCCAACCATGGATAAATTGCTGTCGCGGGACCGGCCGCTCGACGCCATCGTCATTGAAACTTCAGGCCTGGCGCTGCCGCAGCCGCTGCTGAAAGCGTTCGCGTGGCCTGCCGTGCGCACCCGCGCCACCGTCGACGGCGTCGTTACCGTGGTGGACGCGCTGGCGCTGTCGGAGGGCCGGGTCACTTTGGACGAAGGCGCGGTCGCCGCCCAGCGCGCGGCCGACGATTCCATCGATCACGACGATCCGATCGAGGAAGTGTTCGAAGACCAACTGGCCTGCGCTGACTTAGTGGTGCTCTCGAAGAGCGATCTGGTCTCGTCCGACGCGCTGGCCGCGATCGAAACCCGCCTCGCCGCGGTATTGCGGCCGGGCGTGCGCATGGTGCGCTCGCACGGCGCGCTGTTGCCGGCGGTGCTGATCGGTCTCAACTCGGCGGCGGAAGACGACATGGCCGCGCGCGTGGGCCATCACGGCGAGGAAGAGGAGCACGATCACGACGATTTCGACAGCATCGTGGTGACGCCGTCGCCCGCCGGTAGCGTCGACGCGATGCGCCTGCGCGTCAGCGATGCGTTGAACCTGACCGGCGTGCTGCGGGTCAAGGGCCATGCCCGGATCAGCGACAAGGTAGCGCCGATCGTGGTGCAGGCGGTCGGCAACCGGGTCGAGCTGTCATTCGCCCGGCCCGACGTGAAGCAGGCCGAGCATCTCGTGGTGATCGGGCTCAAGGGTTTCGACGGCGACGCGGTCCGCCGCGCGCTGGCGGGATAGCAACGGCAACGGCAAGCATAACGATTTGAAACACGCATGCATCTGAAGCTCGACAGCAGCGGCAGTATCGACGACGGCGACGTCGCCCGCGATCTCGGGCAGGCGTCCGCCGATATCGTCGTGCTGTCGGCCGCTGACAGCGACCTCGCCGCGTTCGGCGCCGCCCATGCGACATTGCCGAATGATTCCCCGAGCGTGCGGCTGACCAATCTCTTGGCGCTCGGTCATCCCGCGTCGGTCGATCTCTATGTCGAGCGCACGCTGCGCGATGCGAAGATCATCGTGCTGCGCATGCTCGGCGGCGAAAGCTACTGGCCGCATGGCGTCGAGAGCCTGCGCCGCGACGCGCTGCGCCGTGGCGCGCACTTGGCCTGCATTCCCGGCGAGCTGAGCTGGGACGCAAAGCTCGCCGCGCGCGGCACTGTGAGCGCCGGCGATACCCACGCGCTGTGGCGCTACTGCACCGAGGGCGGCGTCGAGAATGCGCAACTGGCGCTGCGCTTCGCCGCGCATCTGATCGGCCGGGGCGACTTGCCGCCGCCGGCGCGGCCGATGCCGTCGGCCGGATTCTGGCGCGGCGAGCCTGCCATCGACGGCCGCCCGAACGCGATCGTGATTTTCTACCGCGCGCTGGTCGCGGGCGGCGACACCGCAGGGATCGATGCGCTGCGCACGGCGCTGGATGCGCGCGGGCTTAACGCTGTCTGTCTCTATGTCACCAGCCTCAAGGACGAGCGCTCGGCGGCGTTCCTGCGCGCGGCGCTGGCGGCCTATCCGCCCGATATCATCGTCAACGCGACAGCTTTCGCCACCGCGACCGCGCATGACGAGGCCGGCGTTCTCTCGGCATCGGGCTGTCCGATCCTGCAGGTAGCGCAGGCCGGCATTTCGCGGGCGAGCTGGGAAAGCTCGACCCGCGGTCTCGCGCCGCGCGATCTGGCGATGCATGTGGTGCTGCCGGAAGTCGACGGGCGCATCTTCGCCCACGCCATCGCCTTCAAGGAACGCGGCGAGTCCGACACCGGCTTTGCGCCGACCACGTTCCAGCCGATCGATGATCGTGTCGCCGCGACCGCCGATCTGGCGCGGGCCTGGGTGCGGCTGCGGCGCACGCCGAACTCTCAGCGGCGTGTCGCCGTCGTGCTGGCCAATTATCCAGGCCGCGACGGCCGCCTCGGCAACGGCGTCGGCCTCGACACGCCGCAGAGCCTGGTTGAGGTGCTCGGCGCGATGCGCGGCGCGGGCTACGGCGTTGAGAACAGGCCTGACGATGCCGCATCGATGATGCAGCTTTTGCAGGCTGGGCCGGGCGGGGTGTCATGGCATTTGGCCGAGTATGAATCCGCCTTCGCGCAATTGCCTGAGAGCGTGCAACGCGCCGTCGAAGCGCGCTGGGGACGCCCGGCGCAGGACCCGCATGTCGTGAACGGCCGCTTTCGGCTCGGCCTGCATCGCATGGGCACTATCGTGGTCGGCGTGCAACCCGCGCGCGGCTATAACATCGATCCCAAATCGACCTATCACGATCCCGATCTGGTGCCGCCGCATTATTATCTGGCGTTTTATCTGTGGATCAGACGCCAGTTCGACACCCACGCGATCGTGCATCTCGGCAAGCACGGCAATCTCGAATGGCTGCCGGGCAAGAGCACGGGTCTGTCGGCAAATTGCCTGCCCGGCGCGGTGCTGGGGGCGCTGCCGCATCTCTATCCCTTCATCGTCAACGATCCCGGCGAAGGCATTCAGGCCAAGCGCCGCGCGTCTGCGGTCATCATCGATCATCTGACGCCGCCGATGGCCCGCGCCGAATTGCATGACGATCTGGCGCGGCTGGAAACGCTGGTCGACGAATACGCGCTGGCCGCCGATCTCGATCCCAAGCGCGCCGCCGTGATTGCCGAAGACATCTTATCGCTCGCCCGCGCGCAGCGGCTCGATGCCGATGTCAATGTGACGCGCGACACCCCGACCAATGATGCCTTGCGCGCGCTCGATGCGCATCTGTGCGATCTCAAGGAAATGCAGATCCGCGACGGCCTGCATGTGTTCGGGCGCACGCCGCAGGATACAAAGCGCAATGACCTGCTGGTCTCGATCGCGCGGCTGCCGCGCTCCGACAGCATGCCGCAGGACGCCTCGCTGCATCGTGCGCTGGCGCTGGATCTGGGGTTGGGCGATTTCGATCCGCTAACGCGCGACCTCGCCGATCACTATGAAGGGCCTCGTCCCAAAGTTCTGTCGGAGCTCAGCGCGGCGGTTTGGCGTACCTCGGGCGATACGGTGGAGCGGATCGAAGGGCTCGCGCTTCTGTTGGTGTCGGGCGTTCAACCCTGCGACGCTGCGTGGGAGCGCACCAAAGCCGTGCTCGACTGGATTAATGCAAAGCTGCGTCCGGCGATCGATGCCTGCGGCGAGGCCGAGATGGCGGCGTTGCTGCGGGGGCTCGACGGCCGGTTCGTACGGCCCGGTCCGTCCGGCGCGCCGACCCGCGGCCGGCCGGATGTGCTGCCGACGGGCAGGAATTTCTTCGCAGTCGATGTCCGCGCGGTGCCGACGCCGTCGGCGTGGCGCATAGGCAGCCTCGCGGCCGAGCGGCTGGTCGAGGCCTATTGGCAGGAGGCCGGCGAATGGCCGCGCGCGATCGCGCTGTCGGCCTGGGGCACCGCCAACATGCGCACCGGCGGCGACGATGTAGCCCAAGCGCTGGCACTGATCGGGGCGCGGCCGCTGTGGGAGGAGACCTCCGGCCGGGTCACGGGATTCGCGATCACGCCGCTGTCCGAATTGAAGCGGCCGCGAATCGACGTCACGTTCCGGGTTTCCGGATTGTTTCGCGACGCGTTCCCGATCCAGATGGACATCATCGGCAGCGCGGTCCGCGCCATCGCCGAACTCGACGAGCCCGATGAGGCCAATCCGATTGCCGCCAATGTCAGGGCGAAACGAAAGGCGCTTGAAGCCGATGGCGTGAACGGCGAACAAGCGCAGCGCCAGGCCGCGCATCGCGTGTTCGGCTCGAAGCCGGGGGCCTATGGCGCTGGCCTCGGTGGGTTGATCGACGAAGGAAATTGGGATGATCGCGGCGATTTAGCTGGCGTCTATCTCGACTGGGGCGGCTATGCCTATGGCGGCGGTGTCGAGGGCGAAGCGGCGCGCGGCGATTTCGCCGAGCGGCTCGCCACCATCGATCTCGTCGCCCACAGCCAGGACAACCGCGAGCACGATATTCTGGACTCTGACGATTACTATCAGTTCATGGGCGGCCTCGCGTCCACCATACAGAGCCTGCGCGGCAAGGCGCCGCGCATCGCCCATGTCGACACCTCGCGGCCGGAGGCGCCGCTGTCACGCCCGCTAGCGCACGAAATCTCGCGCGTGGTGCGCGGCCGGGCTGCGAACCCGAAATGGATCGCCGGCGTCATGCGTCACGGCTATAAAGGCGCGTTCGAGATCGCCGCCACGGTCGATTATCTCTTCGGGTTCGCCGCCAGCACCGATGCGGTCGCAAACCATCATTTCGATCAGCTGTTCGCCTCCTATCTCGAAGACGAGCGGGTGCGGGATTTCATGGCAATGGCCAACCCTGCAGCGTTGCGTGAAACCGCCGCGCGGTTTTCCGAGGCGATCCGGCGTGGATTGTGGACGCCGCGTTCCAACCGGGCTGCCTATCTGATCGCTGAACTCCTGCCGGACACCCAAAGGGAAATCGCATGAGCGGGTCTTCAACCCAAGACGACGACGCGGAAAATGCCCGCCACAAGGAAAAGGCGCGCAAGCACAAGGCCGCGCGCGACAAGATCATGGCCACCAAAGTTGGCGAGAAGGGCTTGCTGATCGTCCACACGGGTACCGGCAAGGGCAAGACCTCCGCCGCGCTCGGCATGGTGTTTCGTCATATCGGCCACGGCTATCCTGTTGCCGTCGTGCAATTCACCAAGTCGCCGGCATGGGACACCGGCGAGGCGAGGGTGCTGGCGAAATTTCCTGAGCTCGTGACGCTGCACATCATGGGCGAGGGCTTTACCTGGGAAACCCAAGACCGCGCCCGCGATATCGCTGCGGCCACCGCGGGCTGGGAGCGCGCCAAGGAACTCATCCGCGACGACCGGCATCGCATGGTGCTTTTGGACGAGCTCAACATCGTGCTGCGCTACGAATATCTCCCGATCGAGGATGTCGTGAATTTTCTGCGCGACGAGAAGCCGGCCGACAAGCATGTCGTCATCACCGGCCGCAACGCGCATGCGTCTTTGATCGAGATGGCCGATCTCGTCACCGAAATGACATTGATAAAGCATCCGTTCCGCCAGGGCGTGAAGGCCCAGAAAGGCGTCGAGTTCTGATGACGACGCCGGCGCTGATGATCCAGGCCACCGGCTCCAATGCCGGCAAATCGACCCTGGTCGCGGGTCTGGCGCGCGCGCTGGTGCGGCGGGGATTAAAAGTGGCTCCGTTCAAGCCGCAGAACATGTCAAACAATGCGGCGGTCGCAATCGAGGGCGGCGAGATCGGCCGCGCCCAGGCGGTGCAGGCGCGCGCGGCGCGAATGATACCGAGCGTGCACATGAATCCGGTGCTGCTGAAGCCGGAAACCGACAGCGGGTCGCAGATCATCGTGCAGGGCCAGCGCTGGGGAAATCTGCGCGCGAAGAACTATCTCGACAAGAAGGCGGCGCTGCTGCCGGCGGTGCTGGATAGTTTTGCGCGGCTCGCGCGCGAGGCCGATATCGTATTGGTCGAAGGTGCGGGCAGTCCCGCCGAAATCAATCTGCGCGCCGGCGATATCGCCAATATGGGATTCGCCGCCGCCGCCGATGTGCCGGTGGTGCTGGCCGGCGATATCGATCGCGGCGGCGTCATCGCCAGCCTGGCCGGGACGCATCTGGTGCTGGAGCCGGACGAGCGCGCGCGGATTCGTGGTTTTGTCATCAACAAGTTTCGCGGCGATGTCAGACTGTTCGACCAGGGTCTCACGGCGGTGACGCGGTTGACCGGCTGGCCATCGCTCGGCGTGGTGCCGTGGTTGCCGCAAACGGCATGGCTGCCGGCGGAGGACGCCGTCGATCTCGATCGCGCCCATCCATCAATGTCGTCCCGCGTGATCGCGGTATTGGTTCTCGCGCGCATCGCCAATTTCGACGATCTGGATCCGCTGGGCATGGAGCCCGGCGTCAGACTGGTGTTCGTGCGGCCGGGCGAAGCTATACCGGGCAATGCCGACGTCGTGATCCTGCCGGGCAGCAAATCCACCATCGGCGATCTGGCTTTTCTGCGGGCGCAGGGCTGGGACATCGACATCAAGGCGCATGTCAGGCGTGGGGGTCATGTGCTCGGCCTGTGCGGCGGCTATCAGATGCTGGGGCAGACCATTGCCGACCCCGACGGCATCGAGGGACCGGCCGCCACGGTGGATGGACTGGGGTTACTGGATATCGCCACTGTCATGAGTGCGGATAAATCCACCCGGCTGGTGCGGGGCATTCATTCCGCAACGGGCACGGCGATCGAGGGCTATGAAATCCATCTGGGCCGCAGCGAGGGCCGCGATTGCGCGAGACCTGTCGTGACGATCGACGGGCGCCCCGATGGCGCCGGCACGGTGGACGGCCGGGTGCAGGGCACTTATGTGCACGGGCTGTTCACCGGCGACGCCTTTCGCAAGGCGTGGCTGGCCCATCTCGGCATTGCCTCAACGCTCGCCTATGAAGTGCAGATCGAATCCGCGCTCGATGCGTTGGCCGATCATCTCGAAGCGCATCTGGATATCGAGGCCATATTGGGCATCGCGCGCAGCCGTCAGACCACCAATGCCAGCGCGGCGTAGCCGGCCGCTTCGATCACGCAGGCCGCGGTGTAGAGATCGAGCGCGCGGCCGATATCGTCGGGCACGGCCGGCCGGGTTGCTTCCGCGTTCAGGAAAGGATCGTCGACCACCTGTTCGCCGTAGCGGCGCGGGCCCGCGAGTGCCAGTCCGAGTGCGCCCGCGACAGCGCTTTCCGGCCAGCCGGCATTCGGCGAGCGATGTTTGGAAGCGTCGCGTCTCACAACGTTGAACGATGTGCCGACCGAGCCGCCCGCGATCGGCGCCGCGACCGCCAGCAACAGCGCCGACAATCGCGCTGGGACCAGATTGACGAGATCGTCGAGCCGTGCCGCCGCCCAGCCAAATGATGCGTAGCGCTCGCTGCGATGCCCGATCATGGAGTCGGCGGTGTTGATGGCCTTGTAGGCGATCAATCCGGGCAGCCCCAGCAGCGCCAGCCAGAACACCGGCGCCACCACGCCATCGGAAAAATTCTCGGCGCAGGATTCGATCGCGGCCCGGCACACCCCGGCTTCATCGAGTTGTTCGGGGTCGCGCCCGACGATCAAGGCGACGGCGTCCCGTGCCTCCGCGAGACCGCCATCGGCGAACGCCGAGCGTACCCAGTCGACATGCTGGTAGAGGCTGCGCTGGGCGATGAAGATGGAGGCGATCAGGGCTGTGATGATATTTCCCATCGGCAGTTGCTGCGCGATGGCCTGAAGCAGAACGCCCACGGCGCCCGCGATAACGACCAGGACAGCCGTGCTCGCGATCCCGGCGGATCGGCGTTGTTGGGGCGATTGGCCGTCCTTGTTGAATCTGACATCGAGCGTGTCGATCAGGGTGCCGATCAGCGCTACCGGGTGGCCCAGCCGCCGCCACAGCCAGTCGGGGTCGCCGATCAGCGCGTCGAACGCCAGCGCCGTGATCACGATAAAAAGCCCGCTGCCAGATATCAGCACCCTAGCGGTCCACGCGCTCAAGCTCGGAAGCCAGCCGCTCCAGCGCTTGCGCCAGCATCGGTCCGCCGCAGACCGTGAGCCGTTCCGGAATCACGATGCGTTTCGACGCCGGATAAAACCGCTCCAGCGCCGGATGCAGCAGGAAGGCGCTGCCTTCGTCTTCGGCGAAACCGCTGTCTTCCGACACCAGGATGAAATCCGGTTTCAGGTTGACGATGGTTTCGAGCGAAGCAAACCCGCCGGTTTTGATGCCGAGATCGCCGGCCGCGTTGGCGAGGCCGGCATTGGCCAACAGCGAACTGGTCAGGCTGTCGCGGCCGGACACCCAGCCGCGCCGCGACACCGCCAGCACGCGATAGGGTTTTCGCGCCGCGACTTGATGCGCATGCGCGATCGCGGCGTCAAGCCGGCTAATTTCGGCTAACGCGCGATCCGGATGTCCGACGACATCGCCCATCAGGCGGATCGCTTTCTTCACATCATCGAGGGATCGCGCGGCATCGAATTCGACGACGCGGACGGCCTTGTCCTTGAGAAGCTGCCTTGTCGCCAATCTGGTAAAGCGGCCGGCGACCACGGTATCCGGCTCGAGCACCAGCACATCTTCGGCCGCGCCCGACAATTGCGGAAATTGCCGGGCTTTGGCGGCGTCCCAGGAGCGGGCCGGATCGCGCGCATAGGGGCTCAGTCCTACAATCTGCCCGGGGTCGGCCAGCGCCATCAGCAGCTGGTCGGTGCAGACATTGATCGATGCGATTCGCGGCAGGCCGGCGGCATCCGCGGCGGCGGGCACACTGAGGCTAGCGACGAGTATCAGCATCGCGCCGAGCGCGCGTCGTAACCTCTCGCGCTTTGGCGCGGATGATGGCATGAAGCGCGGATGAAGCACGGTGGCGATCTGACTGAAGCAATGGCGCGATATGGCGGGTCGCCGCAAATGTGGCTCGACCTGTCGACCGGCGTCAACCCCTGGCCGTGGCCGATTCCAAGGGACTTGCCGGGTGCGGCGTGGCAGCGCCTGCCGTCGCGCGCCGACGAGGAAGCCCTGATCGCGGCGGCGCGCGAGGCCTACGCGGTACCCGCCGGGGCCGAAATCGTCGCGGCTGCGGGAACCCAGTCGCTGATTCAATGGCTGCCGCAACTGGCGAGCGCGGGAGCGGTCGCAATCGTAGAGCCGACTTATAACGAGCACGCACTGGCGTGGCGCATCGCCGGTCATGAGGTGATCGCGCGCGCCGATCTCGACGATCTTCCGCAAGCGGCCCGCCATGCGGTGGTGGTCAATCCCAATAATCCCAATGGGCGCGTGATGTCCCGCGCAATGCTGGCGCGCGTGGCGGCACAGTTGCAGGGCCGTGGCGGATGGCTGATGGTCGATGAAGCCTTTGCCGACATCGAGCCCGACATCAGCGTCGCGGAGTTGTGCGTTGATCTGCCCGTGGTGGTGCTGCGTTCGTTCGGAAAATTCTACGGCCTCGCCGGGCTGCGATTGGGCTTTGCGATCGCATCGCCTGATATCGCGCGGCGCATTGCGCTGGCGCTCGGTCCCTGGGCCTGTTCCGGACCGGCGGTTGTCATCGGCGCCGCCGCGTTGCGCGACCGGGAGTGGGTAGGGCGCACGCGTCTTGCGATTCAACAGCAGGCGCGCAAGGTCGACGCCGTACTGGAAAACGCCGGATTCAGGATTGCCGGCGGAACCGGATTGTTCCGGCTGGCGCGTCGCGCCGATGCCGGCAAGGTGCACGCTTCGCTGGCGACGCAGCATATCTGGTGTAGATGTTTTGAGTGGGCCGACGATCTCCTGCGCTTCGGCCTGCCGCCTGATGACCGCGCCCTCGAGCGTTTCGCGGCCGCGCTGGCTTCAGCGGGAGCCTGATCGGTTTAGGGCGCGTACGCATCAATCGAACGCGATTGCTGCGGGCTTGGCCAATGTCTGCCATGCCCTCGGGTGCGACCAAATCCGCACCGCAGCGAAATGACGCGATGTGCCGCGAGCGGAAGTCGCGGCTCCTGTCACGGGCGCTGAAATTCGAATAGTATCGGTCTGGAAGGGGCTGTCCGCCATGAAACTTCCGCCGTACGTTCTTGCATCTGGCTGCAGGTGCTGCCGCGCTCCCGGCCATGTCGCGGGTCGCAACTGCGCAAACCTATCCGACGCGACCGGTTCACTTGATCGTCGGCTTTGCCGCTGGCGGCCCGAACGACATCTTCGCGCGCCTGATCGCTCAATGGTTGTCGGAAAGGCTCGGCCAGCCATTCGTCATCGAGAACCGACCGGGGGCCGCGAGCAACGTAGCCACCGAGGCCGTTGTCCGGGCGGCTCCCGATGGCCTGACGCTGCTCCACGCCTCGGCGGCGAACGCCGTCAATGCGACACTCTACGACCATCTCAATTTCGATTTCATCCGCGACATCGCGCCCGTTGCGAGCATTGCGCGCACGCAAGGCGCGATGGCCGTCAATCCATCGCTCCCGGTCAAATCCGTTCCGGAATTCATCGCCTATGCCAAGGCCAATCCCGGCAAGATCAACATGGCGACAAGCGGCGTCGGCAGCGCGCCACAGGTCTGGGGCGAATTGTTCAAGGCGATGGCCGGCGTCGATCTGGTTCCGGTGCCCTATCGCGGCACAGCGCCTGCCCTGATTGACCTGATGAGCGGACAGGTCCAGGTGATGTTCGGTCTATAGGCCTCGACCCTTGAATACGTCAGAGCAGGGAAATTGCGCCTGCTTGCCGTGACCACCGCGATGCGTTCGGCGGTGCTGCCGGACATCCCGACCGTGGGCGAATTTGTGCCGGGGTACGAGGCCAGCGGCTGGCAGGGCATCGGCGCACCGAGGAATACGCCCGCCGAGATCATTGGGAAGCTCAACAACGAGATCAACGCCGCTCTCGTCGATCCCAAGATGCAGGCGCAGATGGTTGACCTTGGAGCCTTCGCAATGCCGATGACGTCAGCCGAATTCGGCAGGTTCATCGCTGACGACACCCAAAAATGGGCCAAGGTGATTCGGGCGGCCAACATCAGGGCGGAGTGAGCGGCGGATGGACGTTCCACAACGCTCCCTTCGGCGAATCCCGCCAGGGCTCATGTCCGGTTGGGGGCGGTCTTTAGCGCCATTTTTGACGGTCGCCTGATGACGTCACTTCCGCGCCGAACTTCGGACGTTTTGATGCGCGCTGCACCAATTGATCTTCCGAGCCGATTCGGTAGCGGGGCCAGGGTCGGGGTGACCTGAAAGGGCGTGACTGTGACGCTCCAGCGCGTTGGCATGCTGGATGCAACTCATTCGGTCCGGTGGCGGACAGCAGTTTTTTTCCAAGTATTTCGATAAGCCCTTGGCATACATGGATTTCTTAAATTTTTTTAATGATCTTTTTCCTGCAGATGTTGCAGGCGAGCTACAGCAATATGAGATGGCGCTGGTAAGAGTTGCCGCGGAGATTTGGGGCAAACACAGGCTTCACAAGCAGGACAAGCAGGGAATTCTGACATGAAACGACTCATCGTTCTCGCGGCCGCAACGATCGCGGTTGGCGCCATTACACCGGCCGCCGCCGCGGATCTTCCCGCTCGGGCACCGGCGAGCTATTCGAAGGCGCCGGCGATCGTCGAGGCTGCCTATGACTGGAGCGGCTTCTACGTCGGTATCAATGGCGGCGGCGCCACCAGCAGCTTTGACTGGAATGAGGACGGTTTCGGGGACGAAGGCAGCCATAAGGCAACGGGCGGGACGGTCGGTGGCCAGATCGGCTACCGTTGGCAGCTGTCATCCCTGGTGTTCGGCCTGGAAGCGCAGGGCAACTGGGCTGATTTCAGCGGCAGCAACACCAGCCTCCAGACCGGCCTTCTGAATCAAACCAAGGTCGACTCATTTGCCTTGTTCACCGGTCAGATCGGCTATGCCTGGGACCGGGCGCTGCTTTACGTCAAGGGCGGTGCCGCGATGACGGATAACAAGTACACCGTCTTCACGGGTCCGGGCGGTGGCTTTGTCGATGGTGCGAACGAAACCCGCTGGGGCGCCTCGGTTGGCGTCGGCATCGAATATGCCTTGGTCCCGAACTGGTCGCTCGGCTTCGAATATAACCACCTGTTCATGGGCAACAACGACGTGATCTTTGTCTCCGGCACCGGCGACCATATCACCGAGAACGTCGATATTTTCACCGCGCGCATCAACTACAAGTTCGGTGGCCCGGTGGTGGCCCGCTACTAAGTCAAGCGGACCGAGCAACGCCTTCTTCCCCAACTTCTCAAAGCCCCGGCCTGTTGGCCGGGGTTTTTGTTTGCGTTGAACATCTCGCGCTAGTCGGCATCCCCGACAAACCTGTTCTCGATCCGGCCGAGGCCGGCTATCTCGATTGCGACGACATCGCCTGACTTGAGGAATTTCGGCGGATTGAAGCCGATGCCGACACCGGCGGGCGTGCCGGTCGCGATGATGTCGCCCGGCACCAGCGCCATGCCCTCGGAGATGGTCGCGATCAGCGAGGGGATGTCGAAGATGAGATCCCGGGTGTTGGCGTTCTGGCGCAGTTCGCCGTTGACCCAGCATTTCACATCGAGGTTTTCCGGATCGACTTCATCCGATGTCGTGATCCACGGCCCCATCGGGCAGAAGGTGTCGAGCGTCTTGCCGATGAACCACTGCTTGTGGTTTTTCTGGCGGTCGCGCGCGGTGACGTCGTTGACGATGGTGTAGCCGAAGACGTGGCCATAGGCGTCCTTCTTGGCGATGTTGCGCCCGGGCTTGCCGATGATGACGGCGAGTTCGGCCTCGTAATCGACACTCGATGTGATCCCGGAATGAAGCTGCACATTGTCGTTCGGCCCGACGACCGTGTTGGGGCCCTTGGAAAAGATCGCCGGATATTCATCGATCGCCTGATCCTTCTTGGCGCCGGCCTCGAAGCCGCTGTTGGAGAATTCGCGCGCGTGCTCGCCGTAATTCTTGCCGACGCAGAAGATGTTTCGGCGCGGCACGGGAATCGGCGCCGTGACCCTGACATCGCCGAGCGCCAGATCCTGTGCGCCCGATGCCATGGTTTCCTTGATAATGGTTTCCTTGATAATGGCTTCCTTGATAATGGATGGCTTGATATCGGCGTACCGGGCAACGAGGTCGATCATGCCAGTGACGCCGTTGACGGGACGTACCCGTCCGGCGGCGGCATCGACGATTCCGACGTTCAAGGCGCCGTCGCGGTAAAAGGAGGCAAACTTCATCTTCGATGTCCATTCGATTGGGTTGTCCCGGACCCAATAACAGAAGCCCCCCAAGGATCAACCCAGGGATCAATCCAAGGATCGACCGCACCCCGATCAGAAATACGCCATAGTTGAACCACGACCCTGTGGAAGTGGATAGGCACCAGCGTTGTCGGTTGCCGCCGGCATTCAGCACAAGCCGGAACAGTGGAATGGGTTGCAATGTTGAGCGCGTGTTGGAGGAGATTGGCCAATCCCTGCGTCCGATGAGCGAAGCCCCGCGGGACGGGCGAGCGATATTGGCAAAGTCCGCCGCGTCCGCCGCAGGCCTGGTCATCTGCCATTGGGATCCAGCGCCTTTGAAGCTGGCCGGACCGGCCTGGGTGCAAACCCATGACGCCGAGTGCGGCTATCTCGACCGCTATTTCAAAGGTTGGGTCGACCCGGCCCAATTGAAGCTGTGGGACTATGAGACGCTGGCCGACCTGCTCATTGCCTATATCGACGACGCCCACGCGCGGGGAGACACCAAAGCCCTGAAGCTTCTCGATCGCCGCATCACGGGCCGCGAGGTGTCCAATTGATGTCGTGACAATCGGCCCAGGCAATGCCGTCATGGGCCAGCCAGGAGACCAGCCGGGGCACCACCGTCTGGGCGCGCGGGAAAAAATCATGGAACAGAATAAAGCCGCGGCGCCACAGCAGCATCAACGACATCGTGCGTGCTTCGACGTCGTCGGCGGTCAAGCCGTCGTCCCAGTCGTGGGAATCGATGTTCCAGAGGATCAGCCTCAATCCGCGGCTCCTCAGATACGGCCCACTATCGGGCGACCGCTGGCCGTAGGGCGGACGAAACGCGGGCACGTAGCTGTCCGGCAAATTGTCGGCAAGCAGCTTGGAGCTCGAAGCGACGGATTCCTGCCACTGCGGCGATGTGGCGTGGGATTCGTGCACCCAGCCATGCGAGCCGACGCACATACCTGAATAGAGCGTCTTCATCGCCTCATCGGAGGAATCCCGCAGCCGCATTCGAAACGATTTGCCGATCGCGAAGAAGACGGCGTTGATGTTGTTGCGGCGGAGCATATCGAGGGTGCGGTCGGTATTCTCGGCATTCGGCGCTTCCTGCCGCGGTCCTGCCGTCGGGCCATCATCGAACGACAGCAGGAACTGGCGATCGTGCAAATCCCACCCCGTCAGTTCGTTGTCGTTGAAGGTCTCGACCTCGCTGTTGCGGTGAGGGAATACGGCCGCCAGCAGCACGAGCTCGTCCAGATAGGATCGCTGGAACCGGACGGCGTCCTCGAACCACGGCCGGTAGCGCGGTTGAACCAGGGCGCCGGAAAACGCCTCGGCCACACGCCGCAGATTATTCGGATCGATCTCGCCGGGACAAAAGGCCTCATTGGCGACGCACCCGCGCGACGCAAGGACATAATTCGCGGTCAGCAGCTTCCATAATTTATGCCGCAGCCGCTCGACCGAAGCCATGTCGACGGCGTCGACCCCCGGCCGGTTTTTCAACGCGGCTTCGTCCAGCGCATCGCTCTCAGCCAGTTCGCGGGCAAACACCAGGATTTCGGCGCGCGAGGCGCGGTCGAACTCGGCGGGCGAGTTGATGGGATCAGGCCACAACGCGCGATGGGGAATGGTTGCCCCGGACGCACCAGCCGCGGATGGGGTTGCGGCCGCGATGCCCCAAAGAATGGCCGTCAGCACCATCGTTCGGGTCCGGATCGGAATCGCGTCCATCCTTGCCAGCTTGAATCCGTCTTGCGCGCCGTTGCAGCAAGGCGGTCAGAGTAGCGCAGGAAATGCACGGCGCCAATCAAATCCCCGCGCAAATCCCCGCGCCCGCGCGCGGGAACTCGCCGATCAGGTGCCCGCCGGCGCGGTTTTGGGTGCTGCCTTGGCCTTGGGACTGAGCAGCCCGATCACGAATTGCCGGCCGGGAATCTCGACAAAGCGATAGCTCAGCCAGGACAACAGCCAGATCGCGGCGAAGGCCACCAGCATGCAGCAGACATAGGCCGTCAAATTGTTTCCGACATGCCGCGATGAACGCTCGGTGAAAGTCAGGAAGATCGGATGGATCAGGTAAATCGAATAGGAGATGACCCCGAGGTGATAGACCAGCCGGTTGCCGAACAGCAGCTGCGCCACGCGGCCGTCGCGCGACAGGATCGCGATGAATGGGATGAACAGGAAGTAGATCGGCAGATCGTCCGGCGTAAAGATCGCCACTGCCAGCATCGCCGCCAGGATCGCGATTACGAGGATGTCCTGGACGGTGGCGGAAAACCGGTCCAGATGGTGCGCGAAGCGAAAGGTCACGAGGCCAAGGGTGAACCCGACAATGGCGCGCAGCAGCGGCAGCGGCGAGCTGTCCTGCACCACGTCCAGAGGGCCGCTGGCGCCTTGGCCGCTGCGGCTGATCAGATAAATCCCGAGCACGGACAGCGCGGCGCAGGCCAGGCACCAGGGGACACTTTTTTGCAGCGTGTATTTCATCAGCACCGGCGACACCACATACGACCCCAATTCGGCGCTCGAGGCCCATGACACGCCGATCAGCGGATAGATATGAAGCCCCCAGCCCACCAGCATCAGGAGGTTGCCGATGATGTCGAAGGTATGGAAGCGGGCGAAGGTTTCCTCGCCGGTCAGGCCGGCCGCGATCTTCAGCGCGTAAAACGCCGCGATCACGATGTAGGCGGGGTAAAGGCGCGCAAAGCGCTTGATCAGGAACGTCCTGTAGTTGCTCCAGGGGTCGGAAACAAACGCGTCCTTGTAGACATAGCCGATCACAAATCCGCTCAGCATGAAGAACATGTCGACCGGCAGATAGCCGTGCGGCACGGCCCAGACCGTCGCGCTGCCGCTGAGATCGAGACGAAACTTGCCGTAGTGATAGATCACGATGATCACGGCGGCGACCCCTCGCACCCCCGTGAACGATCTGATATCGGCCGCCATTGTTCTTCCTCAAGCCTTTTTTCCGGGATGTACCCACCCGCGTTGAATTCCGCAATTATGAGCGAAGCCGCCCCCGGTCGTCGTGCTCAACTAGCGAGCAAATCGCAGAAATTCCATCAGTAAAATCGGCCTTTCGTGACATTGGCGCGACGAATGTCCGGTATCGGCGCGCCTTCCCCGGGGATCATGCACCATTCGTCGCTGCTGGCCGGAATGTTACGCCCGCGACCGATCGCGTCCGCGATGACCGGTGATCGATAACCAGGTCCGGGGGCCACGCTCGCCACGGATCAGGAATTTTCCGGCGCACGTCAAAAGCCGCCTTGACAGGTCCGGGTGCGCGTTATTGACTAACTAGTTAGTAATGGGACTGGGGTGCGAAGCGTGGTGATGGGGTCGGAGAAGAGGTTCAGGGTCGCGGTGGATATTGGCGGCACCTTCACCGATATCGCGCTGTTGACCGACACCGGTCTGATCCATCAGAGCAAGATTTCATCGACGCCATCAGATCCCAGCATCGCGGTGATCGAAGGTGTGGGGCAACTGCTGGCCGAATTGTCGATTACTCCGGACGCCATCGCTGAAGTGCTGCACGGTACCACCGTGGGTTCGAACACCATCCTGCAGCGCAAGGGCGCGCGGACCGGCCTGATCACCACGCGCGGTTTCCGGGACGTGCTGGAGATCGGGCGAATTCGTATGCCCGACATGTTCGACCTGACCTGGGAAAAGCCGAAGCCGCTGGTGCCGCGGCGGCACCGCCTGGAAGTCTCCGAGCGGATGGCGGCCGATGGCGAAGTGGTCGAGCCTTTGTCCGAAGCCAGCGTGATCAGCGCCGGCAAGGCGCTGGTCGCCGAGGATATCGAAGCCGTCGCCGTCGCCTTCATCAACAGCTATCGCAACCCGGCGCACGAGCTGCAGGCGGAGGCAATCCTGCGCGCCCATTTCCCGCATCTATTGGTCACAACGTCCTGCGCGGTATTGCCGGAAATGAAGGAATATGAGCGCACCAGCACCACGGTGGTGAACGCCTATCTGCTGGCGGCGATGCGCAGCTATCTACAACGGCTGGAATCGGGGCTTCGCTCCATTGGCATCGCCGCACCCATTCTGGTGATGACATCGAATGGCGGCATGCTCGCGGCCAATGTGACCTGTGAAAAGCCGGTGCTGGTGGTGGCTTCCGGCCCCGCCGGCGGCGTGATCGGCGCGGCGCGGCTCGGCGTCGCCCGCAATGACCGCGATGTCATCGTGTTCGACATGGGCGGCACCACCGCCAAGGCCGTCATCATCGAGGACGGCCGTCCCAGCATGACCTCCGAATATGAGTTTCGCGACGGCATCTCGACCTCGAGCCGCTTCATCAAGGCCGGTGGCTACATGCTTAAAGTGCCGGCGATCGATATCGCCGAGGTCGGCGCCGGCGGTGGCTCAATGGCCGGCATCGACAAGGGTGGTCTGCTGATCGTAGGGCCGCAGTCCGCCGGCGCGGTGCCGGGGCCGGCCTGTTACGGCCTCGGCAATGATCGGCCGACCGTGACCGACGCCAATGTGGTGCTGGGTTTTATCAATGCTACCTCACTCGCAGGCGGCAAGCTTCCGATCGACCGTTCGCTGAGCGAGGCCGCGATCCTGGCGCATGTCGGCAATCCCCTGGGTTTGCCGCTGCAGGACGCGGCGCATGGCATCCGCGCCGTCGCCAACGCGGCGATGGCACGCGCGGTCCGCGCGGTTACCGTCGAGCGCGGACGCGATCCCCGCGACCTCACGCTGATGGCGTTCGGCGGCAATGGCGGCGTCCATGCGCCGGATCTGGCGCGGCAATTGGGTATTCCGCGCGTCGTGGTGCCGCCAATGTCGGGCATTTTCAGCGCGCTCGGCATGCTCGCCTCCGACATCGAGCATACCGCGCTCAAGACCGTCAGCCGGCGCCTCGACCGGATGGATGGCGCTGATCTCGCAGCGATCAAGGCCGGGTTGCAGCAGCAAGTCGCCTCCCAGCTCGCGGCCGACGGCTACCGCGCCGAACGTACCGCGTTTCTCTGGGAAGCGGATTTGCGCCATGAGGGGCAGGCGACCGAGCTCACCGTGCCGTTCGAGGGCCAGGACCTTGATCGGGACCTTGATCGGGATTTGGATCAGATCCGCGAGCGCTTCGTCGCCGAGTATTTCAAAACCTACGGCTATCGCGACTCGACCCCGATCGAGCTGATGAAGCTGCGCGTGGCCGGGCGCGGTTTGCGCGACAATCGCCTCGACTTCGGCAACATGAAAATCGCGGCGCGGGCGGGATCTTCGCAAGGCGGTACCCGGGCAATTTCCTTCGCCCGCGGCGAGGCGGCGGTGGCGGTCGAGATCGTGGACCGCAGCGCGGTCGGATCGACGGCGCGCCAGGGTCCGCTGATCATCGAGGAATTCGATGCCACCATCATTGTGCCGCCCGATGCCACCGTGCACAAGGATGCGATCGGCTGCATCGTTCTGGAGTTCGAGGCATGAAGGTCGATCCGATTACGTTTGCGGTGATCAAAAGCGGGCTCGATTCGATCGCCGACGACATGGCCTATACGGTGGTCCGGATCGCGCGCTCCGAGATCGTCAAGGACGTGATGGATTTTTCGGCCGCACTTTGCGCCGGCGACGGCCAGATGGTGGCGCAGGCCAAGACCATCGCCCAGCATCTCGGCGCGATTCCCGAAGCGATGGCGTCGGTGCTGGCGAAATTCGAGGGCGATCTTCGTGAGGGCGACGTCGTCATCATGAACGATCCCTATCATGGTGGCATGCATCTGCCTGATATCTTCATGTTCATGCCGATCTTCTTTGGCGGCGCGCGGCGCGCCTTCGCCGTGGTGATCTGCCATCACACCGATGTCGGTGGTCGGGTGCCGGGTTCGAACGCATCGGATTCAACCGAGATCTACCAGGAAGGCCTGCGGATTCCACCGCTCAAGCTCTACGATCGCGGCGTGCTCAACACCACGTTAGAGGCCCTGATCAAGATCAACGTCCGGGTGCCGGACCGGGTCTGGGGCGATTTGTCAGCCCAGTTCGCCGCCGCGCAGGTCGGCAGGCGCGGGCTTGAAAAGCTGTTGCAGCGCTACGGCGCCGATGAGGTCGATGCCTATATGCAGGAGCTGCTCGACTATGCCGAGCGGCTGACGCGGCAGGAGATCAGGACCTGGCCGAAGGGCACTTATCGCTTCACGGATTACATCGACAGCGACGGATTTTCCGACAAGCCTATTCCGATCAATGTCGCGATCACGGTCAATGGCGACGGTACGCTGCTGGTCGACTACACGGGGTCGTCGCCGCAGGTGAAGGGCGCACTGAATTCGACGCTCAGTTTCACCCATTCGCTGACGTATCTCAGCGTGCGCTGCGTGCTGGCCAAGAACGTGCCGAACAATGTCGGGCTGTTTCGCTGCATCACCGTGAAGGCGCCGGAGGCCTCGGTGCTCAATCCGGTGATGCCGGCGCCTTGCGCGGCGCGCGCGCTCACGGGTTATCGCGTGTTCGACACCATGCTGGGCGCGCTCGCGCAAATCGTTCCCGACAAGGTGCCGGCCGCGGGCGAAGGCGGCAACAGCGTCATCTGCATCAGCGGCTTGCGGCCCAACCGCCAGCCGTTCATCATCGTGGACATGATTTGCGGCGCCTGGGGCGGGCGTCCCGACAAGGATGGGCTTGAGGCCGTCACCAACGCCTCGCAGAATCTGTCCAACATGCCGGTGGAAGTGATGGAAGCCGAGCATCCGGTTCGCATCGAGGACTACTCGTTTGTGCCTGACAGCTGCGGCGCCGGCCAGTATCGCGGCGGGGTCGGCATCCGGCGCAGTTATCGCATTCTGGCGCCGGAGGCGCTGCTTCAGCTGCGCACCGACCGCGTCGCGTTTCAGCCCTATGGCCTCAACGGCGGCGAACCCGGCGGATCGTCGCGGAATTTCATCGAGATCGGCAACGAGCGCAACGCGCTGCCGGGCAAGATCACCACCACGGTTGTTCAGGGTACGCTGATCATTCATGAGCAGGCCGGGGCCGGCGGGTTCGGCAATCCGCTGCTGCGCGACCCCTCGCAGGTGCGCGAAGATTTCATCGACGGCAAGATATCAGCGGCCTTTGCCGAGCAGCATTACGCGGTCCTGTTCGGTCCGCGCGGCGCGCTCGATGTCGAGCGGACCGCGCGGTTACGCTCAACGCGGATGTCCACGCCGGAGCCTTCGGACGCGCGTCATGGAGCTTAGCGTGGGGTCTCGCCCGGCCAAGGTCGTTCGAAATCCGGAAGCGAGCCGCGCCAGGATTCTGGATGCGGCGCGGATCGAATTCGTGTCCTATGGCCTCAGCGGCGGACGCGTCGATCACATCGCCGCGCAGAGCGGTGTCAACAAGAACCTGATCTATCATTATTTCGGCTCCAAGGACGCGCTTTATCTGGCCGTGCTGGAGCGCATCTATGCCGATCTGCGGGCACGGCAGCAGGATCAGGATTTGCGGGGCTTGCCGCCGGTGGAGGGCATGAAGCAACTGGTCAGCAGCACCTTCGACCATTTCGTGGCGACGCCCGATTTGATCCGGCTGATGAGCATCGAGAACATTCATTATGGCGAACATCTGAAGCGGTCCGGTTCGACCAAGTCACTTTACGGCGGGCTGCTCGATACCATCCGTATTCTCCTCAAGCGCGGCCAGCAGCAAGGCGTCTTTCGCGCCAATGTCGATCCGGTTGATCTCTATCTGTCGATTTCGGGGCTGGCTTATTTCTTTCTGTCCAATCAGCATACGCTGTCCTGGCTGCTCGACCGCGATCTTGCGGCGCGCCGGCGTGTGATTAAACGTCGCGCGCATGTTGTCGAGATGGTTCTGAGTTATCTGACGCAGGCTTCGCCGGCCGAAGCTGATGGCGCCGACACAGAGTGATCAAACCGGAGATCGGGATATGAGAAAAATCCTTTTATCGACGCTGATGCTGGCGGGCATGGCCGGCGCCGGCGTTTTGCCGGCCTCGGCGCAAGACAAACTACAAGACAAACTATCGGTGCGGCTCGACTTCTCGCCATGGGGCGTGCAGGCGGCGATGCATCTGGCGCAGAATCAAGGCTGGTTCAAGCAGGCCAATCTCGACGTCGATATCCAGGATGGCCGCGGTTCCGGCAACACCATTCAGCTCGTCAATGCCGGCCAGGCCGATGTCGGTCAGGTCCAGGTCGGGCTGGTCGGCTCGGCGCGCGCCAAGGGCGCGACCATCCGTTCGATCGCGACATTCCAGCATCGCACCGATCTGTGCATCCTGGTCGACAGGGATTCGCCGATGAAAAGCGTCGCCGATTTGCGCGGCAAGACCGTGGTGGTGTTCGCGGCGAGCCCGTGGGCCCCGTTCATCGATGTCTACCTGAAATCCGGTGGCCTCACTCGCGACGACGTCAAGGTCGATGTCGTCGATGCCGCCGCCTTGTTCGGCACTTATATTGCCAAGCGCGCCGATGGCATGATGTCGACCACCGGCTCGGCGCTACCGATCGCGGAAGCGTCGCGGCCGTCGAAATGCTTGCTGGCGTCCGACGCCGGCATCGCCTTTCCGAGCTATGGTCTGGTCGCCCGCGAGGACACCATCGCCAGCAAGGGCGCCGCATTGCATCGGCTGATCGAGGTCGAGCAGCGGGCGTGGCAGCAATTGCGGAAGAATCCGGAGGACGGCGTCAAGGCGATGATCGCCGAGCGGCCCGATGCAAGGCTCGATCCGGTCATCCTGCTCAACCAGATCAAGCTCACGCTGGATTATTTCGATACGCCGGCCACCCAGGGCAAGCCGATCGGCTGGCAGGCGAAAGAAGACTGGGAAGCCGCGCTGAGGTCGATGCAGGCCGCCGGTGTCGTCAATGCCGGCTGGAATGCGGCCGACTACTACACCAACGCGCTTGTGGAGTGACATGAGCCCGCAAGCGTCAGCGCAAGCCTCAATGGATGTCGCGCCCTACGTCGCGATGAACGGCGTCGGCAAAACCTATGCGTCTTCGCGCGGCCCGGTGACCGCGCTGGCCGGCATCGATCTTGAAATCCGGCCGCGTGAATTCGTCAGCGTGGTCGGCCCGTCGGGCTGTGGCAAGAGCACGCTGTTGAAGCTGGTCGCCGGACTGGAGAACGTCTCCTCCGGCCAGGTGGTGGTCGGCGGCAAGCCGCTGGATGGCCCGCCCGATCGGCTGGGCGTGGTGTTTCAGCGCGACGTCCTGCTGGACTGGCGAACGATCCTCGACAATGTTCTGCTGTCGATCGAATTCACCCGCAAGCCGCGCGCCGACGAGCGAGACCGCGCGGTCGCGCTGCTCACCCGATTTGGTCTTGGCGGCTTCGAACATCGCTTTCCCTGGGAGTTGTCCGGCGGCATGCGCCAGCGCGCCTCGATCTGCCGCGCGCTATTGGCCGATCCTGAACTCCTGCTGATGGACGAGCCGTTCGGCGCGCTCGATGCGATGACGCGCGACGATCTCAATGTCGAGCTCGCCCAGATCTGGCAGGACACCCGCAAAACCCTGTTGTTCATCACCCATTCGATCGTGGAGGCGGTGTTCCTGTCCGACCGGGTGGTGATGATGAGCAAGGCGCCGGGCATGATCGTCGACACCATTGCCATCGACCTGCCGCGTCCGCGCCGGCTTGCGGTGCGTGACAGCGCCGAGTTCGCTGCCTATGTGCAGCGGATCCGTCATCATTTTGCCGAGCTTGGGATCGTCAAGGAATGATGCGTCTTTCGAAAAAGTGGCTCGGCGGCGACAACGAGACGCGCGACGTCATCGTGGTGCTGGCAGCCGCGTTGCTGCTGTGGGAAATCGGCGTTCGGCTGTTTCACCCGACGCCCTTGATCCTGCCGGCGCCCTCGGCGATTTTCGCAGCCTTTCTGGAAACGCCCGGCATCTTCCTGCGCAATCTTGGCTTCACCCTCGGCATGACCTGCATCGGCTTCGCGCTCGCCGTCGTGCTCGGCGTGGCGCTCGCGATCGGCATCGTTTATTCGCGGCTTCTGGAGCGGACCATCTACACGCTGCTGGTGGCGCTGAATTCCATCCCCAAGGTGGCGCTGGCGCCGCTGTTCGTGATCTGGATGGGAACGGGACCGGAGCCTAAGATCGCGATCGCGCTGATGCTCGCGATCTTTCCGATTGTGATCGACATGGTGCTCGGGTTGCGGTCGGTCGATCCGGACATGTTGCATCTGGCACAGGTGTCGAAAGCCTCGCCCTGGGCGGTGCTGACCAAGATCCGCTTTCCCTGCGCCTTGCCGAGCCTGTTCGCGGGCATGAAGGTCGCGATTTCGTTTGCGCTGGTCGGCGCCATCGTCGGCGAATTCGTCGCCGGCAGCCGCGGCATTGGTTTCCAGATCCTGGTGGCGCAGGGGCAGTTCGACACCGTTAGGGTGTTCGTGTCGCTATTGCTGCTTGGCCTGGTCGGAACGATCTTGTTCTTTCTGGTCGACTATGCCGAGCGTTTATTGCTGCCGTGGCACGTCTCGCAACGCGCGCGCCACGAACGATCGACCGGGCGCGTATGAAGGGTGCATCGACTTCGCGCGGAACCGCGGCGTTGATCGCCACCGCGGCGCTGTGGGGCAGCAATCACGTGGCCGGGCGTGCGGTACGAGAAACCGTCCCGCTGCCGGCGCTGGTGTTCTGGCGCTGGATACCCGCGGCCGTCATTCTCACCATCATCGCCTGGCCCGCGCTGCGGCAGGCGTGGCCGGCCATCCGTCCCCGGCTCGGCGGGCTGATCGCGGGCGGCACGGTCGGCGTCGGCTTGTTTTCATACTGACTGCTCGGCGGCGCCTATCAGAGTCTCGCGATCGAAGTCGGCTTCATCAATGCGACGACGCCGGTCTGGGTGCTTCTGCTCGGACGCTGGATGGGCGAGGGGCCGCTGACGGCGGCCATGAAATGGGGCGTTGCGCTGGCCTTTGCCGGCACCCTTCTCATCATCAGCAAAGGGCAGCTGCAGACATTGACCCGGTTTCAACTCAGCCTCGGCAATTTGTGGTCGCTGGTGGCGGCGATTTCATTTGCCTGGTTTTCGATCCGCGCGCGCGACTGGACCCGCACCATTGCGCCGTTGCCGCTGATGGTGGTGACGGGATGGTCGGGACTGATCGTCGTGATGCTGCCGGTGTATGTGGTCTGGATCGCCATCGGCGGGCCGTGGTTCGTCTGGAACGACGCCGACGCTGGTTTCGCGCTTGCCGCGGTCGCCTATATGGGATTGGCGCCGACCATGCTCGGCAATCTGTTCTATCTCTACGGGGTTGCCGTCGTCGGCGCCGCGCGTGCGGCGGCGTTCCTCTATCTCAGCCCGCTGTTTTCAGCCGCGTTCTCGATCCTGTGGCTGGGCGAGCAACTGGCGTGGTACCATGTCGGCGGGATCGCGGCGATCTTCGCGGGGCTGCTGATCCTTGGAAAATCCGGTCCGGCGCGGCTGCGCCCGAAGCCGGCATAGTCGGCTTTGCAGCGCCGTGCTGTGTTCGCTGCGCTCGTGCGGCGATTTGAGTTTTCCGTGATCTGACGTAAGGTCGTTCGGGTTTCTTCAGCGTGAAATGGTTGACGTCAGGCTCATGAGTTCCAGCGAAAACACCGAGGCTCCGTGGCGCGTGGGGGTGCTGTTCTCCCAGACCGGGGTGACATCAGCGGTCGAGCAGTCGCAACTGAATGCGACGCTGCTGGCGATCGAGGAGATCAATTCCAGCGGCGGCGTGCTGAATCGGATGATCGAGCCCGTGATCTACGATCCGGCGTCCGACCCCAAGCAGTTTCGCAGCCTGGCCGAGCGTCTGTTGCAGGTCGATCGCATCCGGCTGTTGTTCGGTTGCTACATGTCGAGTACCCGCAAGGCGGTCTTGCCGGTGGTCGAAAGCCATCGCGGCCTGCTGTTCTATCCGACGCTCTATGAGGGTTTTGAATATTCACGGCACTGCATCTACACCGGGGCGGCGCCGAACCAGAATTCGCTGCAGCTCGCGCGGTTTTTGCTCTCGACCTACGGCAATCGCTTTCTGCTGGTCGGCTCGAACTACATCTACCCCTACGAATCCAATCGCCTGATGGCCGATTTCGTGATGCAGGGCCGCGGCGAGATACTGGACGAGATCTATGTTCCGCTCGAGGCGGGCGCGGGGGATTTCGACAAGGTCATCAGCCGGATCAAGAAGACGTCGCCTGATGTCATCTTTTCGACGGTGGTCGGCCGCAGCACCTCGGTGCTCTATGAGGCCTATCGCAATGCCGGCTTCGATCCGGCGAAGATGCCGATCGCGAGCCTGACCACCAGCGAAGCCGAAGTAGCCCAGATGCACCCCGAGGCGGCGGAAGGTCATATCACCGCGGCGCCGTTCTTCGAGACTTCGCCGTCGCGCGCGGCCCGGCGTTTCGTTGAAAGCTTCAAAAGTAAATACGGCCCGGATGCGCCGGTGCCGGCGGCGGCGGAGGCCGCTTATTTCCAGGTGCATCTGGCGATGCGTGCGCTGGCGCGGTCTGGCTCCGACGATCCGGAAGGGGTGCTGAAGGAGCTGCGCGATTCCGAATTCGACGCGCCGCAGGGCAGGGTCCGGATCGATCCGGAAAACAACCACACGTATCTCTGGCCGCGGATCGCGCGTCTCGACAAGTCGGGCCGATTCCAGACGGTGTGGAATCCCGGTGTCCGGATCAAGCCGGACCCCTATTGCGTCGTGCAGAGCCTCGACGACTGGTCGGTCGACGATCTTCACACAGTGAGCCACTGAAGGGGGCGCAGTCGGTGGCGATCCAAATCCTTCGTGATCTTCGTGGCCTGCGCGTCCTGGTCGTTCATCCGCCGGACAATGAGCGCGTGAGACTGGTCGAGCATCTTCGCCGCATCGGCTGCATGGTCGAAACCCAATGGCCGGTGCCGGATTCCTGGACCGGCAGTTCGGACGTGATGCTGCTGGCGGTCGAACATGACGTCCGCGCCGATATTCAGCGGCTCTTGAAATCGACCGATGGCCCGCGGCCGACGCTGATCGCGGTGGTCGGCTACGAAGACCCGTCCACGCTGCAACTGGTGCTGGAGGCCGGCGCGGTCGCCGTCATCGAACGGCCGATCCGCCCGTTTGGTCTGCTCACCAATCTGACCATCGCGCGCAGTATCTGGCTCGAAAAGCGCGAAACCGAAAAGCGCATCCGCAAACTGGAACGCAAGCTGGCCGGCCTGCAGCGAATCCAGAAAGCCAAGTCGATCCTGATGGATGGCCAGGGATTGAGCGAGGTCGAGGCTTACGAAAGCATTCGCCGCCAGGCGATGGCCAAGCGTCTGTCGATGGACGACATGGCCGCCGCGATCATTCATGCAAATGAACTCTTGCAGTACCGCGCAAAAGATGTTTAGTTTTGTGATCGACCGCGTGGAACATTGAAGTTCCTGTCGCAGATTTCGCCGGACCACCAGTGACGTTGGTTCGGCTTGGCTAGGCTAGCCCGAAAGATCCGCAAGGATCTGTCGGGCTTTTTTGTTTTGGCGGTCTTTTGTTTTTGGGCAGCTCGCAAGGAGAGCAACATGCATCACGGCGATATTTCATCCAGCAATGACACGGTCGGCGTTGCCGTCGTGAATTACAAGATGCCGCGGCTGCACACCAAGGCCGA
>NZ_JBEKCZ010000031.1:0-36528 GCF_050014615.1 Bradyrhizobium sp. | reverse complement strand
AGAACAAAAATGGAACAAACCTTCAAGAACCATGCTACGGTGTGGCTCAGTCCCCCGAACCCCGACTCACCCCCCCATGGCCAAATCCGCGCTCTCCTTTGTCTGCCAGAACTGCGGCGCGGCCTATAATCGCTGGCAGGGAAAGTGCGAGTCCTGCGGCGAGTGGAATACGCTGGCCGAGGAGGATACTTCCGGCGCCACCGCGATGCCGCTTTCGGTGCGCTCGCGGCGCAAGGGGCGGGTGTTCAAGCTGGAAAACCTGACCGGCAAGAGCCACGACGCCCCTCGCCTCTCCTCCGGCATGGTCGAGTTCGACCGCGTAACCGGCGGCGGCTTCGTCCGCGGCTCGGTGCTGCTCGTCGGCGGCGATCCCGGCATCGGCAAATCGACGCTGTTGACGCAGGCCACCAGCCTGATGGCGCGGGCGGGCCATCGCGCGGTCTATATCTCGGGCGAGGAAGCGGTGGCGCAGGTGCGGCTGCGCGCCGAGCGTCTGGGCTTGGCCGACGCGCCGGTGCAACTGGCCGCCGAAACCTCGGTCGAGGACATCGTCTCTACCCTTTCCGAGGGCACGGTACCGCGGCTGATCGTGATCGATTCGATCCAGACCATGTGGACCGACACGGTGGAATCCGCGCCGGGCACGGTGACCCAGGTGCGCGCCTCGGCGCAGGCTTTGATCAGATTCGCGAAAAAATCCGGTGCCGCGATCATCCTGGTCGGCCATGTGACGAAAGACGGCCAGATCGCCGGTCCCCGCGTGGTCGAACACATGGTCGATGCGGTGCTGTCATTCGAGGGCGAAGGCTCGCAGCAGTTCCGCATTCTGCGCGCGGTCAAGAACCGCTTTGGCCCCACCGACGAGATCGGCGTGTTCGAGATGACGGGCTTGGGCCTACGCGAAGTCTCCAACCCTTCCGAACTGTTTCTGTCCGAACGCGACCTCGGCAGTCCGGGAACGGCAGTGTTCGCAGGGATAGAGGGCACCCGCCCGGTGCTGGTGGAATTGCAGGCGCTGGTGGCGCCGACCACGCTCGGCACGCCGCGCCGCGCCGTCGTGGGCTGGGACCCGAGCCGGCTGTCGATGGTGCTGGCGGTGCTGGAGGCCCATTGCGGCGTCAAACTCTCCGGCTATGACGTTTATTTGAACGTCGCGGGCGGCCTGAGAATCCAGGAGCCCGCAGCCGATCTCGCCGCCGCCGCCGCCCTGGTGTCGTCGCTGGTTAATGCGCCCTTGCCCACGGACGCCGTGTATTTCGGCGAGATATCGCTGTCCGGCGCGGTGCGGCCGGTGGCGCAGACCTCGGCCCGGCTCAAGGAGGCGGCCAAGCTCGGCTTCGGCCGCGCCGTGCTGCCCGAATCGGCCCGTGGCGAGGTCGGCGGCGACGCCGGTCTGGTGCTCAATACCGTCGGCGGATTGACCAGCCTGGTCGCCGATATCGCCGCGCGCGGTACGCCCAAAGCCAACCGGGAGGGCGCACCGGTGGAGAAAAATGCCACACCCGCGAGATTCCGGCGTCAGGAAGGCTAGCCGGGCGTGACGTTACCCGCCCTCGCCGCTATACAACCCGCGCGCGGTACCGGATGGCGCGATTTCCGGCCTTGCGGGACATGCCATCTCACCGTCACCTAGGACGGCACCGACACGCCGATTCGCGGTTTTGAACTTACGAGCGGACCTGACCAGCCGATGCCGATAACGATCCTCGATCTCGTTCTGCTCGCCGTGATGCTGATCTCGGGCCTGCTCGCGATGGTGCGCGGCTTCATGCGCGAGATTCTGTCGATTGCGGCCTGGGGCACGGCCGCGCTGGTCACGCTTTATGCTTTCTCAAAGCTGCTGCCGACCGCAAAGACTTATTTCAATAACGACACGGTCGCGAGCGTGGTCGTGGTTGCCGGGGTGTTCATCGGTACCCTGATCGTGGTCTCCATCATTACCGTCCGTATCTCCGACATGATCCTGGATTCCCGGATCGGGGCGCTCGACCGTACCCTCGGTTTCCTGTTCGGGCTGGCGCGCGGCCTCCTGATCGTGGTCGTCGCCTTCCTGTTCTTCAGCTGGCTGGTTCCGGACAAGCAGCGGCCGGATTGGGTCACCGGGGCGAAATCCCGGATGGTGCTGCAGGGAACCGGGGATTGGCTGATGTCGCTCTTGCCGGATGACCCCGAGAACACCATCTTAAAGAGATTCAAGAAGAATAAGCCCGATGACGAACAAACTGACACCGATCCGGCGGCGCCGGCTTCAGGTGATGGCTACAGTAAACCTGCCCGCGACAGTCTCAAAAAGCTGATTGAGAAACCCGCGGCCCGTTGATGTCAGGCCAAAAAGAGAGGCGCGATGGACTGCAAACAGAGCCCTTCCGATGACGCCGCCGCACAATACGATCTGGGCCTTGGCGATCTGAGCCTCGAAGATCTGAGTCTTGACGATCCGAGTCTTGACGATCCGAGTCTTGGCCCGATCGACCGCCCGGACCCCTACCTTACCGATGCCGATCTGGATGGCGATACGCTGCGCGAGGAGTGCGGCGTGTTCGGCATTTTCGGCCACCCCGAGGCCGCCGCCATCACCGCGCTCGGGTTGCACGCCTTGCAGCACCGCGGCCAGGAGGCCGCGGGCATCGTCTCCTTCGACGGAGCCCGGTTTCATTCCGAGCGGCGCCTCGGCCTCGTCGGCGACACTTTTTCCCGCCGCGAGGTGATCGAACGGCTGCCCGGCAACGCCGGGCGACACTTTTTCCCGCCGCGAGGTGATCGAACGGCTGCCCGGCAACGCCGCGGTCGGCCATGTCCGCTACTCCACGACCGGCGAGACCATCCTGCGCAACGTGCAGCCGCTGTTCGCCGAACTCAATGCCGGCGGCTTCGCGGTCGGGCACAACGGCAATCTCACCAACGGGCTGACCCTGCGCCGCGAACTGGTGCGGGGCGGCGCCATGATGCAATCCACCACCGACACCGAAGTCATCCTGCATCTGGTCGCGCAATCCAAGCGCAGCCACTTCATCGACCGCTTCATCGAGGCGCTGCGCGCGATCGAAGGTGCCTATTCGCTGGTGTCGCTGACCAACAAGAAGCTGATCGGCGCGCGCGATCCGCTCGGCATTCGCCCGCTGGTGCTGGGCGAACTCGACGGCTGTCCGATCCTGGCGTCGGAGACCTGCGCGCTCGATATCATCGGCGCGAAATATGTCCGCGACGTCGAGCCCGGCGAGATCATCGTGTTCGACGAGCGCGGCGCGCGCAGCCACAAGCCGTTTCCGCCGAAACCGCCGCGGCCCTGCATCTTCGAATACATCTATTTCTCGCGGCCGGATTCGATCGTCGGCGGACGGTCGGTATATGAGGTCCGCAAGGCGTTCGGCGCGCAACTGGCGCGCGAAAGCCATGTCGATATCGACGTGGTGGTGCCGGTGCCGGACTCCGGCGTGCCGGCGGCGCTCGGCTATTCCAGGGAATCGGGGGTGCCGTTCGAACTCGGCATTATCCGAAACCACTATGTCGGCCGCACCTTCATTCAACCGACCCAGAGCGTGCGCGAACTCGGCGTGCGCATGAAGCATTCGGCCAATCGCGCGGCGATCGAAGGCAAGCGCATCATCCTGATCGACGATTCACTGGTGCGCGGCACCACGTCGAAAAAGATCGTCCGCATGATGCGCGACGCCGGCGCCAGCGAAGTTCACTTCCGTCTCGCCTCGCCACCGATCGTTCATCCCGATTATTATGGAATCGATCTGCCGGACCGCGGCGGATTGCTGGCGGCGACGCATAGTCTCGAAGAGATGCGCGAGCTGATCGGCGCGGACACGCTGGCGTTCCTGTCGGTCGACGGCATGTACCGCGCCATGGGCGAACCTGGCCGCGATCCCGCCAATCCGAAATTCTCGGACCACTGCTTCACCGGCGCCTATCCGACGCATCTGACCGACCAGACCCAGGTCGAACCGCAGCCCCGGCAATTGTCGTTGCTGGCCGAGGCGAGCTGACGATTTAGCATTTCGTCATGGCCGGGCTTGTCCCGGCCATCCACGTCTATAAAACCCTCGGCATATGTAAGACGTGGATGCCCGGGACAAGCCCGGGCATGACGGAGAAACCTGTCCATGACCCTTCCCCTTGCCTCCCGCATCGCTCTCGTGTCCGGCGCCTCGCGCGGCATCGGCTATGCCACCGCCCGCGCGCTGGCCAGGGCCGGCGCGCAGGTTGTCGCGGTGGCACGAACGCAAGGCGGTCTCGAAGAACTCGATGACGCGATCCGCAAGGACGGCGGCAGCGCCACGCTGGTGCCGCTCAACCTGAACGATTTCGACGGCATCGCCCGGCTTGGCGCGGCGCTGCATGAGCGTCACGGCAGGCTCGATATTCTCGTCGGCAATGCCGGCGTCGCCGGCCCCTCCTCGCCGCTCGGCCATATCGAGCTGAAGCCGTGGAACGATGTGATGGCGATCAATGTCACCGCCAATTTTCAATTGATCCGCTGCATGGAGCCGCTGCTGAAAAAATCCGATGCCGGCCGCGCGGTGTTCGTCACGTCGGCGGCTTCCAACAAGGCGCTGGCCTATCTTGGCCCCTACTCGGCCTCCAAGGCCGCGCTGGAAGCTCTGGCGCGGGTGTGGGCCAATGAGACGGCATCGACCTCACTTCGCGTCAATCTGTTCAGCCCCGGCCCGATCCGGACCCGCATGCGCGCCACGGTGTTTCCGGGCGAAGATCCGCTGACGCTGGATACGCCGGAGCAGGCCGCGGAATTCATCGTGCCGATGTGCCTGCCGTCCTGGAACGAGACCGGCAAATTCTATGATTACAAGACCCGCACGCTGATGAGTTTTCGCGCGCCGGCGTAACGAGGCGGGCACAGCGCTTCGGCGCAACCGTATTGCCCTTCGCGCAATTGACTCCCGAAGGTCCGCGCTATTCACTGACCGCCAATCGGAAAAATCCGAAGCAAGAAAATACGGGAGAATGCCATGACGCCGATGCCAATTCGCGCCCGCTCGATAGCTGCGCGCGCCCGTCGATCGAGGACCGTTTTCGCCTGCCTTGCCGCCGCCCTCTTGATCGGCGTACCGGCACTTTCGCGCGCCACACACGCCAGCGAGATTCCGAGATTCGCGGTCGACGCATCGTGGCCAAAACCGCTGCCGAACAACTGGATCCTCGGCCAGGTCGGCGGCATCACCGTCGACGCGCAAGGCCACGTCTGGGTCATCCATCGCCCCCGCTCGCTGACCGACGACGAGAAGGGCGCGGCGTTGACGCCGCCGCGCTCGAAATGCTGCGTCTCGGCGCCGCCCGTGCTGGAGTTCGACAGCGACGGCAATCTGCTGCGCGCCTGGGGCGGCCCCGGCGAAGGCTATGAATGGGTCGGGCGCGAACACGGTATCGAGGTCGACGACAAGGGCTTTGTCTGGATCGGCGGCAACGCCGAAAACGACAACGCGATTCTGAAATTCACCCTCGACGGCAAATTCGTGATGCAGATCGGGAAGATCGCGCCGAGCAAGGGCAGCAACGACACCACCCAACTCGGCAAGCCCGCCGAGACCGCCATCGACAAGGAGGCGAACGAAATCTATGTCGCCGACGGCTACGGCAACCGCCGCGTGATCGTGTTCGACGCCACGTCAGGCACCTACAAGCGGCACTGGGGCGCCTATGGCAATCCGCCGAACGACGACAAGCAGGCGGCCTACGATCCGAAGGCGCCGGTGTCGCAGCAGTTCGGCAATCCCGTGCATTGCGTCAAGATCGCCAATGACGGGCTGGTCTACGTCTGCGATCGTATCAATGACCGCATTCAGGTGTTTCGCAAGGACGGCACCTTTGTGAAGGAATGGTTCTACGAGAAGAACACGCTCGGTAACGGCGCGGTATGGGACATCGCGATCTGGCCCGATCCGAAACAGACCTATCTGTTGAGCGTCGATGGCGAGAACAACGAGATCCGGATCCTGAACCGCCAGGATGGCACCGTGGTCGGCAGCTTCGGACACAGCGGCCGCAACGCCGGACAGTTTCACTGGGTCCACGCCATGGCGGTCGACGCCAAGGGCAACGTGTATACCGCCGAGGTCGACACCGCCAAGCGCATCCAGAAATTCAAACTGATCTCGGACGCGCTGCGATAACGCATTGCCGCGCGGCACAAGACGGAGGACAATCGCGAAAATCAGGATTGCCTGGTCGATCAAAACCATGGGTTAAGGCTCCAAAAGAGAGCTGGCCCGGCTTCAACACGTGGAGGATTTCCAATGAGGACGATACTTGCGCGGCGCTACGCCGCGCTTTTTGCATTCGCGGGATTGGCGTTCGCCTCATCCGCGATGGCGCAGGACAAGACGGTGAAGATCGGCGTGCTCAACGACATGTCGAGCCTGTATGCCGACATCGGCGGCGCTAACTCGGTGATCGCGGCGAAGATGGCGGTGCAGGATTCCGGCCTGCCCGACAAGGGCTGGAAGATCGAGGTGCTTAGCGGCGACCATCTGAACAAGCCGGATGTCGGCACCAACATTGCGCGGCAATGGATCGACGTCGATAAGGTCGATGCCATCGTCGATACGCCGACCTCCAGCGTCGCGCTGGCGGTCTCCAATCTGGTGAAAGAGAAGAACGCCATCCTGATCAATTCGGGTGGCGCCAGCGCCGACATCACCGGCAAGGCCTGTACGCCGAACACGCTTTCGGTGACGTACGATACCTACATGCTTGCCAACGGAACCGGCAAGGCGCTGACCCAGGCTGGCGGTGACAGCTGGTTCTTCCTGACCTCCGATTACGCCTTCGGCTACGCGCTGGAACGCGATACCGCCGCTGTCGTCACCGCCACCGGCGGCAAGGTTGTCGGCGGCGTAAGGCATCCGATCAACACCTCGGACTTCTCGTCATTTCTGCTGCAGGCGCAATCATCGAAAGCGAAAGTGGTCGGGCTCGCCAATGCCGGCGGCGACACCACCAATGCGATCAAGCAGGCCTCCGAATTCGGAATTGTCGCTGGCGGCCAGAAGCTCGCGGCGCTGCTGCTTTTCATCAATGACGTGCACTCGCTCGGGCTGAAGACCGCGCAGGGCCTCACATTCACGGAGTCGTTCTATTGGGACATGAACGACCAGACCCGTGAATGGTCGAAACGTCTCCAGAAGCTTTCGCCGAAGGGGACAATGCCCTCGATGACGGTGGCAGGGCTCTATTCGGGGGTGCTGCACTATCTCAAGACGCTGGAGGTGATGGGAGGCAATCCGCATGACGGCGCCAAGGTCGTCGCCAGGATGAAGGAGTTGCCGACCGACGACGTCCTGTTCGGCAAGGGCACCATCCGCGCCGATGGCCGCAAGATGCTTCCGGCCTACCTGTTCGAGGTCAAGAAGCCCGAGGAGTCGAAATATCCCTGGGATTACTACAAGCGCATCGCGACGATCCCGGCGGAGGAAGCCGCAAGGCCGCTCAGTGAAAGCGAGTGTCCGCTGGTGAAGAAGTAGCGGCATATGCAGCCGGCCGGTTTTGCAAGGTCCGGCCGGTTTCTCAGCGAATTCGCGCGGCCGCCATTGCCCAAATCGAGCCCCCTGTCGGCCTCGGCCGCCACGCAGCCTGTCGCCTATTGGCAACAGAACCACTCAATCGTCGAATGGTGACGCCCAGTCCAAGCCGAGTGACGCTCAGTCCAAGCCGATTTTCCGGAACACACTAAAAAGGTGGCTCAGATTGTTCGATAGAGGGCCGCATGACGAAATTTCTTGTTGCGATTTTGGCTGCATCATTTGGCGTCACCTCCGCCTTGGCTGCCGATCTCCCGGTGCGGACCTACACCAAGGCCCCGGTCTACGTCGATCCCGGCTACAACTGGAGCGGTTTCTACATCGGCGGCAACGCCGGCTATAGCTGGGGCAGCGCGGCCACCGATGGCACCCAGACAGGAACGCAGAGCGTCAGCGAATTCACAGCGATTACAAATGTCCTTCTCCTTGGCTTCCCGGTTGTCACGCCACTCGCATCGGTGCCTGTGAGCGGGCGTGCCAACGTCGACGGTTTCGTCGGCGGCGGGCAGGCCGGCTATAACTGGCAGCGCGGAACCTGGCTGTTCGGTCTGGAAGCTGACCTTCAGGGCAGCGACGAGCGCGGCAGTTCTGACGTCTGTCTCGTCGCCGGATGTGCTACCGGCACCGGCCTGTTCACGGCGAACTACAAGCTCGACTGGTTCGGCACCGCGCGCGGCCGCATCGGTATTCTTCCGACCGACCGCGTCCTGCTCTACGCGACGGGTGGTCTGGCCTATGGCGGGTTCTCCGCTACCGCGCCGGCGATCCCGTTGAGCTGGGGAACGACCCACGCCGGTTGGACCGTTGGCGCCGGCGCCGAAGCTGCGATCGATCATCACTGGTCGGTCAAGCTGGAATATCTCTACATGGATCTCGGGGATGTCGGTGACGGCTCCACAACGGCTACGACCGTCGTGACCCAGCCGGGCGTACCGATACGCCACACCACGGTCACGACCACGGCCCTTACCTCGGCCTTCAGCACCCGCTTCACCGACAACATTCTGCGCGTCGGCATCAACTATCGGTTCGACCCTCCGGTGGTCGCGAAGTACTGAGAGCCAAATGCAAATGCCGGGTCGAGCGCAATTTTCTCGCCGGCCCGCTGCCCGAATCTACGCCAGAACACTGGTCAAGGTTGATCCGGTCTGGGAGACCAGTCATCGCGCGCGATTGATATTCCTTTCGCGCCCCGGGACGACAATTCCGAGCAAATCGATCGCAATCTTTTTAACCTGAACCGGGTCTTGTCAACCTGAACCAGGTCTTGCGACGACGCGACTAACCCCTGCTGGAGGTGATAACGCACCAGGGGTCGAAAGCATGCCGGACGATGAAATGAAGAGACTTCGGATCACCACCGAAGCCTTTCATGAAAACGGCGGCATTGAAACCTTTCGCGAGATTTTGGGCCGCGAGGTTCTCGGTATCGAAATAGAGCCCCTTGATGGCGATCCGCTCGATATCGATTTGACGCTGCGGTCGCTCCCGGGTTTCGCCATGGCAGCCGGAACGCTGTCGCCAATGCGCAACCGACATACCACCGCACTTCTCGACAATGACGATGTTGTCCTCGTCGTGATGCAAAGCGGCATCGGCGAAGTGAGCCAGTACGGCCGTGTTGTGACGCTCAACCAGGGCGAAGCCGTTCTCACCGCCAATGGCGCCGAAGCCACATTCACCGGATCCACGCCAACGCGTGTCATCAATTTTCGGCTCAGCCGAAATCTGCTGACGCCTCACATTGCCGATCTCGACGCCCTGGTTGCTCGGCCGATCCCGAAGGACAATCGCGTCTTGCAGCTTTTGGTTGGCTACGCGACGATGCTCGATAATCAGGCAGAACTCGCGACGGCAGAGCTCCGTCACATGGTCGCCACGCATATGCACGGCCTGGCGACGCTGCTGCTCGGTGGCGGCGGCGACCTCGGACTACCCGAACTGGGTCTGCGTGCTGCGCGGCTGAGAGCGATCAAGACTCATATTCTTGGCAAGATCCAGCACCACGACCTGACGCTCGCCGATGTCGCGCGAAGCCAGCAAATCTCGGAAAGCTATATCCGTCAGTTGCTCGCGGAGAACGGAACGACGTTCACAGATTTCGTTCTTGGCGGGCGCTTGCCGTTATGGAACGACGCCGTCGGACATTCGGAAAGCCGCGCAACGCGCGAAAGACGGGTAATTTCATTGCCAGAACGTGCGGACCTTAATGCCCACGCAACAGGGGGCGTCAGGACGCCAACGGTTTCGCTGCCGCCAGCGTGCGCGCGGCGATCACGAGCGCCAGCACCAACAACACCGACGCCAGCAGGAACGGCGCGCCCGGCAGTTTCAGCGGCGCCTCTGCACCAATGAAGTAAGCGAAGATCAGGGTGAACAGAAACGGCCCCAGCAGCTGTGACACGCTCTGCACGCTGGCGGTCGCGCCCTGCAACTGGCCCTGTTGATCCGGCGCCACCAGTCGCGTCATCAGCGCCTGGAGCGCCGCGCCCGCGACGCCCCACAAGGCCATCACGGGAATGCCGAGCCAGAACAGCGGCCCCGTTGTCGCCGTGCCGAAAATCAGAAAGCCGGCGGCGCCGCTGCCAAGTCCCAGCAGCAGCGCGCGGCGCTCGCCGATCCGCCGGACGATCGGGCCGATGCCGGCTCCCTGCACCGCCATCGCGCAGATGCCGACCATGGCCAGCGTCAGGCCGACGGTCCTGGTGTCCCAGCCATACCGGTAGGTCGCGTAGAGCACGAAGGTCGAGGGCAATACCACATGCGCCAACTGGGCGAAGAAATTCGTGATCGATAGTCCCGCGAGAACCCGGTCGGCGCGCAACAGATGCAGCGCGCCCAGCGGATTGGCGCTTTTCCAGCGGAACGGCGAGCGACGATCGCGCGGCAGCGATTCCGGCAGAATCAGCAAACCGTACAGCGTATTGGCGAAACTCAAGCCGGCCGCGACCCAGAACGGCAGCCGGGGATCGACGCCACCGAGCAGCCCGCCGATCGCCGGTCCGAGAATAAATCCGGCGCCGAATGCGGCGCCGACTTTGCCGAACACCGCGGCACGTCGTTCCGGAGGCGTCATATCCGCGATGTAGGCGAAGGCCGTGGAAACGCTTGCCGAGGTGATGCCCGAGATCACCCGGCCTATGAAAAGCCAGATCAGCGACGGCGCCAGCGCCATCAGGACATAATCCAGCCCGAGCCCAAAGTTCGACAGCAGCACCACCGGCCGCCGCCCGAACCGGTCCGACAGCCCGCCCAGGATCGGCGAGAACAGAAACTGCATCAGGGCCCAGGCGGTACCAAACAGTCCGAAGATCCTCGCCGCACTCGCGGTGTCGTTATCGACGAAACTTTCGACGAGCTTCGGCAGGATCGGCATGATCAGCCCGAGCGCGAACATGTCGAGCAGGATGGTGACGAAGATGAACGCCACGGCGGAACTCTGCACCCGCGGCGCTTCGACCACACCAGCGGGCGCCTGTTCGCTCACGATGGCCGCTTGCGCTTGTGGGCGAACGGGTTGGCCTTCTCGCGCAGCGCAATCCGCACCGGCGTGCCCGGAAGCTCGAAAAATTCACGCAGGGAATTGACGAGATAGCGCAGATAGGATTGCGGCACGGCGTCCGCGCGCGAGCAGAACAGCACGAAACTCGGCGGCCGCGCCTTGGCTTGCGTGATATAATTCAGTTTCAATCGCCGGCCCGATACCGCCGGCGGCGGGTTGGAATCCACCGCCTGCTCGAACCAGCGATTGAGCGACGCCGTCGGCACCCGCCGGTTCCATACCGCGTAAGCCTGTTCGATCGCGCTCATCAGCCGGTCGATGCCCTCGCCCATCAGGCCGGACACCGCGACGATTGGCATGCCCCTGACCTGCGGCAGCAGATGGTCGGCGTCGGTGCGCAACGCCGAAACCAGGCTCGACTGGCGCCCCATCAAATCCCATTTATTGACCGCGATCACCAGCGCCCGGCCCTCGCGCTCGATCAGGTCGGCGATCCGCAGGTCCTGTTCCTCGAACTTGTTCTGCGCGTCCATCATCAGCACCACGACCTCGGCGAAGCGCACCGCGCGCAGCGCGTCTGCGACCGAGAGCTTCTCCAGCTTCTCCTCGATCCGCGAGCGCCGCCGCAGGCCCGCGGTATCGAACACGCGAAAGTCCCGGCCCTGCCAGTTGATTTCAACGGAGATGGAATCGCGGGTGGTGCCGGCCTCGGCGCTGGTCAATAGCCGCTCCTCGCCGAGCAGATGGTTGATCAGCGTGGACTTGCCGGCGTTGGGGCGGCCGACGATGGCCACGCGAATCGGGCGTTTGGAGATATCCTCGTCCGGATCGATGACCTCGTCATCGTCGAACTCCTCAGACTCCTCGTCGGGTTCCGGCATCAGGGAGCGCAACGCGTCGTAGAGATCGCTGAGGCCCTCGCCATGTTCGGCTGAAATCTGGATCGGCTCGCCGAGGCCCAGCGCGTAGGATTCCATCGCTCCGGCGTCGCCCTGCTTGCCCTCGCTCTTGTTGGCGACCAAAATCACCGGCTTGCTGGCGCGGCGCGCGAAATCGGCGAAGGCGCGATCGTTCGGCGTCAGGCCCGCGCGCGCGTCGATCACAAACATCAGGGCGTCGGCGAGGCCGATCGCGGCTTCGGTCTGCTCCTGCATCCGCGCGGTCAGCGAACCCTTCGCACCCTCGTCGAGGCCGGCGGTGTCGATAACAGTGAATTCGAGATCGCCAAGGCGCGCCGCGCCTTCCCGGCGATCGCGCGTGACGCCGGGTTCGTCGTCGACCAGCGCCAGTTTCTGCCCGACCAGCCGATTGAACAGCGTCGATTTTCCGACATTGGGCCGGCCGATGATGGCGATCGTGAAGGGCATAAGCGATCCATGCGCGCAGACGATTGAATGAGAGCATTTTCCTGGTGCGAACCGAAATCGACTTGGGGTCGGCTTGGCCGGAAAATGCTTTGTAGAACGCGCGGGTCAATGAGACGAGACGTTGAAAATTAGCGCGTGAAAGTACCGCCTGGCAGCGGCGCCGGGAATGGCGCAGCAGATTGTTGCGTCGGCTGTGCGGCCTGCCCGGCGGGGGCTGACTGCGCGGTCGGCTGATCGGGCGGCGGCGCGGTGGTGCGCTGGCGGACGATCTTCTTGGGCTTGGGCGCCGGCGGCGCGGCCGCTGTCGCATCTTCGTCAGTCGAGGCGGCAGCGTCCGTACCGGCCGCGGCCGGCGGCTTGCTTTTGGATTTGGCGACTTTCTTCGGTTTAGCCTCCTGGGGAGGCGGCGCGGCGGCGGCCGCGGCCTGGGCGTTCTGCTGATCGATCTGCTGCTGCTCGGCTGCGCCCTTGTAGAGGTCCTTCGGGACGCCCTGTTCGAGGCCCGGCACACCTTCGGGGAAAACCGGCTTGCGATCGCCCTGAAGCTTTTTCTTGGTGTCGAGCCAATCGAGCATGTCGGACGGATCCCAACTGCTGATGCCACCGCCAGAACAGCCGGCCAGCGCGCTAGACAGCGCGATGAGGACAGCAGCAGCGATCAGACGTTGCGAGCGGCGCATGGTCGATTTCTCACTCAACTCGTTTTTCCGGCCGTCAGCTCTTCGCGACCGGCGGAAGCAATGCCTGCAGCGCTTCGGCGCGCGAACGCAGGCCTGACGGCGTCTCGCCATCATTGGCAATCAAATCCAGCCACTGCCGCGTGGCTGCGGTATCGTTGGCACGCCAGGCCGACAGCGCCAGCAGTTCACGCGCGCTGTGGCGAAAGGTCGCCTCCGGCGTGGTCGCAGCCTCAAGGCGCTGCAGCATCGTGGGATAGGTCGCCGTGTCCAGCAGCAGTCCGGCGGCGCGGATCCTGGCCAGATCCTGTTCCGTCGCGCCAATGCTGCGATCGGCCGCAATGTCGTCGTACATTTTAACCGCCGCCTGCGGATCCCGGCTGGCGACTTCCGCGGCGGTGCGCAGCCGCGCCAGCATCCGATAGCCCGAGGGCGCGCTCGCGGCCAGCTTGCTGAAGGCCGCTTCGGCCTCGGCATGCTTGTTTTGCTCGGACAGCTCGACGGCGGCGTCGAACGCCGCACCGGCCTCGGCCGCCTTCTGCGCCTCGATATATTGATAGCCGCGCCAACCGCCCACGGCGACAACGATCAGGAGCGCACCGGCGACGATATAGATCGAATACCGGTCCCACAGCTTTTTGAGCTGATCACGGCGGACGTCCTCGTCAACTTCGTCAAATAATTCAGACACTTAAAGATATCCCGTCCCCGATAGGCCGCGCCGAAAGAAAAGCGCGGCCACAAACCTGATCCCCGCGTGGCGGCGGCGATACCCTAGCGATATGGCGGCGGCAAGGCAAAGCCAGCCCTGTCAAAGCGTTAACGATGAGGCGGGCTGGAACTCGCCCAGGTCGGGAACCGCCCGCTACTCCGTTCCTGCCGCGCCGCGATCATCCCAGCTCTTCACAACCCTCCTCAGTTCTCCTCAGGTTTTGGCTTTCATGCCGTAAACATGTTCCGGCCCCGGGAAAGCGCGCGAGCGCACGTCGGTGGCATAGCCCTCGATCGCGGCCTCGATCATCGGGCCGAGATTACCGTAGCGGCGGACGAATTTCGGGGTCCGCGGTGACAGGCCCAGCATGTCTTCCAGCACCAACACCTGACCGTCGCAGGCCGCGCTGGCGCCGATGCCGATGGTCGGAATGGCGATGGTTTCCGTGATCTTCCTGGCCAGCGGTTCGGCGACCGCCTCGACCACGACCGAGAAGGCGCCGGCTTGCGCGATGGCGCGGGCGTCGTTCTCGATCGGCTCCCAGCTGCCCTCCTCGCGGCCCTGGGCGCGAAACGAGCCCAGCGTATTGATCGACTGCGGCGTCAAGCCGATATGGCCCATCACGGGAATGCCGCGCTCGCTGAGAAACGCGATGGTCTCGGCCATCCGCGCGCCGCCTTCGAGCTTCACCGCGCCGCAATGGGTCTCTTTCAGGATTCTCACCGCGGCGTGAAACGCTTGTTCTTTCGAGGCTTCATAGGAGCCGAAGGGCATGTCGACCACGACCAGCGCCTGCTGCGAGCCGCGCATGACAGCGTGGCCCTGCAGGATCATCATCTCGAGCGTCACCGGCACCGTGGTCTCGAACCCGTGCATCACATTGCCGAGGGAATCGCCGACCAGGATAACGTCACAATAGCGGTCGACCAGGGCGGCGGTGTGGGCGTGATACGACGTCAGCATCACGATCGGCTCGGCGTTCTTGCGGGCGCGGATATCCGGTGCAGTCTTGCGCTTGATCGCGGACTGGACTGACATTTCAGCCTCCTATGACGGGAACGCCGATCACGACCGGATGAAACGCGAAAGCCAGCGCCAGATAGGCGACGAGCCCGACGGCCACCGCGATCAGATCGTTGCCGGGACCGCCGACCGGAATCGGTGGCGCCCCGGCGTCGGCCCGGCGCTTGAGTGAGATCCGGTCGAATACCGCCCATCCCAAAAACGAACCGAACAGGATGATCGAGCCGAGGTCGCCGTTGGCGAGCAGATGCGCCGCCGCCCACAGCTTGACGCCCGCGAGCATCGGGTGCTTCAGCGTGGTGTAGATACGGCCGCGAATAAAGGATGCCACCACCAGAATCACGGCCGGCAGCATCAACGCCACGGTAATGTGCTTGAGCGCCTTCGGCGGATCCCAGACATCGATCCAGCCGGTCGCGCGATAATCGGCAAAACCCCAGACGATCAGCGCGAGACCCGACAGCGACAGCAGCGCATAGCCGATCTTGTAGCCGCCCTCGCCCAATGACCCGATCACGCGCGCCCGCAACCCGCGCTGCGCGGGCAGCGTATGGACGCCGAGAAACACGACCAGGCCCAGGATCATCACCGCTAGTCCCATGATGTCCTCCGTTGCAGGGCCGGGTTTGAGGGCATCGGGTACCACTTTAGGGGCGCGGACCGCAATGCGCCAAACGCGCAGGACGGTCCCGTCCACCTAATTGGAAAATGCCTTCTCGGCGGCAGACAGAACATTGTCGCCGGGCTGCTTGGAGCAGTAGTCGGCCAGAGCCTTGGTCCTCTCGGTAAAGTTCACGGGGTCCAGCACGGCAGAGCTTTTCTTGTGCCCGAAATAACCGCTTAACCAGAACAGGAATGGACCGCGATCGGACGCCGGAGTTCTCTGCCAGAACTGCTCACAGCTCATCGTCGAAAAGTCCACCGCCGGCAGCGGTGGTGCCGCCGCCTCGCATACAACGGGCATCAACACGCAGCAGATCGCGATGACGAATTTCATGAGATTTTCCTCCCAAAACTTTGTTTTGTTGTTTTCGGCCTGAGTTGCTTGCGGCGTCACAAGCGTCCCATACCGATGCATTGCCTTAGCGAGTTCTTCGGCTCTCCGGATTTTATACTGCTTGTTGTCCCGACTGCAACGTGGCACGGGCCGCCTCGGCTTCCTGCGCCCGTCAGGGAATAACGGGCGTGTCTCACGGCGTCGCGGACTTCTTGTCCAGCTCGCGATTGTCAACATAGCGGATCGCGATCGGCCGCCCGGCCAGCGCACCACCGAGGCTGCCGGTGAATTTCAGCGGCACGCAGGCGTCAATCGAGGCATTGATCGCCTTGAGATAGGTGTCGCGAACTTCTACCGGTGCGTCCACCGTGGCAAACGTCATGCGCGGGGGGCCGATCAGGTCGCCGGAGCGCTTGAAACTGAAGCGTACCGTCATCTGCATGCCCTCTTTCGCGGACTCCGCTTGCGGCGGCGTCCAGCACGACCGCAACTGCGCAAACAGGTCTCCGATGCTGTCGAGATCATGGTCGGGCTTTTGATATTTCGGGGCGTCATCCTGCGAGGGCACGGTCTGGATCGTGAGCTGCAGGTTCTCGCCATAGGGATAGTTGATCTCGGGAATGCACGGGCCATGATTGAACACGCTGCAGAAATACGGCGTGCACGGCCGTCCATCCAGCACGCTGCAGGGCGTGTGTGAAAACGGGACCGGATTGATTTGGTGCCGATGCCGCGCACCGGCTGTTCCGGCCGCGATCAATCCCGCAATGACGACGATGAGACCGAACCCGATGCGACGCAACATGACACGAGCCCTCGGAGACAGCGCAACCCGTGTCACAAAATGCAGCGCCCGGTCGCCGGTATCAAGCCCGGCCGCGTTCACATCCGCGCGTTCATGACTAAATTCTCTGGCCCGACAGTGCCGCGACCGAGACGAAGCCGTGGCCGTCATCGCCCGCGAAGGCGGGCGATCCAGTATCCGGGAGCCGCAGTGATGGAATCGAAAAGCTGCGGCGTACCGGGTCCCCCGCCTTCGCGGGGGACGACGGTCTCGTGTACCCGCCTCACGCCTTCTTCTTCACGTCCTTGATACTGGAAAAAACGATACCCTCGGCGCGTTCGCGGGTGTAGCCGAGATAGAATTCATTCTTGGCCAGAAATACCGGGTCGCCGTCGACGTCATCGGCGACGCCGGAGCTATTGGCCGCCACAAAGGCGTCGAGTTTCTTGCGGTCGTCGGACGAAATCCAACGCGCCAGCTGAAATTCCGAGACTTCGAATTCCACCGGCAGGGAATATTCAGCGTCGAGCCGCGCCTTCAGCACGTCGAGCTGCAGCGGACCCACCACGCCGACCAGCGCCGGCGCGCCGTCGCGCGGGCGAAACACCTGGACCACGCCCTCCTCCGACATCTGCTGCAACGCTTCCTTGAGCTTCTTGGCCTTCATGGCGTCGGTGAGCCGCACCCGGCGGACGATTTCCGGGGCGAAGCTGGGCACGCCGACGAAAGTGAGGTCCTCGCCTTCGGTCAGGGTGTCGCCGATCCGCAGCGTGCCGTGATTGGGAATGCCGACGACGTCGCCGGCAAAGGCTTCATCGGCCAGCGCGCGATCCTGCGCGAAAAAGAATTGCGGGCTGGAGAGCGACATGTTCTTGCCGGTGCGCACCAGTTTCGCCTTCATGCCGCGGGTCAGCTTTCCCGAACACAGCCGCGCAAAGGCGATGCGGTCGCGATGGTTCGGGTCCATGTTGGCCTGGATCTTGAAAATGAAGGCGCTCATACGCGGCTCCGCCGCCTCGACCTTGCGCAGATTGCTGTCCTGCGCGCGCGGCGGCGGCGCGTAACGGCCGAGCCCTTCGAGCAGATCGCCGACGCCGAAATTGCGCAGCGCGCTGCCGAAATAAACCGGGGTCAGATGGCCCTCGCGAAAGGCCTCGAGCTCGAACGGCTTGCAGGCCTCCGACACCAGCGCAAGTTCCTCCTTGATCGCGCCGACATCGAGATTGGCGTTGCGACCGGCGAGATCGGCGATGTCGATCTGCTGCGCGGCGCCGGTCTTGGCGCCGCCGCCTTCGAGCAGGCGCACGCCGCCGGTGGCGATATCGTAGGTGCCGAGGAAATCGCGGCCGCGGCCGACCGGCCAGGTCATCGGGGTGGTGTCGAGCGCCAGCGTCTTTTCGATCTCATCGAGCAGGTCGAACGTGTCGCGGCTCTCGCGGTCCATCTTGTTGATGAAGGTGATGATGGGAATGTCGCGAAGACGGCACACCTCGAACAGCTTTCGGGTCCGCGCCTCGATGCCCTTGGCGGCGTCGATCACCATGACCGCGGAGTCGACCGCCGTCAGCGTGCGGTAGGTGTCTTCGGAAAAATCCTCATGGCCCGGCGTATCCAAGAGGTTGAAGACCTGGCCCTCGAATTCGAACGTCATGACCGAGGTCACGACGGAGATGCCGCGCTCGCGTTCGATCTTCATCCAGTCGGAACGGGTGTTGCGGCGCTCGCCCTTGGCCTTGACCTGTCCGGCCAGATTGATGGCGCCGCCGAACAGCAGCAGCTTTTCGGTCAGCGTGGTCTTGCCGGCGTCGGGGTGCGAGATGATGGCAAAGGTCCGCCGCCGCGCGACCTCGGCGGCGAGCGGTGAGCGGGACGGTGATTCGGTTGAAAGCGCGAGGTCGGACATCAGCGAGCCTGTGGCAGGGAAACCGGGCCGGATCAAGGAGGATCGGCCCACCCCCATATAAGAATTGTGCGGGCGAACTCCAATCAGGGGATGTCCGGCTATCGCAGCAGCAGCACCGACCAGTAGGCCAGCGCCGCCACGCCGGCCGAGGCCGGGATGGTGATCACCCAGGCGTAGACGATCGAACTCGCCACGTTCCAGCGCACCGCCGAGACCCGCCGCGCCGCGCCGACGCCAACGATGGCGCCGGTGATGGTGTGCGTGGTCGAGACGGGAACCCCGAGCCAGGTCGCGATGAACAGCGTCGCGGCGCCGCCGGTCTCCGCGCAAAATCCCTGCATCGGCGTCAGCTTGGTGATCCGCAGGCCCATGGTGCGGACGATGCGCCAGCCGCCCATCAGGGTACCCAGCGCCATCGCCGCCTGGCAGGCCAGCACCACCCAGAACGGCACAAAAAACTGCTCGCCGAGCTGGCCTTGCGAATACAGCAGCACGGCGATGATGCCCATGGTCTTTTGCGCATCATTGCCGCCATGCCCCAGCGAATACAGCGAGGCCGACGCGAATTGCAGGATGCGGAAGGCACGGTCGACCGCGAACGGTGTCGAGCGCGCCGACGCCCAGGACACGATCGCGACCAGTACCAGCGCCAGCAAGAACCCGACCACCGGCGACAGCACGATCGCGAGCAGGGTTTTCGACAGCCCGCTCCAGACCGCGGCCGAAAGTCCGGCCTTGGCCATTCCGCCCCCGACCAATCCGCCGATCAAGGCGTGCGAACTGGAGGACGGTATCCCCAATCCCCAGGTGATCAGGTTCCAGACGATGGCACCGATCAGGGCCGCGAATATCACCTGCACATCGATGATGCTGGGTTCGATGATCCCGGTGCCGATGGTCTCCGCCACGTTGAGCCCGAACACCAGGAAGGCGACGAAATTGAAGAACGCCGCCCACAGCACGGCATATTGCGGCCGCAGCACCCGGGTCGAGACGATGGTCGCGATCGAATTGGCGGCGTCGTGCAATCCGTTGAGAAAGTCGAACAACAGCGCGACAGCAATCAACCCGACCAGAACCGGAAGACCAAGCGTGGCATCCACTGCGCGGCCCTGCCCTATACCTGTTCGATGACAATGCTGTTGATCTCGTTCGCGACGTCGTCGAACCGATCGGCGACCTTCTCCAGATGATCGTAGATTTCGGCGCCGACGATGAAATCCATCGTGTTGGCGTCGCGATGCTTGAGGAACAGCTCCTTGAGGCCGATGTCGTGGAGATCGTCGACCCGGCCCTCCAGCTTGGTCACTTCCTCGGTGATCGCGGTCAGCATCGCGACATTGTTGCCAATCGACTGCATCAGCGGCAGCGCGCGGCCGACCAGATTGGCGCATTCGACCAACAGCGTCCCGATCTCGCGCATCGGCGGTTCGAAATTTCGCACCTCGAACAGGATGACCGCCTTCGCGGTCTGCTGCATCTGGTCGATGGCATCGTCCATCGACGTGATCAGGTTCTTGATATCGACGCGGTCGAACGGCGTGATGAAAGTTCGGCGCACCGCGGTCAGCACTTCGCGGGTGATATTGTCGGCGTCATTTTCGAACTGGTTGACGCGCTGACAGAATACCGGCGTTTCATCGCCGCCGCGCAGCATGCCCTGCAGCGCCAGCGCCCCCTGCACCACCGTCTGGGAGTGCCGGGCGAACAGTTCGAAAAACCGCTCCTCCTTCGGCAAAAAAAAGCGAAACCAGCGCAGCAACATCGGATGTCCATATCGCAGAAAAGGCCGGCCCAAAGCCGCCCGTCACACAACTGTCATAAAGCATTTCTCGGGAAAGCGCGTGGCGAGCGGTGATCCGGACCGGATCATCCACCGCTTTGTACGGTCGGGAACGGAGCCGGATTTCGCCCCGTCCCGAGCGTTCTCTAGCAAACGTGGTGACCGGCCTTCTTTAGAGCGAGCGCCGGAAATAATGCGCGATCTCGCCGATCACGCCGCGGCGGAACGTCAGCACGCAGACCACGAAGATCACGCCCTGGATCACCGTCACCCACTGCCCGAATCCGGCCAGGTATTGCTGCATTGCGATGATCACGAAGGCGCCGACCACCGGGCCAAACACGGTCCCGAGACCGCCAACCAGCGTCATCAGCACGATTTCGCCGGACATGCTCCAGTGCACGTCGGTCAGCGAGGCGTTCTGCGCGACGAACACCTTCAACGCGCCGGCAAATCCCGCCAATGTCCCGGACAGGATATAGGCGAGCAGCTTGTACTGGTCGGTCTTGTAACCCAGCGAGATCGCCCGTGGCTCGTTCTCGCGGATCGCTTTCAGCACCTCGCCGAACGGCGAATTGATGGTGCGGAAGATGATCAGGAATCCGAACAGGAATCCGGCGACGATGACGTAATAAAGCACCGTGGGCTTGGCGAGATTGAACACCCCGAACAGATAGCCCTGCGGAATGCCCTGGATGCCGTCTTCGCCATGGGTGAACGGCGTCTGCAGATAGATGAAATACAACAGCTGTGACAACGCCAGCGTGATCATCGCAAAATAGATGCCCTGGCGGCGGATAGCGACCAGCCCGGTAATGACGCCAAGTCCGGCGGCGCCCAAGGTGCCAGCGAGAATTCCGAGTTCCGGCGTCAGACCCCAGACCTTCAATGCATGGGCGGTGACATAGCCCGCGGTGCCCAGAAACATCGCGTGACCGAACGACAGCAGTCCGCCATAGCCGATCAGCAGGTTGAAGGCACACGCCAGCAGCGCAAAACACAGCGCCTGCATCACGAAGAAGGGGTAGAGGCCGGTGAACGGCACCACCAGCAACAGCGCGGTCATGATGACGAACGCGATCATCTCGTCATGGATGGCGCGTGGGGTCACCGGAATTGAATCGTCAGTCATCGCCGTCATGTCAGGCCGCCCGTCCCGTCAGTCCCGAAGGTTTCACCAGCAGCACCAGCACCATCAGGACAAACACCACGGTGTTGGAAGCCTCTGGATAAAAATATTTGGTCAGCCCCTCGATCACGCCGAGCGCGAAGCCGGTAATGATCGATCCCATGATCGAGCCCATGCCGCCGATCACCACCACCGCGAACACGACGATGATCAGATCGGCGCCCATCAGCGGGCGCACCTGATTGATCGGCGCCGACAGCACGCCGGCCAGCGCGGCAAGCCCGACGCCAAGCCCGTAGGTCAGCGTGATCATTCTGGGCACGTTGATGCCGAAGGCCCGCACCAGCGTCGGGTTTTCGGTGGCGGCACGCAGATTGGCGCCGAGCCTGGTTCGTTCGATCAGGTACCAGGTGAGCAGACACACGATGAGCGAGAAGATCACCACCCAGCCGCGATAGATCGGCAGGAACATGAAGCCGAGATTCATGCCGCCCTTGAGTTCATCTGGGATCGCATAAGGCAGGCCGGAGGAACCGAAGTAGTTCTGAAACACGCCCTGTATGATCAGCGCCATCCCGAACGTCAGCAGCAATCCGTAGAGATGATCGAGACCGGAAAGCCATTGCAGCATGGTCCGCTCCAGGATCATGCCGAAAATGCCGACCACGATCGGAGCGACGATCAGCGCGGGCCAGTATCCGATTCCGGCCACGTTGAGCAGAAAATAGGCGCAGAACGCGCCCATCATGTACAGCGCCCCGTGCGCGAAATTGATGATGTTGAGCATCCCGAAGATCACGGCGAGCCCAAGACTGAGCAGCGCGTAGAACGAGCCGTTGATCAATCCCACCAGGAGCTGTGCATAGAGAGCTTGCATATCGATCGATCTTTCGCGCTCAATCCCGTTGTCACGCAGAACGGTGCCCGCCGGCGCGAGGCCGGCGGATCGCCGCTATTTCTTCAATAACGCACACTTGCTCTCGGACAGCGGCGTGAACGCCTGGTCACCCGCAACCGTGCCGACCAGCTTGTAGAAATCCCAGGGCGCCTTGGATTCCGAAGGCTTCTTGACCTCGAACAGATAGGCCGAATGGATGGTGCGGCCGTTGGGCTGAATCTCGCCCTTGCCGAACAAGGGATCGTCGGTCGGAATTGACTTCATCTTATCCACGACCTTGACGCCGTCATGCGGATTGCCGCCAAGCGCTTCCAGCGCCTTGAAGTAGTGGATCAGTCCCGCATAGACGCCGGCCTGCACCATTGTCGGGGGCGCACCGTTCTTCATCCGCGCGGCGAATTTCTTGGAGAAAGCCCGGCTCGCGTCGTTCATGTCCCAGTAGAAAGTTTCGGTGAAGCTCAGGCCTTGCGCGGTTTCGAGACCGATCGCCTTGACGTCGGTGATGAACAGCAGAAGTGCTGCGAGCTTCTGTCCACCCTTGACGATGCCGAATTCGGCCGCCTGCTTGATGCTGTTGGTGGTGTCGCCGCCGGCATTCGCCAGCCCGATGACCTTGGCCTTCGACGCCTGCGCCTGCAGCAGGAACGAGGAAAAATCCGCGGTGTTCAAAGGATGCTTGACGCCGCCGACGACCTTGCCGCCATTGGCCGTGATCACGGCGGTGGTGTCGCGCTCGAGCGCAGCGCCGAAAGCGTAGTCCGCGGTGAGGAAAAACCAGCTATCGCCGCCGGCCTTCACCAGCGCCTGTCCGGTGCTATGGGCGAGCATGTAGGTGTCGTAGGTCCAGTGCACGGTATTGGGAGAGCACTGCGCGTTGGTCAGATCCGAGGTCGCCGCCCCCGAATTGATGTAGACCCCGTTCTTTTCCTTGATGACGTTGTTGACGGCAAGTGCCACGCCCGAATTCGGAACGTCGACGATGACGTCGACCTTGTCGACGTCGAACCACTGCCGCGCGAGGGCGGTGCCGACGTCGGGTTTGTTCTGGTGGTCGCCCGAGATCACATCGATCTTCCAGCCCTTGGCGGTCAGACCGGAATCCTCGACCGCCATCTGGGCCGCCAGCGTCGAGCCGGGCCCGCCGAGATCGGCATACAGGCCGGACTGATCGGACAGCGCGCCGATCTTGACGGTCTTGTCTTGCTTGTCTTGGGCGAACGCGACGCTTGTGGCCGCGAAGCTCAGCGCGGTGCCGAGCAACAATGATGCGGCAATCCTGGTTTTCATATCGGTTCCCTCTGTGAATCCTTCCGGCCGCTCAGACGCCGAGATAGGTGTGCAACTTGTCCATATTGGCTTGCAGTTCCGCGTTGGCGAAGCCATCGATGATCTTGCCGTGCTCGACGATGTAATAGCGGTCCGCGACGGTCGCGGCGAACCGGAAATTCTGCTCGACCAGAAGGATGGTGAAGCCTTCCTTCTTGAGGCGCGCGATGGTGTGCCCGATCTGCTGGATGATGACAGGCGCGAGACCTTCGGTCGGCTCATCCAGCATCAGAAACCGCGCGCCGGTGCGCAGGATTCGTCCGATCGCCAGCATCTGCTGCTCGCCGCCCGACAATTTGGTGCCCTGGCTGTTCAGCCGTTCCTTGAGATTCGGAAACAGTTCGAAGATCTGATCCAGCGACAGGCCGCCGCTGCGCACCACCGGCGGCAGCAGCAGGTTTTCGCGAACGTCGAGACTGGCGAAAATCCCGCGCTCCTCCGGACAGAAGGCGATGCCCATGCGCGCAATCCTGTCCGACGAGGTGCGGATGATATCCTGACCGTCGAAGCGGATCGCGCCGGTGCGCTTGCCGATGATCCCCATCACCGATTTCAGCGTCGTGGTCTTGCCGGCGCCATTGCGCCCGAGCAAGGTGACGACTTCACCGGCCTTCACCTCGAAATTGATCCCGTGCAGAATGTGGGACTCGCCGTACCAGGCTTCGAGATTCTGAACCGACAATATCGGCGTGCCGGTGCCGGTCACCGGTGCGGACTTTGACGCTGTGGCATCGGCCGCCTTCAAATCAACCATGACCAGCCCCCAGATAGGCTTCCTTGACGCGCTCATCTTTGGTCAGATCGGCATAATTGCCTTCCGCCAGCACGTGGCCGCGCGTCAGCACGGTGATGATGTCGGAAAGGTTGGCCACCACGCTCAGATTGTGTTCGACCATCAGGATGGTGTATTTCGCAGAGATACGCTTGATCAGCGCCGCGATCTTGTCGATGTCTTCATGTCCCATGCCGGCCATCGGCTCATCGAGCAGCATCATTTCCGGATCGAGCGCCAGCGTCGTCGCAATCTCGAGCGCGCGTTTGCGCCCGTAAGGCATTTCGACCGCGGGTGTCGTCGCAAACTCGCTCAGGCCGACATCGTCAAGCAATTCGTGGGCGCGGTGGTTGAAACGGTCGAGCACGGTTTTGGAACGCCAGAAGTCGAAGGAGTGTCCATGCTGACGCTGCAGCGCGACCCTCACATTCTCAAGCGCGGTCAGATGCGGGAACACCGCTGAAATCTGAAACGAGCGCACCAGGCCGAGGCGCGCCACATCCGCCGGCGCCAGCGCCGTAATGTCCTGCCCCTTGTACAGAATCTGGCCTGCTGACGGCTTCAGGAATTTGGTCAAAAGATTGAAGCACGTCGTCTTGCCGGCCCCGTTCGGGCCGATCAACGCATGAATGCTGCCGCGACGGACCCGCAGGTCGACGTCGCGAACGGCGAAGAACCCCGCAAATTCCTTCGTCAATCCGTGGGTTTCGAGAATGAACTCATCGGCCAATCAAATTTCCCCCATTAACCATCGCCGCGACGCCCCATCGCGAGTGGCTAATTTTTCTAACCGGCAGGTTCTCCCCGACGCCTTGGAATTCGTCTTGGACCGGCCGCCTCCGGGGCGGAATATGCCGTCAACGACCCGGGTTACGCAAGGTGGAAAGCTGGGCATATCCGGACGCGAGCATCGGGGCGTTTCGGCCATTAGTCGAATAGCGCACGCGGTCAGGAAGGCACGATCGGCCGATCTTGCCGGCCGCTTTTGCAAGATTCATTGAGGCCCTCCGGAAAGCCGTCATTAACGCTGTTTCGACGCAGGCCCGCGGTTTCATCAAAAATTTCCGCCTTCGGTCGATGATTGATTGTTTTGTTTCCAGATGGATCACAGCCTTGGAATTCGTCAGCGCCAACCCGACGATTGTCAAATCGATCAAGCAGCGTGATCTTTTGAACACGTGGCTGCGGCTTTATGCCCGCGCGCAATTGCTGCCGCGAATCGAGGAATACCAGCCTTCGCGGATCGGGGAAGAACTTCCCGACCTGGTGTTCTTCACCGTCGAGAATACGCAGCCGCCGCGTTTGATTATCGACAGCGACGGCACGCGGCTGTCGATCGTCTATGGCAATCGCGGCAAGGGCCGATATCTCGAAGAATATCTCGGGGCCAGACTCGTGCCCCTGGTGATGCCGATCTACCACGAGTGCCTGAAACGCATGCTTCCCGTCTACAGCGTCTCCAACGTCGACGACAGCTATGGGCGGATCGTTGCCTATGAGCGGCTGCTGATGCCGTTTTCGGACGGCGACGGCGTCACGCACGTCATCGCGTCGCTGAAGACCTTCTGCGAGGATGGCGGTTTTGAAATCAGGAATCTGATGCGGGGAAATGACAGTCTGCCGACGCAAAAGCTTCGGGCCGTGATCGACCACGACCTTTTCCACCGTGCGCCCGGCCGTATTCCCGCCAGTGAGGTCATCGAATTCAGCGACCGACCTCACGAGACAACCATCGAGCTGATCTAGGCTTTGGACCGTCGCGATCCGCCCGAAGGCGCGACTTCCTTGGCATAAATCTCCGGCTTGAATCCAACCAGCAATTTGCCGCCGAGATCGAGCACCGGCCGCTTGATCATCGAGGGCTGCGCCAGCATCAGCGCGAGCGCTTTGCGTTCGTTCAGGTCTTCCTTTTCGTCATCAGGCAATTTTCGAAACGTGGTGCCTGCACGATTGAGCAGGGTTTCCCAGCCGAGTTCGTCGCACCAATGCTTGAGCTTGTCCTTGGCGATGCCTTCGGTCTTGTAGTCATGAAAACCGTAAGCGACGCCGTGGCTGTCGAGCCAGGCGCGAGCCTTCTTCATGGTGTCGCAGTTCTTGATGCCGTAGATGGTGACGGGCAAAACTTGATCCTCGGGTGAATTTGCGGAGTAAAGTTAGCCCCGCAACGGCCACCGCGCCAGATGAATGTATTCGCTTTGACCGCGCCCGCGTAAACTTTGCACCAGCACGAAATCCCGCACGGTCCACCGGACCGCTTCTATAGACCGCGCTATCAACATGCGATCGCTATAGAGCAACGTCATGTGCGGCTTGAAGTGCGATGTTATCCCGCGAAATCCAACATTTTTCATCGCTCTGCCAAGTAACCGATGGAATGCAAGAAGTGCGACTTCATTACCGGCGCACAGCGCCAACGGACGTCCATCACGTTTGCGATTAAAGCTCATTGCACGATCAAACACGACATCGAATGGCTTCGCCGATATGGTTGCGCCGGCTTGCTTCGCGCGTTCAACAACCGATTTTGGCAGACCGTCATACGCACCAATACCATGCAGCGTTATATGAAGAAGATTCGCCGCGATCCGCGGTCCCCTCAATCCGTTTTCCTCACGTAAACGCTCGCGCAGCTGCACAATCTGCGATGCGTTTTCAGCGCCGATGAGCAGGGCAAAAAACAGGAAATCCATTGCCAACCCACGCTCGAAACCCGGAAGGAAAAGCTGCTCAGGCATGTTCGCACCGTCGAAAGAACATACCATGAACATTCGCTCTGCTAAATGCTTCCTTGCAAAAATGTAGCTGGCGAACTATGTATATCCCAATTGGATATACATAGAGATAGTGTCATGGCGAGTTCCACGGTATTCACCAGCAATCGCAGCCAAGCCGTTCGACTACCCAAAGCGGTTGCCTTCCCAGACGATGTACATCAGGTCGACATTTTGAAAATCGGCCGTAGTCGGGTGATCGTGCCGCAAGGCAAGCGGTGGGACGATCTGTTTCAGAACGGTCCGCGTGCGAGCGACGATTTCATGATCGACCGCGAGCAGCCCCTGACCGAGGAACGCGAGCAGTTCTGATGCTCACCTACATGCTCGACACCAACATCTGCATCTACATCATGAAGAATTACCCGCAGGACTTGCGGGAGAAGTTCAATTCATTGGCCGAACAACTCTGCATCTCCAGCATCACGCTCGGCGAGTTACACTACGGCGCGGAGAAATCGGTGCAACGTACCGATAACCTTGCGGCCATCGAGCATTTCGTGGCGCGTCTCGACGTGCTGCCGTTCACGGCCAAAGCGGCTGCGCATTACGGTCAAGTGCGGGCAGAACTGGAACGGGCTGGCACGCCCTGCGGTCCGCACGACATGCAGATTGGCGGCCATGCTCGCGGCGAAGGCTTGATCGTCGTTACCAACAACATGCGCGAGTTCAACCGCATGCCGGGTATCAGGGTTGAGAACTGGGTCTGACCCATCCCGTCGGCGAACCATCATCCCACTCACGGCCGCTTTGGAATCTCAAGCCCGCGTTGCACCGCCGGCCGCGCGAGGCCGCGTTCCAGCCAGGCCGCGACTTGCCCGAACGTGTCGAACCCGACGAGTTCGCCCGCGCCGTAAAAGCCGATCAGGTTGCGCACCCAGCCGATCAAGGCGATGTCGGCTATGCTGTAGTCCTCGCCCATCATCCACCGCTGCCCGCTGAGGTGCCGCTCCAGCACGCCCAGCAGGCGCTTTGATTCAGCGACGTAACGTTCCAGCGGGCGCTTGTCGGCGATCTCCTTGCCGGCAAATTTATGGAAGAAGCCGAGCTGACCGAACATCGGTCCGACCGACGACATCTGGAAATGCACCCATTGGATGGTCTGATAGCGCAGCGCCGCATCGGCCGGGAGAAGTTTTCCGGTCTTCTCGGCGAGATATTGCAGGATCGCGCCGGATTCGAACAAGCCGAGCGGCGCGCCACCAGGCCCGTCCGGATCGATGATGGCTGGAATCTTGCCGTTCGGATTGAGCGACAGGAACTCCGGCGTGAAGGTTTCATTCTTGCCGATATTGATCGTGTGCGGCTCATACGGCAGCCCGATCTCCTCCAGCATGATCGAAACCTTGACGCCGTTCGGCGTCGGCAGCGAATACAGCTGGAGACGATCGGGATGTTGCGCTGGCCAGCGCGTGGTGATCGCAAAGGCGGACAGATCTGACATTCGCATGCTCGCTGAAATGATCTTTTTCGGTTGGACGATCAGGTCTTTTACCTCGCCGGGGCAAATCACGAAGGGCGCGGTAGCCCTGCAGGAGCGATCCTCGTTCAAGGAAATTTGAACAGTCAAACTTGCCAGTTTTAACTTGCAAGTTTAACTGTTTATATCTACAAAGAGGCCATGAACGATAATCCCGACACTCCGACATCGCCGGAACCGGCCGTAGCCGAGCTTTCGCTGGCGATCGGGCAGCTGGTCCGCCGGCTGCGCATGGAAGCGAACCCGGGCGAGCTGAGCTGGTCGCAGATCGCGACCCTGGCGCGGCTCGACAAGGCTGGCGCGATGACGACGGCCGACCTCGCCCGCGCGGAATTCGTCAAACCTCAATCGATGGGCACCACGCTCGCCGATCTCGAACAGGCGGGACTGGTCCAGCGCCGGCCCCATCCGACCGACGGCCGGCAAGTCCTGTTCGAACTGACCGCCGAGGGCGTGGAGGCACGACGACAGCGCAACATCGCCAAGCGGGAATGGCTGTTGGCCGCCATGGCCAGGCTCGACCCGGCCGAACAGCAAACCTTGATCGCCGCCGCCGCGCTGATCAAGCGCCTGGCGGAATCCTAGATGTCGCGCACGCCCGTTGCTATCGCGCACCAACAGAACGCTGTCCCCATCATACAAAACGAGCACCGTGCCCCTCACCATCATTGACCCGAACACCGCCCTCATCGTGATCGACCTGCAACAAGGCATCGTCTCGCTGCCGACGGCGCATCCCATCGCCGATGTCGTGAGAAACGCCCGCGCGCTGGCCGACGCGTTCCGCCGCCATGGCCTGCCCGTTGTGCTCGTCAACGTTGCTGGCGGAGCGCCGGGCCGAACGGAACGGCCGCCGCGCAGTAGCGCACCGTTTCCCGCCGGATGGACCGATCTCATCGCCGAGCTCAACCAGCAGCCGGCTGACATTTTGGTGACGAAGCGGACGTGGGGAGCTTTCGCGAGCACAGATCTCGAAGACCGGTTGAAGGCCCTTGGTGTCACCCAGGTGGTGATCGTCGGCGTGGCCACCGGGACCGGTGTCGAAGCGACCGCGCGCCAGGCGTATGAGCACGGGTTCAACGTCACCCTCGCGATCGACGCCATGACCGACATACGCCCCGAGGCTCACGACTACAGCCTCGCACAGGTTTTCCCGCGGCTGGGCGAAACCGGCACGACCCAAGAGATCATCGACCTTCTCAATCAACGGAGCGCCGGACAATGACATGGCTGCACTATATCTCCTACTTCTTCGGCGGCGCTTTTCTCACCAACGCCATTCCGCACCTGGTCAGCGGCGTGATGGGACGGCCATTTCAAAGCCCGTTTGCGACACCGCCCGGCGAGGGCCTATCTTCGTCGACCATCAATGTGCTGTGGGGCTTCTTCAACCTGGTCATTGGCTATCTCCTGATCTGCCGCGTCGGAGAGTTTGATCTGCGATCGACCGATCATGTGGCGGCTTTTGGGTTGGGCATTCTTCTCATGGCCGTGTTCGCGGCGCGCACGTTCGGACGTTTTCACGGCGGCAATCTGTGAAACACACTTTCCGTTCCCTGCGCGGCTTCAATTATCGGGTGTGGGCCTGCGGCGCCATCGTTTCCAATGTGGGAACATGGATGCAGCGCATCGCCCAGGGCTGGCTGGTGCTGACCCAATTGACCCACAACAACGCCACCTCGATGGGCGTGCTGATGGCGCTGCAATTCGGGCCGCATCTGCTGTAGCTGCCCCTCACCGGTTTTGCGGCCGATCATCTCGACCGGCGCAAGCTCCTGCTCGGCACCCAGGCGGCGATGGGCGCGCTGGCCTTCGGCCTTGGCATGCTCACCATCACCGGGCTGGTTCAACTGTGGCATGTCTACGCCTTCGCGTTCGCGCTCGGCTGCGTCACCGCCTTCGATTCGCCGGCGCGCCACACCTTTGTCGCCGAACTGGTCGGAGAAGCCGATCTGGCGAACGCGGTGGCGCTGAATTCCACCTCGTTCAACGCCGCGCGCATGATCGGCCCCGCGATCGCCGGCACCCTGATCGCATCGGTCGGATCGGGCTGGGTGTTCCTGATCAACGGCGCTTCGTTTGTCGCGGTGCTCTGTTCGCTGGCGCTGCTGCGCCTCGGCGAACTCCATGTGCAGACCAGGGCCTTGCGGACGCGCGGCAGCCTCATTGAGGGATTTCGCTACGTCTGGAAACGGCCCGACCTGAAAGCCATTGCGCTCATGCTGTTCCTGATCGGAACCTTTGGGCTCAACTTCCAGATCTTCATCTCGACCATGTCGGTCAAGGTCTTTCATGCCGGCGCGAGCCAATACGGGCTCCTGACTTCCGTGATGGCCATCGGGACCATCGCCGGCGCTCTGCTCGCGGCCGGACGGGAAAAACCCCGCTTCGCGCTGCTGCTGGTCGGCACCGCGATCTTCGGGCTCGGCTGCACGCTGGCCGCGATCGCGCCGAACGCCTGGCTGTTCGGCATGGCCCTCGTCATGATCGGCGTGTCGGCCCTGACCTTCACCAATTCGACCAACAGCCTGATGCAGCTCTCCACCGAACCCGCGATGCGCGGGCGCGTGATGGCGATCCGCCTTGCGATCGCGCTCGGCTGCACGCCGATCGGCGCCCCGATCGTCGGCTGGGTCGCCGACCATTTCGGCCCGCGCTGGTCGCTTGGCGTCGGCGCCGCCGCAGGTTTCGCCGCTGCGATCGTCGGTATTCATTATCTCAGGAAACACCGAAACCTCAGCCTACACTTCGATGCCGGACGTCTCCATTTCAGCATCGACGACGCCGAACCCCTGACCGCTTCGCATCCATCTAACCAGCACGCGCAGGCCTAGCGTCACGTTCTCACGACGAATGCGCACGCTATCCCCGCCCCCTGCCCTCATTTCCCCCTTGCATGCTGATCGAAGGCGCTGAGCACCGCCAGCGTCATGGCCTCGATGCCGGTCTCAATGGTCGGCTTCGGCACCGGGGCGAACTGCGGCGAATGATTGGAGGCCAGTTGAGGCCCCGTTCCATTCATGGCCGCGGCGACGCGCTCGGGCTCGTAGACGCCGATGTTGAAAAACATCGACGGCACCCCGGCATTGACGAATTCGGAAAAATCTTCGCTGGGCGTGAGCGGCGGCGACGGTCTGAACTTGTCGGCGAATGCGACCTTCAACGCCTTGGCGGCGGTCTCGACCACGCCGGGATCGTTGATCACGGCCTTGGCGCCTTCGGTGATCCTGATGTCCGGCGCGGGCGCGTCCGACATCGCGGCCACGGCTCTGGCCGTGCGCTCGATCCCCGCCAGCATCTTGGCGCGCACCTCGGGCTTGAAGGTGCGGATGGTTCCGCGCAGCAGCACCTCGTCGGGAATGATGTTCTCGGCGGTGCCGCCATGGATCGCGCCGATGCTGACCACGCCGAATTCGGTCGGGTCTTTCTCGCGGCTGATCACGCTTTGTACGTCGACGATGAAGCGCGCCGCCATCATCACGGGATCGATGGTTCGCTGCGGCGCCGCGCCATGACCGCCATGGCCATGGAACGTGATCTCGAGGCTGTCGGAATTGGACGAACCGATGCCGACGCGGTAGCTGACGCTGCCATAGGCGAAGGCGCCATCATGCAAGGCAAAACCGAAATCGGGCTTTTTGAATCGCGTGAACAGGCCGTCGGCCAGCATCGCCTTGGCGCCCGACAAGGTTTCTTCGGCGGGCTGCGCGATGAACATCAAGGTGCCATGCCATTGATCCTTCAAACCGAGCAGCGTCTTTGCGGTGCCCACCCAACTCGCCATGTGAATGTCGTGGCCGCAGCTATGGGCCACAAAAGTGTCCTGCCCGTTCCAGACGGTCTTGTCATGGCTGGCATAGGCCAGGCCGGTTTTTTCTTCCATTGGCAGCGCGTCGAGTTCGGTGCGCACCATGATGGTGGGACCGTCGCCGTTTTTATAGATCGCGACCAGCCCGGTCTTGCCGACCTTCTCGGTGACCTCGAAACCGAGCGCGCGCATCTCGGCGGCGAGTTTGGCTGATGTCTTCACCTCCTCAAAGGCGACTTCGGGATGGGCGTGGAGGTCCTTGTAGAGCGCGTCGAGTTTTGGATAATCGGCCTCGACCGAGGCCTCGATCGCGGGCTTGAGATGGATGACATCGATCTCAGCGTTAGCAGGCGAGAGGGCGGCCGCCGCGCACAGTGCAGCGGATGCCAGCAGCGGTTTGGCAATTCGATTCATGACGACGGGGTTCCTTCTTTTACTTGGCTCTGAAAGACGAGCGATTACGCAAATAGTTAGCTACGCATTCTGATTCGCCGGCCGAAACGGTGGATCATCGTCGGGGAAAGGCGTAATGGCGTAGTGATCGAACTGCATCGTAAAGGTTGCGCGGCCCTGGCTCATCTGGCGCAAACTGTTCACGTAACCGAACATATTCGTGCGTGGCACCATCGCGTGGATGACGTTGGCATTGCCGCGGATGTCTTGACCCTGGATCTGGCCGCGCCGTGAATTCAGATCGCCGATGACCGACCCGCTGCAATCTTCCGGCGTCACCACTTCGAGCTTCATGATCGGCTCAAGCAGGACCGGCCTGCCCTCTTGCAGAGCTTCGCGGAATGCCGGGCGCGATGCAATTTCAAAAGCCAGCCCCGAGGAATCAACGTCGTGATGGGCGCTGTCCGGCGCGCCATCATCGAGACTAACGATGACGGCGGCGTTGGCAATGATGATGGCATCACTTCCGCGTTCGGCGGGTATTTCAAGCCCGCCCTTGACGGCCGTCACGGTCACGGTGCCGTAAGGCAGCTCCTTTGCCACCGCAGCGCAGTCGACCGCGCCGGGGTCGGGCACGCCGATGGTGACGTCGACGAACATGTCGTTGGCGGTCTTGCCCACCATCCGAAAGAAACCGACGCTGGAATGCCGGATCGCATCCGAGACCGCGCGCCGCGCCGCCTTGGTGGCATCGCGCCCGTGAACGTCGACGCCCATGCCCATTTCAGTGATACAGCGCACGCGTGCCATCGGATCCTGCTTTCGGTTGGATGGAACAGTTCAGCACGCACTGGTTATTGGCGTCGTGCCATCCAAGTCAACGCTCAGCAGGACATGCGCGCACGGCTCGCAGCGCAATGCGCCCAAGTGATGGCCCCAGAGACGAAGCTCTGGATTGCCGCTGTCGCGCAAATAAACGGAGCGCGTCAGTCCGGCGCGCCGCAGCCACAATTCGCCGTGCGACCACGGGGGTTGCTGCCGAGATTGTCGGAGTGTCCGGCTTCGAGGCGGGACCACTGGGCGGTGGGACGCCCATCGGTGCGGATAACCTGCTTGCCTTCAAACCGTTGTGGCCAAGCGGTCGGCGAGTCCTCCCATGTCTCCTGCCGCCCATAGACGGTCAAGTCGAGCAACCGGTAGCTGTTATCCATCGCCTCGACGCCGCGTCTCGTCGTCCAGTAAGTCTCGAAGACCCTGGAGCCCTGTCGCAGGTAGCAAACGATATGCATCATGCCGACCCGGCGTCCGATCAAGAGAGTGTCGAGCGAGCCCTCGGCCGAGTACCAAGGCATCTCCCAGCCCATGAAGTCGCGGTACCGCGCGCTCTCTTGGTACGGGCCCTGGCAAAACGTGGCGTAGGTGACGTCGCGAGAATGAATATAGGACAGCTCGCGGACATGCGACGTAACCCAGGTGCATCCCTCGCACTGCTCGGGCGCCGGGTGGCCGGTGTGCCACATGAAGTAGTAGGCGATGAGCATCCGGCGGCCCTCAAACACATCCAACAATGGTACCGCGCCATGGTCGCCAATGAGCGGTATCGCAGCATCCACCTCGACCATGGGGAGCCGTCGGCGGGCGGCTGCAATGGCGTCGCCTTCTTTGGTGTGAGCCTTCTCTCGAACCCGCAATGCGTCCAGCTCTGCCTGGAAGGTGCCCCGATCGACTACCGGGTGTGCTGGTTCAATCGTGCTGTTGGTCATGGTGATCCTCCTTGGACCGGGCTGGAGTGGAATGATTCTCTGCGGCGTTCTTCACGCCGGCCCTGGGTGTGCTTCGTCGGGTGGCCCGGGCCGACGGCCAGCACCGTCACAACGGCGACAGCCCATTCGACCAGGGCCGTGAGAAACGCTGGGGAGAGGAATGTCCAGTCAACCATGACAGTGGCCTGCTCGCTGCGACGTGTTGATTGATCGTCGTGTGCTAGAATAGGACCGGACCTCGAACGGTGAGAGTGACAAGTGTGACGGGATTCCGATGGACTCGCTGATCACGGCCGCCGCGCGTGCGCTCGCGGCAGGTGACCCGCTCGGCGCGTTGAAGCGGGTTGCCTTGCGCGACGACCCGCCCGCGCTCGCGCTGCGCGGCATCGCGATGGCGCAGCTGGGCGATCTCGTTCGAGCGAAAGCCCTGTTGCGAAGTGCCGCGCGCGCGTTCGGTCCGAGAGAGGCCGTGGCCCGCGCGAGATGTGTCGTCGCCGAGGCCGAGATCGCGCTGGTCTCGCGCGACCTCGGCTGGCCCGCAAAGGCGCTCGACGCGGCGTGGGCAACGCTGAAAGCGCACGGCGACCATGTAAACGCCGCGCTGGCGCGGCACCTTGCGATCCGGCGCCTGCTTCTGATTGGGCGCCTTGACGAGGCCGAGCACGCACTCGCCGAGCTCGACCCTGCGCCATTCCCGCCGGCGTCGAGGGTCGCCCACGAGCTGGTGGTTGCGGGGATCGAGATGCGACGCCTCCGGACCAAGACAGCGCGCGCGGCACTCGCTCGGGCCGCGCGGGCCGCGCGCGACGCAGATATCCCGGCGCTGACGGCGGAGGTTGAAAGCGCATCGCTGGTCCTGAACACGCCAGCGGCCCGCCTGATTGCGCGTGGCGAGGAGCGGCTGCTCCTGCTCGAGGAGGTTGAAGCGCTACTGGCGTCGGAAGCGCTCGTCGTCGACGCATGCCGTTACGTCGTACGCAACGCAGGCACCGTGGTCTCGCTCGCGACGCGCCCGGTATTGTTCGCGCTTGCGCGCGCGCTGGGTGAGGCGTGGCCCGCAGACGTGCCGAGGAGCACGCTGCTCGCACGCGCCTTCCGGGCGAAACACGCCGATGAATCGCATCGGGCACGGTTGCGGGTCGAGATCGGGCGACTTCGCGTGGAGCTGCGGACGCTGGCCGACGTGAGTGCGACGAAGCAAGGTTTTGCGCTGGTGCCGCACCGCGCCCGCGAGGTCGTCGTGCTGGCACCGCCCGTCGACGAGCAGCACGCGGCGGTGCTCGCCTTCCTCGCCGACGGCGAGTCGTGGTCGAGTTCGGCGCTGGCGATTGCGCTCGGAGCCAGTCCGCGCACCGTGCAGCGCGCGCTCGATTCGCTTGCGGCCGCAGACAAGGTGCAGTGGTTTGGGCGCGGGCGCGCGCGGCGCTGGATGACCCCGCCGGTGGCGGGATTCCCGACAATCTTGTTACTCCCCGGTCCGCTGCCGAGTGACTAGGGTGGCAGCAACCACCGAGTGATCAGGAGCCAAGCATGAAACGATCCGCGGCCGAAATCCTGCGCGAGTATGGGCCCTTTCCGGGCATCGAGCGCGTGAATGGGGTCACCTATGACGGCCAGCACGTCTGGTTTGCGTCCGGAGACAAGCTGAACGCCCTCGATCCCGCGAGCGGGAAGACGCTGCGCTCGATCGATGTCGCCGCGCACGCGGGAACCGCCTTCGACGGTCAGAACCTGTTTCAGATCGCCGAGGATCGCATCCAGAAGATCGATCCGAAGACCGGCGGTGTACTCGCGACGATCCCGGCACCTGGCGGCGGCGGTGACTCCGGACTCGCCTGGGCCGAAGGGACGCTGTGGGTGGGGCAGCATCGGGGCCGCAAGATCCATCAGGTCGAT
>NZ_JBEKCZ010000030.1:0-59602 GCF_050014615.1 Bradyrhizobium sp. | reverse complement strand
CTCGAACTCACCGGCATCGCACGCTTCAAGGTGATCGAGGAAGTCGTGGTGCTAACCCCGTATCGGCAATGCAGGGTGGATTATTTCCCCTACATCGACGATTTCACCGCGCGCAAAGGCGAAGAAGCCGTCGATCGCGAGGCGTTGCTGGAAGTGCTGACGGATTTTCTGAAAGCCAACAATCTCAAGGTCGACTGGGAAGGCGTCGAAAGCGCGCCAAATGAGGCGCTGGTCAACGCGCTCGCGATGATGTCGCCCTACGGCCCGCCGGAAAAGCAGGCGATGCTCGAGGCGCCCGATTTGAAAACCCGCGCCGAGATCCTGATCGCCGTTACCGAAATGGACCTCGCCAAGAAGCGCACCAGCGGCGATACCGGGCTGCAATAATATTAAAGCCCTAATACCCGGCCACCGCCAGCGCGATCACCGCACCGAGCGCCATCCAGCCGAAATGCCGGCCCCGGAAGATCCAGGCATTGCCGATCACGCCGAAGGCGTACATCGCCACCACCGTGACGACGATCCAGTGCCGCGCCGGCGCCGACGCCATCGAGGATGCGGCGATCAACAGCACGCCGCCGCAAATCCAGCCGACGGTGCCGACCTGCCAGCAGAGCCGGATCAGATTGCGCAGCCGCGGCGGCTCGATGGTGGCGCGGGCGAACACTCTGGTTTCGCCGAGCACGCCATGGATGATGGCCACCGCGATCGCGGCGAGGCCCGAACATTGCAACAGCAGATCGCGCATCGGATCGGTCTCCATACATAACTGTATGGAGACTTTGATGGACGCATTGGCGTCAGTCAATACAGTAGTGTATGGTGGATTGTCGCAGGGAAGAACATGACCGATCAACTCTCCGCCAAAGATTGGCTCGACCAGGGTCTCAAGGCACTGGCCGCCCGCGGGTTTACGGCGCTGAAGGCCGAGCCGCTGGCTAAGGCGCTGGGGGTATCGCGCGGCAGCTTCTATTGGCATTTCGCCGACGTCGATGCCTTTCACGCCGCGATCCTCAAGCATTGGCGCGAGGTCGCCGCCGAGCGGATCATTGCCAATGTCGAAGCCGCATCGGGCAGCGAAGATCCGGTGGCGCTGCTGTTGCGCCAGGCGTTCGGCGGCGGGCTGGCGCTGGAAAAGGCGGTCCGTACCTGGGCCGCACACGACCCGGCGGCGCGAAATGCGGTGCAAGCCATCGACCGGCGCCGGCTAAGCTATGTGGAAAGCCTCTTGAGGGCATCCGGGCTCTCTCCCGGCATCGCCCGTGCCCGCGCGCAGCTTCTCTATTGGGCGTTTGTCGGCTTTGCATTGTCGGATCACCCGCTGCCGCGCGCCAGGCAGGCGGCGGTGCTCGCCGAACTGCTCCGGATCGCCACGCCGTAACGTCGCGCCGACGGCGCCAGGCATCGGCTTCGCGCCTTTGCCCGCATGGTGATCCCCGGTTTTGTATCGCCTCGGTCCACCGCGAAGCGCCGTCCATCGACAATACTAAAGAGCCGAACCGCGATTGTCTCCGCGCCGGGCCGCCCCAACCCAGGCCATCGCGCGCAGGCCGGGACGACATCGGTCGACGAACCCACGGCGCGTTTCGAACGATAACTTCCCGTTCACCATGAGGACAAATCCCATGGTCCCTTTCCGCAAACTCTCCGGCTCTCAAGTTCGCTTACACCTTTACTGCTTAGTCATGCAGGAGAGGCGAGGCTGCGACCAAGACGAGTTCAATATCCCTGCGTAAATCCTGAGTGAGCGTATGCATATCCCACGCAATGTCTTCCTGGTCTTCCTGACGATCGCTCCCAGCGCCGGCGGCATCGCTGCCATTCCCGCTGACGGGTCCGACACCACGCCTCTTGCGACCGGCGGTATCGATGCGGTTCGCGACGGCGTCTCAAGCCCGACCACAACACAGAAGTGACCAGAAGGAAGCTTGATATGAGGGCCCATCGGCTGTTGCGGACGTTTCTTATCCACACCCTGTCGTTTTCGGCTGTTGCCGCGCTGACGCTCACCGCGGCGCTGGCCCCGGTCCAGGCGAACGACGACCACGCTGCGGCACCGATTTCGGCCAGCGTACCTGCGAAGGTCCGCTTTCTTGCGCTCGGCATCGGCAAATCCATAATTGTCGATTTGCCCCGCGACGCCAAGGATGTGCTGGTCGCCGACCCGAAGATTGCGAACGCCGTCATCCGCACGCCGCAGCGCGCTTACATCATCGGCGAGACCGTCGGCCAGACCAACGTCGTGTTCTTCGATTCCGATGGCCAGCAAATCGCCTCTTATGACATCGCCATCAAACGGGATCTCAACGGCGTGCGCGCCGCGCTGCGCCAAATGCTGCCCGCTGCGGGAATCCAGGTCGAAGGCATCGGCGACGGCGTCATGCTGACCGGCTCGGTGTCCAGTCCGATCGAGGCTCAGCAGGCAGGCGATGTCGTCGCGCGCCTGGTGGGCGGTCCCGACAAGATCGTCAACTCCATCGTCGTCCGCGGCCGCGATCAGGTGATGTTGAAGGTCACTGTCGCCGAAGTGCAGCGGAATATCGTCAAGCAATTGGGCGTCGATCTCAGTGCCACGATGAATATCGGCACCTCTGTGGTCAATTTCAACAATACCAATGCGTTCACCGCCAATAACGGCCCGCTCGCATCTGGCAACTCCGTAACCACGTCGGCCTTGACCAAAGCTGGTGTGCCCTCGGTCACCGCTACCCTGCGCGCGATGGAAAGCGCCGGTGTGATCCGGACGCTGGCTGAGCCGAATCTGACGGCCATCTCCGGCGAGTCCGCCACGTTTATTTCCGGCGGCGAATTTCCGATTCCGACCGGCGTAACCTGTCAAACGACGACAGGAGGCGCTATCGGACAATGCGTCCAGACAGTCAGTTTCAAGAAATTCGGTATCTCCCTCAATTTCACGCCGGTGGTGCTGACCGAGGGACGGATCAGCCTGCGGGTAATGACCGAAGTGTCGGAAGTCTCGGCCGATAATGCTTTGACTGGCGGTGCCGGTGGAACCACGATTCCCTCGGTCAAGACCCGTCGCGCGGAGACCACGCTGGAAATTCCCTCGGGCGGCTCGATGGCCATGGCAGGGCTGATCCAGGAGCAAACCAAGCAAGCCGTCAACGGATTGCCCGGCGTCGATGAATTGCCGATCTTCGGCCAGCTCTTCAGGAGCCAGGACTTTGTCAAGAACCAGACCGAGCTGATGGTCATCGTGACGCCCTATATCGTCCGGGCGGTTGCGCAGAAAGAGTTGTCGCGTCCCGATGACGGCTTTGCGCCCGCGTCGGATGCCCAATCCACACTATTTGCCCAGATCAACCGGATCTACGGCATCCCCGCGCGCGCCGAGCAGATTGGCGGCTATCAGGGCAATTTCGGCTTCATCATTGACTGAGGCGGCGGAACGAGAACACAACGATGACAAACACATTATCGGTCAATCGGCATCGAACCCTGGGCCTGCTGGGCGCGCTTATCGGCCTTTCGGTCACGCTGGGTGCGTGTACGGATATCACCGGCTCCACCGGCACCGGAGAAGTCGCGACGGCGCACGTTCCCGACGATTATCGCCTGCGTCATCCGATCGCGATCCAGGAGGCCGACCGATCCGTCGTCATCTTCATCGGTCACGCGCGCGGAGACCTGTCCGCTTCACAGCGCGCCGACGTCATCGGATTAGCCCGGGTATGGGTTAGCGAAGGCACTGGCGCGATCGTCGCCGATGTGCCGGTCGATACGCCGAATGCCCGGGCCGCGGCGAGCTCGTTCCAGGAAATCAAGGCGCTGCTGGCGGCAGGCGGCGTGCCCGCACACGCAGTGACGTTGCGCCACTACCATCCGGACGACCCTCGAACGCTGCCGACGATCCGGCTGAGTTATCCGAGGATTGCCGCGGTGGCCGGTCCGTGCGGGCTGTGGCCTGAGGATCTCGGTCCTTCAATCAAGGACAAGAGCTATTCCGACAACACGGATTATCACAATTTCGGCTGTGCCTATCAGCGCAATATGGCGGCGATGATCGACAATCCAGCGGATCTCGTGCAGCCGCGGTCTGAAACTCCCGCCGATACCATGCGGCGCTCGGAAGGCTTCGAGAAGTATCGCAAAGGCAACTCGACCGCGACCACTTATCCAGAAGCCGACAGGGCCAAACTCAGCGATACAGGCAAATGAGCAGCAACGCGCGTCAAAACTCCAAAGGGCAGCCGGACGCCCCTCCGCCATCGCCACAGGATTACATCAGTCCGGCACCGCGGGTGTCGGTGCAGGCCTTCTGCGTGACCGCGGAGACTTCGGCGGCGATAGAGGCGGCCGGCGTCGACCGACGCCTCGGCAAGGCCCATCTGACCATCAAGAAGGGCGGCATGGCCGCTGCCATCGAAACCTATCGCACGGTGCCCACGCCGAACGTGATCATTATCGAGACCGAGGGCAACAGCGATATCCTTGCCGGCCTCGACCAACTCGCAACCGTATGCGACGCCGGAACGCGCGTCGTCGTGATCGGCAATGAGAACGATGAGGCGCCCTATCGCGAACTGGTGCGTCGCGGAGTCAGTGATTACGTGGTCGGACCGGTCGATACCCTCGATGTCGTCCGTTCGATATGCGGCTTGTTCTCGGTCGCGGAGGAAGTCGCTGTCGGCCGCATGATCGCCATCGTCGGCGCAAAAGGCGGCGTCGGCGCATCCACCGTCGCGCACAACGTCGCCTGGGCCATCGCACGCGATCTCTCGCTGGATTCCGTCGTCATCGATCTCGACCTCGCGTTCGGCACTGCCGGGCTCGACTTCAACAAGGATCCGTTGCAGGGAATCGCGAACGCCGTGTTCGCGGCCGAGCGGCCCGATACCGCCTTCATCGAGCGGTTGCTGGCGAAATGCACCGACCACCTCAGCCTGCTGGCGGCGCCGGCGACGCTCGATCGGGTCTATGACTTCGGCGAGCAAGCCTTCGATGCGATTTTCGATACATTGCGCATGACGACGCCCTGCATTGTGCTCGACGTTCCCCATCAATGGTCGGGGTGGACCAGGCGCGCGCTGATCGGCGCGGATGATATTCTGATCGTTGCCGAACCGGACCTCGCCAACCTGCGCAATACCAAGAACATGCTGAACATGCTGAAGACATCGCGGCCCAATGACCGGGCACCGCTGTATTGTCTCAGTCAGGTCGGCATGCCCAAGCGCCCGGAAATCACCCCGCGCGAATTCGCCGACGCCGTCGAGAGCCCGCCGATCGCGTCTATTCCGTTCGACCCGCGAATGTTCGGCACCGCGGCCAATAACGGCCAGATGATCGCGGAAATCTCCGCCGGTCATCGCGCCAGCAAGATGTTCGTGCAGATCGCGCAACAGATGACCGGCCGCGGCGACGCTAAAAAGCCGCGGGGATCGTTCCTGTCACCGATCATTAGCAAGCTGCGCTCCAAAAAGTAGCAAGCTGCGCTCCAAAAAATCGTAGTCTGGCGCAGCGCGACGCGTCGTCAGCCGCAACAACCGCTGACGCGGCGCGGTGACCTCAATCGGCTCGCGCGGCGGCTTTCGGCGCGACGTTATCCGCCTCGGTCCGCGCATTCGCCTTCAGAGCCAACATGCGCTTCAGATAGGCGACATCCGCCGCCGCTTCCGCGGCCGGCCGATCGGCCTTCAAGATGCTTTCAGCCTCGGCGACCCGGCCCCGCAGGCCAACCACCAAGGCGAGATTCTGCCGCACCCGCGGATCCGCATTCGGGCGGCCATGCGCGCGGCGTAAAGTCTCCTCCGCCTGGGGCAGATCTTTCGCAAGGAGATATGAAAGTCCGAGATTGGACAGCACTGAAGGTTCTTCGGGCGCGATTCTCAGCGCGCTCGCATAGTACTGCCGTGCTTCCTCGCCGCGGCCGAGTTGATCGAGCACCGCGCCCTGAGCCGAAAGAATCCGCCAATCCGGATTTTCCGGGGTATGGGCGCGGCTGAGGACATCGAATGCCTGCTCGAAATTGCCATTGTCCGCCAGCGCCCGCCCGTAGCCCGCCAGCAGGGCTTTGTCGCTGGGGTGAGCGATCGTGGCCTGTTCGAGCACTGCGACCGCCTGGGACCGCTGCCCCGCCGCCCGGAGCGCCTTTCCGTATTGCAGCGCCGCCTCGGTGTCCTCGGGATGGGCCCGAAAGCGATCACGATAGAATTCCACCCGGTGCGCGGGTTCAACGGCGCTGCTGGTTTCGGTTTTCTCGCCCAGCGACCCCGTGATATCCGACATGCCGTCGGTCTGGCAGCTGCAAAGCCCCAGCACCACAATCGCCGACCATGTGGTCGACGCGAGAATTCTTGCGAAGCGATGTCGCTGGAGTAATTTCTGGAGCATTTACTTGACCTGCGGCCGGTGACCGACCCGGAAAAATGCTCACAGGTTAATGCTAATTTTCGATTAAGCTGGCGCCAGGCTCCGACTCTGGCGGCTGCAACTTAGTCGATAAATTGAGCGCCGAATTCATGGCCGATCCGCCATGCCAGCCGACATTGGCGTGGACGGCTTGTCGACAGGATGATGGTGAATTCGGGAGGGATATCGAGATCTTCGGCGATCACCTTGACCCCGCCATCCGATACGTCCGTGACCGTGCAATCGCGCGGCAGCGAACCGGTACCGAATTGGATCTTCGCGAAACTCCTGCACAGGCGCCGCTCGCTTTGACGTCGATTCATTAACATGTCGATCCTTCGCCGTTCCGGTTATGGCTTTTCCAGCACCCCGACAGGTTTACAGAGGAATTATTGGAATCTGCCTAGCGAGATCGCTCGCAATCTATCGGTTCTTTTTGAGTTCTTTTTACCGAGTTGCCCCGATCTGCCCAAAACCCGCGTAAACGGCCTAAAAAGCCGCCGTAAAGATCCCGCCGCTATTCCCGGGCTGCAAATATCCTGAATACAGCAATGCTTTTTACCTTGATGCGTTAACGCTGGATTGCGCTTAGGCAGCGGATTTCCACGGTCGGCATTTTTTCGCCGAGGAGGCCCCTGGGTCCGGTCTCCGACCGCGCGCCAGTGCCCAACGTCGGTGTCGCGCCTTGCCCGACGAACCGCCCCGGATCGCCTTGCGAGAGCGTCGCGCTGCTACATGTTTTGAGCGAATATGCTACAGGGTCGACATCCCGCGCCGGAGACCCGAGTATGACATCCCAGCCCGAACGCCTTGAAGGCACCGTCGATCCCAAATTGCTGGAAATTCTGGTCTGTCCGCTGACCAAGGGTCCGCTTGAATTCGACGCGGCCCGGCAGGAACTGATCTCGCGCAAGGCGAAGCTCGCTTATCCGATTCGCGACGGCATTCCGATCATGCTGCCGGAAGAGGCGCGGAAGATCGAGTAACCCATGCGCGCCAGGACACTCCTTGCTGCGCTCGTTGGTGCGCTCGCTATTCTCGGCCTCTGTGGTGCGATGGCCGGCGCCGGCGCCGAAGAAACAAAAATTCGCGTCGGCGCCATCGACGCCGTGCTGACGACGCCACCCGACGTCGAACGGCCGCCGGTCGTGCTTCTGATCGCGGGCTCCGGATCGACCGACCATGACGGCAATGGACCGCAAGTCAAACCGGCGACGCTGAAGAAACTCTCGGAGCAACTGGTCGCGCGCAAGATCGCAACGCTTCGCTATGACAAGCGCGGTGCCGGTGGCTGGAAACCGGAATTCGGACGACCGGAAGATTTCCGCTTCAAGGACTTTGTCGAGGATGCAACTGCGCTGGTGAACTATCTGCGCAGCAGCGGAAAGTTCTCGCGGATCGTCGTGGCCGGACATAGCGAGGGCGGCCTGGTCGCCATCCTGACCGCGCGGCGCGTACCGATCGACCGCCTTGTTTTGCTGGTGACCGCGGCGCGGCGGCAGGGCGACCTGGTCAAGGCCCAGCTTGAAAAGAAGCTCAGTCCCGACCGACTTGAGCCGATCGTGAAGGCGATCGACGCCATGATGGCCGGGCAGATCGTCGATCCGCCGCCGCAGGGACTGGCGATCGCGCCGTCGATGCAACCCGGCATCGCTTCGGCGTTTACCGAAGACCCGATCGATCCTCTGAAGCTGATCGAACGGCCGACGCTGATCGTCGGAGGCGGCCGTGACCGGCAGGTGGCACGGCTTGATTTCATAGCCCTTTCCGCCGCATCTCCGCTGGCGAAAACGCTGTGGCTCCCGGAGATGAACCACGTCCTGGTCGACGTCACCGATGAGGACGACGATCTGGCCGCCTACAATCAGCCGGAGCGGGCGCTCGACCCGGTCCTGATCGATTCGGTTGCGAATTTCATCCTGGCGAACGACGCGCGCTGATCTTGCTGGATATCGTCCCGTACGTCGTCTCGCATTCGCAGGGCGACTGCGCCTACAGCGCCTCGCCCTTCAGCAGCCGCGGCACCTCGCCCGATAGCCCCGCGGCCTGGCGGATGAACAGATTTTTCAGCGGCGGCGCACGATCGACCAGTCCCAATCCGATGTCGCGCACGGTGCGCAACAACCTTGATTCGTTCGAGAACAGAAGATTGAGCGAATTGGTCGCAAGCCCCATCGCCATGGTGTCGAACCGCCGCCAGCGCTGATAGCGATCGAGCACGTCGGCCTGGCCGAGATCGATGCCGAGCCGCGCCGCATCGACAATCACCTCGGCAAGGGCTGCGACATCCTTCAGGCCCATATTGAGCCCCTGCCCGGCGATCGGATGGATCACATGCGCGGCGTCGCCGACCAGGGCCAGCCGCTCGCCGATAAAGGAGCGCGCCACGAAATAGCCGAGCGGAAACGCGCGCGGGCTGTCCAGCGCCTTGATCTCGCCGAGATGCAGGCCAAAGCGCCGTTCGAGTTCGCCGTGAAATTCGTCCTCGCCCAACGCCACCATGCGCGCCGCCTCGGCGCGCTTCTCGGTCCATACCAGTGACGAGCGTTTGCCGCGCAGCGGCAGGATCGCAAACGGCCCGGAGGGGAGGAAATGTTCTTCGGCGCGGCCATGATGCTCGCGTTCGTGGCCGACCGTAACGACGATGCCGGATTGATCGTAGTCCCAGCCATGGGTGGCGATCCCGGCCCGTTCGCGCAGTTTCGAGCGCGCGCCGTCGGCCGCCACCAGCAAGCTCGCCTCGATCACGCTGCCGTCGGCCAGCGTCACATCGACGCCATCGCTGCGTGCTGCAAAATCCGTCACCGCCGTGGCCCTGAGATCGATACCCTCGGCCGTGGCGCGCTGCACCAACACATCGATCAGATGACGGTTTTCGATCATATGTGCGAACGGCTCGCCCGGCTCGACATTGCCCGCAAACGTCAGAAACACCGGACGGGTCGCGTCATCGAGCCTGGAGTCGGTGACGACCATGTCGAGAATGGGCTGCGCGTCGGCGGCGACCTGATCCCACACCCCGATGGCATCGAACAGCCGGCGGCAGGCGGCAACGATGGCGGTGGCGCGCGGATCGCGGCTCGGCCTTGTCCCCAGCGCCGGATCGGCCACGATGATCGGAAGCTCGGCGCCAAGGCCCTGACGCAGCGCCAGCGCCAGCGCCAATCCGGCAAAGGCGCCGCCGCCGATGACAATACTTCGCTGTGCCGCCATAGTGGACCCTGCTCACGCCAAAAACCGGACTTGGAAACCGGATTTGAGACTTGGAAACTGGACTTGCTACCTGATTATAGCTGGGCGAAACAGGTGCAGGAAACAAGGCCTTGTATCCCTTGATCGTCATTCCCGGCTCAAGGCTTGGTTTTGTCCCGGAATGACTGGGAAACGAAAGCGCTTCGATGTCCAAAGGACTGATCGACCTGATTTCCATTCTCGATCTGGAGCCGATCGAGGTGAATATGTTTCGCGGCAGCAGCCCGAAGACGAGCTGGCAGCGGGTGTTCGGCGGGCAGGTGATTGGACAGGCGATGGTGGCGGCCTGCCGCACCGTCGAGGGCCGGCTGCCGCATTCGCTGCATTGCTATTTCATCCTGCCGGGCGATCCGCAGATTCCGATCATCTACGAGGTCGAACGATTGCGCGACGGCAAGAGCTATTCGACCCGCCGGGTCACCGCGATCCAGCACGGCCACGCGATCTTCTCGATCATGGTGTCGTTTCATGTGGAAGAGCACGGCGCGTTCGACCATCAGGACAAGATGCCCGACGTACCGCCGCCGGAAAAACTGACCGCGGAGGAAATGGCAAAGCAGCCGATGTTCCGTGAGATGCCGGAGTTCATCCGCCGCTATTATGAATCCGATCGTCCGATCGAATTGCGGCCGGTCGAGCTCGGCCGCTATTTCGGCCAGAAGATCGAGGACGGCCGTATCCATGTCTGGATCCGCACCGCGTCAAAACTGCCGGACGATCCGGCGCTGCATATGTGCGCGCTGGCCTATGCGTCGGATTTTTCGCTGCTCGATGCGGCGATGGCGCGCTACGGCCGGACGCTATTCGACAAGCGCATGATGCCGGCGAGCCTCGATCATGCGATGTGGTTTCACCGGCCGTTTCGCGCCGACGAATGGCTGCTTTACGCCCAGGACTCGCCGAGTGCGCAAGGCGGGCGCGGCCTGACCCGTGGCCTGATCTTCAAGCAGGACGGCACGCTGGTGGCCTCGGTCGCGCAGGAAGGCTCGCTGCGCGAGCGCAAGTAGGCGCGGCCTAAGCCGCTGGTTCGACCAGCGCGACTTGCGAGACGTACCATCGCATGTACCAGCGTACCAGCCAGGGAATCGGGATCACCAGCACGCAGCCCCAGCTGAACAGCACGGTCCGCCACAGCATCGCCCATCCGGTCGCGTTGAACACGACCTCACGCCGCGTGCCTTCAATGTGACGGCACATCCATCGAACCTGCGCGGTATAGACCCACGCCCAGCCGATGACGGTGACGACGGACAGGAATCCCAGGATAATCCAGCCCAGATAGCCCCAGATCGACCCCGAGAAGCTGAGCCCGAGCGGCTGCCCGTTCGACGCGATGTTGGCGACCAGCCATTTGATGGCGAGCCAGTACAGTGCGAACTGGATCAGAATCGAGAGGGCGTTGACATACTGGTTTCCGGTCAGGCCGAGACAGATCGAGAGCACAATCGCGCCGAAGTACCACGGAAGAAGGGTGACCGCCGTGCCCGTGAAGGTGAGATTTGGCCGCGCCGGGACGTGGATGCAGGAAACCATCCACCTGCAATACATGACAAAGACCCACGGGAGCGGGATGATGAGCAGAGCGCTAACGATGAGCACCACCGAGCGCCAAATGAACTGCCAAATTCCGAAATCGATCGCGAGCGATCCGTTACCCCAGCCCCCGGCGCTTACCGGCGGCCCACCCGAATCAGACACCGCCGGCGGGCCTGAGGCCGCCGAGAACAGGCCCGGGATAGCCCCCGCCGGCTGCCAGTTCGCCATGCCCTCGCTCCAGACCAGGGTGGTCGCCGTAACGATGCCTCTGGCGATGAAACCCTGGAGCTGAGCCTGCGAGTAAGGGCCTTGCTGCTGGCCTTGGGATGCGAAGAACCAGGCTTGGTTTGACATTCCGTCCCCCCATGGCGTTTTCAGGCGAAACCTGCCCCGGAGCAATATCCGGGGCGGATACCGGTTCGCGCAGAGAAAACGCGTCAAAACGAGAAATTAGAGTATCGCGGGCAGCCGGGCCAGCGAGACGCTGGCCAGAACCTCCAGCCAGGGCCACTGGCAATCAGATCGCATCTTGGCGGATGATCCCCTCACCTGTACAGCAGGCTACCGAGCGAAAGCTCGCCGCCGCAATTGTTTTTCGGTCGGGCCGGCAACTTTTTGTGCCATTGGTGCGGAAAGATGCCAGACTTGCGCGGGACGCAAATCCAGGCGTGACTGACCTTTCGAATCTGAAAAATGAAGGCCTGAACATGAAGCTCGTTGTCGCCATCATCAAACCCTTCAAGCTTGACGAAGTACGCCAGGCGCTCACCGCGATCGGGGTCAGCGGCATGACCGTGACCGAGGTCAAGGGTTACGGCCGTCAAAAAGGTCACACCGAAATCTATCGCGGCGCCGAGTATGTGGTGAATTTCCTGCCGAAGTTGCGGATCGAGATCGCCGTCGCATCGGATCTCGCCGACAAGGCGGTCGAGGTCATCAGCGCCAGTGCGCGCACCGGACAGATCGGCGACGGCAAGATATTCGTGACGCCGATTGATCATGCGTTGCGGATCCGGACCGGCGAAACCGACAGCGACGCGCTCTGATTTCCTGCCCTTCCGTCCCACCCGGCAACCGCGCCTGGCGTGTGATTGATCTGATCACGACAGACCGGAGAAGCTGGAGGCAGCCGTCCCGTGACGTTTCTCGGCGCCGGGGGGCACAGGCCTGAAGGCCTCGATATTTCGCAACACCATATGGCGGGGCGGGAAATTCCCCATCCAAATACCTTTTGTCTGCCCTCCCCATGTGCATCATTATGTCGGCAGCCTGTCATGCCCTCTTTTTAGGCGGCCCTGGCTAGGCTTTAGGCGCGACCGAATAGCGCAGTTTCGAAGGGACCCGACAAACCCCGAAAAGGTCCGCGTTCATAGTCCGTTAGGGAATGCAGCCGATCTGGCACGGCATTTGATTCTACCAGTTCTGGCTGTGCCCGCGTAGTGAACTTCTCCGTGGTGAACCTCAGTCGAGAACGCTCGATCAAGTCGGGATTGGGCCCAAGCGGGGATACGACCCATGAAAATTGTTATGGCGATCATCAAGCCATTCAAGCTCGAAGAAGTCCGTGACGCCCTGACCGCCATCGGCGTTCACGGTCTAACGGTGACGGAAGTCAAGGGATATGGCCGGCAGAAGGGCCATACGGAAATCTATCGCGGCGCTGAATATGCGGTGAGCTTCCTGCCCAAGATCAAGATTGAGGTCGCTGTCGCTACCGATCAGGTCGACAAAACCATTGACGCAATCACGTCAGCTGCAAAAACCGGACAAATCGGCGACGGTAAGATCTTCGTCATCAACCTCGACCATGCGGTCCGCATCCGCACCGGCGAGGCCGATGCCGCGGCCCTCTGATTTCGCGCTCACCCTTATTCAATCAGGAGTAAAATCAATGACGTTCAAGCGTCCCTATAGCGCGGGATTGGCGGCCCTCGCAGTCGGTCTGTTCGCCGCGACCGCTGCCTATGCGGAGCCAACTGTCAACAAGGGCGACAATGCCTGGATGCTGACCTCGACAGTGCTGGTGCTGTTGATGACGATCCCCGGCCTTGCGCTGTTCTATGGCGGCCTGGTCCGCTCCAAGAACATGCTCTCGGTACTGATGCAGGTGTTCTACACCGTGTGCATGGTCACTATCCTCTGGGCGCTTTACGGCTACAGCCTCGCCTTCACCGGAGGCTCCGACTTCATCGGCGGCTTCTCGAAAGCCTTCCTGATGGGCGTGACGCCGGACTCCAAGGCCGCGACCTTCAGCGTCGACGCCAATATCTCCGAGCTGGTGTATGTCTGCTTCCAGATGACCTTCGCGGCCATTACCCCCGCGCTGATCGTCGGCGCCTTCGCCGAACGCATGAAATTCTCCGCGGTTGCCCTGTTCATCCCGCTCTGGGCGACCCTGATCTATTTCCCGATCGCGCACATGGTTTGGTACTGGGCCGGACCGGACGCGATCTCCGATGCGGTCAAGGCTCTTGCTGCGGCCGGTGATGCGGCGGCGAAGACCGCGGCGCAAGCCAAGCTCGATGAAGTCAACGCCGACGCCGGCTGGGTCTTCAAGAAGGGCGCGATCGACTTCGCTGGCGGCACCGTGGTGCACATCAATGCCGGCATCGCAGGCCTCGTCGGCGCGCTGATCATCGGCAAGCGTACCGGTTACGGCAAGGATCTGATGGCCCCGCACTCGCTGACCATGTCCATGATCGGCGCGTCACTGCTGTGGGTCGGCTGGTTCGGCTTCAACGCCGGATCGAATCTCGAAGCCAATGGCGGCGCCGCGCTCGCCATGACCAACTCCTTCGTCGCAACCGCGGCGGCGGCGCTGTCGTGGATGTTCGCGGAGTGGATGATCAAGGGCCATCCCTCGGTGCTCGGCGCCATCTCGGGCGCCGTGGCGGGCCTCGTCGCGGTCACCCCCGCGGCCGGCTACGCCGGTCCGATGGGAGCGATCGTGCTCGGCCTCGTCGTCGGTGTGGTCTGCCTGTTCTTCGTCACCGTGGTGAAGAACGCGCTCGGCTACGACGACTCGCTCGACGTGTTCGGCGTCCACTGCGTCGGCGGAATCATCGGCGCGCTTGGCACCGGCATCCTGGTCAATCCGGCGCTCGGCGGCGCCGGCATCATGGACTACACCACCGGCAAGATCGCCGACTACGACTTCACGGCGCAGATGATCTCGCAGTGCTGGGGCGTCGGCACCACGCTGGTGTGGTCGGGCATCGGTTCGGCGATCCTCTACAAGGTCGTCGACGTCATCGTCGGCCTGCGTGCCAATGTCGAGAGCGAACGCGAAGGTCTCGATATCACCGAGCACACCGAGCGCGCCTACAATATGTGAGTTCTCCCGGGACGCGATCTCCTGAGATCGCGCCCAGAACTACGGTTTGGGCACATACCCGGCAATGCCCCGACCGTTGAGGGGCTCCAGCGCAAGTTGGAGCCCCTTTCTTTTTGAGCAATAAGCATCACTTATGTTTCATCCGCCTGCGGCGCGATCAACCTCGCTGTCGGAAAATAATTTCGATACCGCCGAGCATCGCGCGTCAGCAACGGCAAGCGCTCGACATCAGCATGAGCGCCGATAAACAAGTCCGGTAGTACGCCCGTGCGAATGCCCCCGGCACTGCGGTATTGCGTGAAGGCTTTGCCTGCGAGAAAGAGTGCCATTCGCGGGATTGGCACGACCTTGATGCCCGCAGTGGCCAACGCTGCATCAAAATCTTCGATGCTTCGAAAGCGGACTGAGGTCTCGGCATAAATCACATCATTGATCAGCAGCGGTCCATTAAGGTCCGCGGCCTCCAGCTGCTCCGAGGACCAGCTATACCAACGAGGATCGTCGGTGAAGACGTCGATCAGGACGTTCGAATCCACCAATGTCACGGGGACTACTCCCCGCGGGTCATCGCCATGATCTCATCGGTGGAAAGTCCGGGACCGGCAATGCCGCGCAGCTTCGCGAGTCGGCTTGGCTGACGCGTTCCGTCGGCCTTCTCAATGACGATGCTGCCGTCGGCGGCACGCCTGAACGCGACCTGACTGCCGGGGCCGATTCCCATATGATCGCGGACCGGTTTTGGGATTGTCACTTGGCCCTTGCTCGTGACCGTGGTTGCCATCGCAAGCCTCCAAAAGTAATACTTCGAATTGATATGGTAATACCGAGCAAATTGTCCAGTTCCGTCGATGGTTAATCGTGTCTTAACCTCGCCGTATCTATGGTGGTTTGATCCATTTCCGGCCGGTCTCACCCTACGATCGGCGGCTTCAAGAGTGCTGGCGCGACAAGTATGGCCATGACCGCTTCATCCCGCGCGCCGCAGGGCGCCGGAAGTCCGGAAAGCGAACGCTCGCCATTCGCGCGGTTGACTGAATTGCTGGCGCCGTATCAGCCCGCCAAGCCCTTGATAACGCTATCATTGGGCGAGCCGCAGCATCCGGTGCCGGACTTCGTCGGCCCGGTATTGGCCAGGCACATCGCCGATTTCGGCCGCTATCCCATCGCCAGGGGTATCGAGCCGTTCCGGAAGGCGGCCGCGAACTGGCTTTCCACCCGATTTGACCTGCCGCGGGGAATCGATCCCGAAACCGAGCTTCTGGTGCTCAATGGCAGCCGCGAGGGATTGTTTTTCGCAGCGATCACGGCGGCCCGCTACGTCGGCGAGCGTAAGGGCAGACCGGCCATCCTGCTGCCCAATCCATTTTACCCGGCCTACGGCGCCGGGGCCCGCGCCGCGGGTTGCGAGCCGATTTATCTGCCGACCACGCTGGCCAACGGCTTCCTGCCCGATCTCGATGCGCTCGATGACGCGACGCTGGCCAGAACCGTGGCGATCTACATTGCGTCGCCGGCGAATCCGCAGGGCGCGGTGGCCTCAAGGGAATATTTCGGCCAGCTGAAAAAACTCGCCGATCGCTTCGGCTTCATGATCCTGAGCGACGAATGCTATTCGGAGATCTATACCCAACAGGCGCCCGGCAGCATGCTGGAATGCGCCGGACCCGACTTCACCAATGTGGTCGCGTTTCAGTCGCTCTCGAAGCGCTCGAACCTGCCGGGCATGCGGGTCGGCTTTGCCGCCGGCGATAAGAAATTCCTCGGCATGTATCACGAACTGCGCAATGTCGCCGCGCCCCAGGTGCCGGTACCGCTGCAGCACGTCGCCGTCGCCGCCTATGGCGACGAAGCGCATGTCGAGGAGAATCGAAGACTCTACCGTCTCAAATTCGATCTCGCCGACCAGATCCTCGGCAATCGTTATGGCTATCGTCGCCCGGCCGGCGGGTTCTGCGTGTGGCTCGATGTGTCGGCCCATGGTGGCGACGAAGCCGCGACGGTGAAGCTGTACAGGGACGGCGGCGTGCGCGTGGTGCCCGGAAGTTACCTGGCGCGGCAGCAACCCGACGGCAGCAATCCCGGCGCCGGCTACATTCGGCTGGCGCTGGTACAGGACCGTGAAACAACAGCCGATGCATTGCACCGGCTGGTCGAAATTCTCGATTAATCGCGGGGCCCCATGAGCATGCCAGCGATCGAACGTGTCATCCCCCTGGTCGGCCAGTTGCCGGCGGCCATCCGCGAGGTGCTGGCGCGACGGCTGCGCGAGCTCGCCGGTCTGGGATTGCTGGTACTGTCCGGCGCCACGGCGGCGGCGCTGATGACATGGTCGGTGCAGGATCCGAGCCTCAGCCACGCGACATCGCGCGCGATCCGCAATATCGCCGGCTATCCCGGCGCCATCGGCGCCGATCTCCTGATGCAGATTCTCGGCCTTGGCGCGATCATGCTGATCCTGCCGGTGGCTGTGTGGGGTTGGCGCATGCTGACCCACCGCAGCTTCGACCGCGAAGCCTTGCGGATCGGATGCTGGATCTTGTGCACGGTGATAGCGGCGGGCTTTGCAAGCTGCTGGCCGCACGGCGGAGCATGGCCGCTGCCGACCGGGCTCGGCGGCGTAGTCGGCGACGCGCTGGTGCGCGCGCCCGCGGTCGTGTTCGGCCCTCCCGGGTTTATCTATTGCCTGGTGCTCGGAATCATCCTGGGCGCGGCGATGGTCGCGACCTTCCTCATCGCCAGCGGCATGGGTTCACGACCGCAGGAAGAGGAATTGACGCCGATCGAGGACGACGACACGCCATTCGCAGAAGAAGAAGACGGCGGCTCGGTCTCGCTGGGATGGCTATTCCACGCCGCGATGAGCGCGAAGGCACGGCTCGGATGGTTGCTGTCCCTGGCTTACGGCAGGCTGGTCGCAAGTTCGCCGGCGCCGCGCGCCGCTGCTTTCGAACGCCAGGAACCAAATCTTGGCGGCCGTACGGCTCCCTCGCTGGCACCGCAGGCCGAAGAAGATTCCGAAGACGAGGAAGAGGACGAAATTCCCGCGGCACGCACGCCGCGCAAGAAGGCCGCGCCGAAGGCACCTCAGCGCAAATCATCCGACAGGTTCGAGCTGCCCTCGGTGTCGGTGCTGACGGCCCCCAAGGCCTCGGACCGCCAGCCGCTCAGCAAGTCCGAACTGGAAACCAACTCGCGGGCGCTGGAAGGCGTGCTCGGCGATTTCGGCGTCCGCGGCGACATCGTCAAGGCTCATCCCGGTCCGGTGGTGACATTGTACGAACTCGAGCCCGCGCCCGGCATCAAATCGTCGCGCGTGATCGGGCTGGCTGACGACATCGCGCGTTCGATGAGCGCGCTCTCGGCCCGCGTCGCCGTCGTTCCCGGCCGCAACGCCATCGGCATCGAACTGCCGAACGCCCATCGGGAAAAGGTCTATTTGCGCGAATTGCTGGCGGTCAAGGATGGCAACGAATCCGTCGCCAAGCTTCCGCTCTGTCTCGGCAAGAACATCGGCGGCGAATCCATCATCGTCGATCTCGCGCGCATGCCGCATCTGTTGATCGCCGGCACCACCGGCTCCGGCAAATCGGTCGCCATCAACACCATGATCCTCAGCCTGGTCTATCGGCTGCGGCCGGATCAGTGCCGGCTGATCATGGTCGATCCCAAGATGCTCGAGCTCTCCGTCTATGACGGCATCCCGCATTTGCTGACCCCCGTCGTGACCGACCCGAAGAAGGCCGTGGTCGCGCTGAAATGGGCGGTGCGCGAGATGGAGGAGCGCTACAAGAAAATGTCCAAGCTCGGGGTGCGCAACATCGACGGCTACAATGCGCGTCTGGTGGAAGCCAGGTCCAAGGGCGAGGAGCTGACGCGTACGGTGCATACCGGCTTCGACAAGGAAACCGGCAAGGCGGTCTATGAGGACGAGAAGCTCGATCTCGACCCGCTGCCCTATATCGTCATCATCGTCGACGAAATGGCTGACCTCATGATGGTCGCCGGCAAGGATATCGAAGGCGCGGTACAACGGCTGGCGCAAATGGCGCGTGCCGCCGGGCTGCATGTGATCCTCGCCACCCAACGGCCGTCGGTCGACGTCATCACCGGCACCATCAAGGCCAACTTCCCGACCCGTATCTCGTTTCAGGTCACCTCGAAAATCGACAGCCGCACCATCCTCGGCGAGATGGGCGCCGAGCAACTGCTCGGGCAGGGCGACATGCTCTATATGGCCGGCGGCGGACGCATCAGCCGCGTGCACGGACCCTTCGTCTCAGACGAAGAGGTCGAAAAGGTGGTGCGCCATCTCAAGTCGCAGGGTCAGCCGGAATACCTGGAAGCGGTCACGGCGGAGGAGCCCACCGACGAAGACGGCGCGGTATTCGATTCCACCGGCATGGGTAGCGAAGGCGGCGGCGACCTGTTCTCGCAGGCCGTGGCGATCGTCAAGCGCGACCGCAAGGCCTCCACCAGCTACATTCAACGCCGGCTGCAAATCGGATATAATCGCGCCGCGTCGCTGATGGAGCGTATGGAACTCGAGGGCATCGTCGGCCAGGCCAATCACGCCGGAAAGCGCGAAATTCTGGTCGAAGAGGAAGAAAGCCGCTTTTAAAGGCGGTATCGAGCCAAGAGATCACAACAATTGGGATGACGCGAATTGGCGCCATGCTTTCACGTAAAAACGATATTTCCTTTTGCGGAAAGCGCGATAAAAGGGCGAACAGCCAGGCAGGACGATGCGTTGACTAGAAATCAGAAACATCGAATGGCAGAACAATTCGGGGTCCGCGTTGCGCGTATTGCCTTGGCGTTGCTGATCGCGACATCGATCGGCGCGATGGTGATGCCGTCTCGTGCGCAGACCGTTCCGATTCCCAAACCCGCGCCCAAAGCCCGCGACACGCAGATGAGCGCGTCCGACCAGCAAAGGGGTCCGATCACGACCGGGGCCACGCCGGCTCCCCCGCCCAATCCCGTGATCCCGGATCCGCGCCGGAATGTTCCAGCCAATATTTTTGCGTCCTTCGATGCCAATCAAAAGGCACAGGCCGCCCGGGTGAGCTCCTATCTGTCGTCGCTGCAGACGCTGGCTGGAAACTTCGTCCAGGTCGGGCCCGACGGCAGCAAGACCAAGGGCGATTTCTACATCCAGAAGCCCGGCAAGGTGCGTTTCGAATATGCGGCGCCGAGCCCGATCGCGATCATCGCCGACGGATCGATGGTTGCCGTGCGCGACCGCAATCTGGCGACCCAGGACATCTATCCGCTGTCGCAGACGCCGCTGCGGTATCTGCTGTCGGACCGCATCGACCTGTTGAAAGACACCAATGTCGTGAGCGTGACGGCCGATGATGTTTTCATCAGCGTCACCATCGAAGAGAAGCAGATGCTGATCGGCACCAGCCGCCTGATGCTGATGGTCGGCGCCAAGGACGGCCAGCTCAAGCAGTGGACCGTGACCGACCCGCAAGGCTACGACACCACGGTTGCGGTTTACAATCTGGATACTTCCAAGAAAGTCGATCCCGGCATGTTCAAGATCGATTTCAGCGACCATACGTTCCCGCCAGGCTAGAGCATGATTCAACTGCGTTGAATCATGCTCGTCGTCCATCTTCTTGTTTGAGCATGATCTTTTCGGAAAACCGGTTCCCACTTTTCCGGATCATGCTCTAGAGCCGATTCTCCCGTTCCAGACCGGGCGTTAGAAAATCATTCTTGATTGCGAGGCCAGGACGTGCGTCATCACGCACGTCTTGACGCCTTGCCGGTCCCCATGCGCCTTTCCCTGACAACCTGGAATATCAATTCGGTGCGCCTGCGCATCGATATCGTGGCGAAATTCCTCAAATCGGCGAGGCCGGATGTGCTGTGCCTGCAGGAAACCAAATGCATCGATGATGCATTTCCGCTCAAGCGCTTCAAGCGTCTGGGCTATGAGCACGTCGCGCTGAACGGGCAAAAGGGCTATCATGGCGTCGCGGTGGTCTCGAAACTGCCGTTCGAGACCACCGATATCCGCACCTTCTGCGACAAGATCGATTCGCGTCACATCTCGGTCAGGTTCGGCGAGAGCGCGCAGCTGTCAAAGCCGCTGGTGCTGCACAATTTTTATGTGCCGGCCGGCGGGGATATTCCGGATCCCGCGCTCAATCCGAAATTCGAGCACAAGCTGCGCTTCCTCGATGAGATGAAGACGTGCGAGCCGCTGCATCCGCGCGGTGACGATCGCCATATCCTGGTCGGCGATCTCAATGTGGCCCCGCATGAGAACGACGTCTGGTCGCACAGGCAATTGTTGAAAGTCGTGTCGCATACCCCGATCGAATGCGAGAAGCTACTGGCGGCACAGACCCATGGCGACTGGATCGATGTCGCGCGCGAACGCATCCCGCTGTCGGAAAAGGTCTATACGTGGTGGAGCTACCGCGCCGCGGACTGGACGCTGGCCGATCGCGGCCGCAGGCTCGATCACATCTGGGTATCGCGCGCGCTCAAGGACGGCATCCGCGATTTCCGGATCACCCGGGATGCGCGCGGCTGGGAGCGTCCGTCAGACCACGTTCCGGTGACGGTGACGCTGGAGGTGTGAGCTGCTCCGTCGTCCCCGCCTGGTGCGCAATTGCGCACAGGAGCGGGGACCCATAGCCCCAGGCCATAGTTACGAAAGAAGGTGTTTGACACTGCGTCTCAATCGATAAGCCGCGGCGTATGGGTCCCGGCGTTCGCCGGGACGACCAGATAGATACAACAGCTAAATGCTCAGCTTCGCACCCGCCATCAGGATATCGCTGGCGATCTGGCTGGTCCGATTGGCAAATTCGTCGCGCAGCCGGCGCGCCGCCACCGGATCGCTCTCCAGAACGCGCTGAAACAGACTGCGCGCGACCCGGATCACCGAGGAATGTTCGATGGCGAGCGCGGTGGAGGGTCGTTGCATCGCAACAACCAGGGCCAGTTCGCCGATCAATGCGCCCGGGCCCGCGATGATCTCGGCGCCACTGCTGTCGTCAATGCGGAACGCGCCACGCTGGACGATAAATCCGGCATCGGCATCGTCGCCCGCACTGAAGAGCAAATCGCCCCGCGCGATGTCGCGCTGCTCGGAGCCGATCGCCAGCATGCGCAGAGCCGTGGTCCCCAACAGGCGCAGTGTCGGGACGCGCTCGAGCAGGGCAACATCGTCTTCGATCGACATGGAAAACCGGTTGCGCGATAGCGATTCGTTACCCGAATCGTATCACGGCACCAGCTTGTAGCCACCGGCTTCCGTCACCAATATCTCGGGATTGGCAGCATCTTTCTCGATCTTCTGGCGCAGCCGGTAGATGTGGGTTTCCAGGGTATGGGTGGTGACGCCCGAATTATAACCCCAGACTTCCTGCAGCAGCGTCTCGCGCGATACCGGCAGCTGGCCGGCACGATACAGGAACCGCAGAATCGCGGTTTCCTTCTCGGTCAGACGCACTTTCCGGGCATTGGCGCCGGTCAGCATCTTGGAGCCCGGACGGAAGCTGTAGGGGCCCACCGAAAAAACCGCGTCTTCGCTGGCTTCATGCTGGCGCAGCTGCGCCCGGATCCGTGCCAGCAGCACCGCGAAGCGGAACGGCTTGGCGACATAATCATTGGCGCCCGATTCGAGCCCCAGGATGGTGTCCGAATCGGTGTCATGGCCGGTCAGCATGATGATCGGGGCCTTGAAGCCACCTTTGCGCAGGCTGCGCACGACTTCACGGCCATCGGTATCCGGCAACCCTACGTCCATCAGCACCAGGTCGGGAGCGTCGGCCTTGGCGGCGGTGGCACCTTTGGCGCCGGTGTCGACCGCGGAGGCTTCGAACTCGTCGTGCAGCGATAGCTGCTCCACCAAAGTATCGCGCAGATCGGTATCGTCATCCACGATCAGGATCTTGCGGGCATTGGCCATGGGTAAAATCCTCTAGGGGCGGCGGCGCGAGCGAAAACGGCTTGAGCCAAGTCTTGGTTGGTCTTTTGTCTTGGTTGGCAAAGTCAGGGTTTGACAGGTCTTGTTCGTCTTGAGGTAGGGAACTGTTACGGATTCACAAGCCGAAAGGCAGTCTACTCCAGAATTCGCGGGCATTTAGATGAATGTCCTGTAATGCCGCGAAATAGAATAGTTGCGGGCGGCTGTCGGGAGACTCATGAAGCGCATGGAAACTTCCGGTATTTCAACCGCTTATCAGACAAACCTATGTGATCGGCCGCTTTCCGCGATCTGGATACGCGCCGCCGCGGGCGATCCCCGCCGGGGCTGGCTGATGGCCTCCGGCCAGCCGGTCCCAGTGGCACTTGGTCGCGGGGGCATCATCGCCAACAAGCGCGAGGGTGACGGCGGGACCCCGAGGGGCACCTTCCGGCCGCGGCAATTATGGTGGCGCGCCGACCGTCACCCGCGACCCCGCACGTTTCTGCCCAGCCGCGCCATCCGGCCCGAGGATGCCTGGTGCGAGGACCCTTACAGCCGCCATTACAATCAACCGCTCCGGCTGGATCGCGATCACGGCGGCGACCGGCTGACGCGTGACGACCACCTCTATGATTTCATTGTCGAGATCGATCACAACACTTCTCCGCGCATCGCCGGCCTCGGCAGCGCGGTATTCCTGCATTTGGCCCGCGAGAATTTCGGACCGACCGCCGGATGCGTTTCGATGACGAAATCGGCAATGCTGCAACTGTTGAGGCGACTGGGGCCGCAGACCAGGATTGTCATTGGCTGAGAAACAAGAAGGGCGCGCCAAAACCGCGCTTATCGGGTACCGAAAATCGCCGAGCCGACGCGCACATGGGTCGCACCGAACGCAATCGCGATCGCAAAATCGGCGCTCATGCCCATCGACAGATTCGCAAGGCCGTTGCGCGCGGCGATCTTGGCAGTCAGCGCGAAATGCGGCGCCGGCGCCTCGTCGACCGGCGGAATGCACATCAACCCGGAGATCGTCAAACCGTATTTTTCGCGGCAGCGGGCGATGAAGCCATCCGCCTCGGCGGGTGCGACACCGGCCTTTTGCGGCTCCTCGCCGGTGTTGAGCTGGACGAACAATTGCGGTCGTCGTTTTTGAGAAACGATTTCCTTGGCTAACGCTTCGCAAATGCTCGGACGGTCGACCGAATGGATGGCGTCGAACAGCGCCACGGCTTCCTTCGCCTTGTTGGATTGCAGCGGCCCGATCAGATGCAGCGCGATGCCGGGGTAAGCCGACATTAACCCTGGCCATTTTGCCTTGGCTTCCTGCACGCGATTTTCGCCGAATACGCGTTGCCCGGCGCCGATCACCGGCACGATCGCATCGGCGTCGAACGTCTTGGACACCGCGACCAGCGTTACCGATGCGCGATCCCGGCGCGCTTCGCGGCACGCGCGCGCGATCTCTTGCTCCACCGCGGCAAGCCCGGTTGGTAAATGCGTGGTTATCGAAACGGGGTTTTCGCGCGTCATGTTATCTGCCGGTCGCAAATTTACGGGGTCGTTCGAATTTTATCGGGTTCAAGTAAGGCTTCTTGAACCCTTCCCTCTACCTTGCACTCGGGGTTTGGGGAACAAAGATGTTACGCTTTAGTTTCAGCCGCAAAAGAGTGAAACTCAAAAAGTTTCTCGGAATCCGTGCGCGACTGGTGTTGCTGGCGCTGATCCTGGTGGCTCCATTGATGCTGGTACGGGCTCGTTCGCTCGCGGACGAGCGCGCCCGGCAAATGGCGGCGGCATCCGTCGAATTGACCAATCTCGCGCAGCACAGCGCCAATACCCTCAAGGAAGTCATCTCGTCGGTTGAGACGGTGCTGAAGTCGTCGGCCTATATCCGCGCATCGGCCGGTGGCATCGGTCGCAGTTGCGACATCCTGCGGGCCAGCGTGCCGGCCAATCTTCCGTGGATTCGCAACCTGATGATTGTCGGCGGGGATGGACGGGTGCAATGCTCGACGCTCAACGCCCTGGTCGGTCAGGATCTCAGCGACCGCGGCTATTTCAGGAAGGCGCTGCAAACCAACGACTTCGTCTTCAGCGACTTCATGATCGCCAAATTCGACCACAAGCCGATCATGATGGCGGCCTATCCGGTATCAGCCATCGACAAGGGGGCGGACTCCGTCATTCTCGCCAGCGTGGATCTCGACTGGATATCCAGATTCATGAACAATCTCGGCAGCCGGCCTGGCATTTCGGCGGCTCTGGTCGACGGCACGGGTATCGTGCTGGCGGCGCCCGAGGATCAGGCCGGCACCGTCGGCCGCACGCTGAATACACTGCCGACGCTGTCTCCGATCGCCGAAGCCATTCTTGGCGCGGATCATGCGGATGGGTCGCTTTCCTTCGTCACGCCGGATGGCTCGGAGCGCGCCGTCAACTTCTCCCGCATTGCCGGCACGCAATCGCGCCTGATCGTCAGCGTCAATGAGGCCGAGATGTCGGCCGCCATCAATCGCGAGATTCGCACCGCCTATCTGCAACTGCTGCTGGTGTGTCTGTTCGTGCTGCTCGGCGCCTTGATCGCCGCGGAGAAGCTCATCATCAAGCCGATCGAGACGATCACGACAATGGCCAGGCGGTTCGGGCAGGGCGAATGGACCGAGCGCGCGGCGCATGGCCGGCTGCCGGCCGAATTTGTTCCACTGGCCCGCGCCTTCAATGCCATGGCGGCGCAGCTCACCGCACGCGAGCGTGAACTGATCGCGACCAATGACCGGCTGACGGTGATGGCGTCGATCGACATGCTCTCCGGCCTCGCCAACCGGCGCGGATTCCAGAGCCGGCTCGACTTCGAGTGGATGAAGTCGCAGCAATACGACAGCGAATTGTCGCTGATGATGATCGACGTCGATCACTTCAAGCTGTTCAACGACACCTATGGCCATCCCGAAGGCGACGCCTGTCTCAGCAGGATCGGCGAAACGTTGGCCGCCATCGCCGCCGAGACCATGGGTTTTGCCGGGCGTTATGGCGGCGAGGAATTCTGCCTGCTGCTGCCGAACACCGATGGCGCGCGGGCGCTGGAGATCGGCGAAATCGTGCGCGCAGCCGTTCAGGACCTTGCGATGCCCCACGCCACCTCCAGCCATCAAACCGTCACGGTCAGCGTCGGCGTCGCCAGCACCCGGCCCACCGCCGCGCAGCGGCCGGGCGACCTGATCGAAGCCGCCGACGCCGCCCTCTATGCCGCCAAACACCGTGGCCGCAACGCGGTGGTCGACCACGGATTTGTGCGGATCACCGACGGCGCCGGCCCGATGGCGCTGGCGAGCTAGTCTGTTTCCGGTTGCAGGCGGAACCGTTGACCCCAAAGCCGCTTTTGTGGCCTAGTCCGCCGTCCTTTTGACCGGCCCCCAATCCACGAAAAGCCCTGACGATTCCATGAGCTCCGAACGCTACAACGCACGTGAATCCGAACCGCGCTGGCAACGCCAGTGGGACGAAAAAGCCATCTTCGCCGCCAAAAACGACGATCCACGGCCGAAATATTACGTGCTCGAGATGTTCCCCTACCCGTCCGGGCGCATCCATATCGGGCATGTCCGCAACTACACCCTCGGCGACGTGCTGGCGCGCTTCATGCGCGCCAAGGGGTTCAACGTGCTGCACCCGATGGGCTGGGACGCGTTCGGGCTGCCGGCCGAAAATGCCGCGATCGAGCGCAAGGTGGCGCCGAAGGCGTGGACCTACGACAATATCGCCGCGATGAAGAAGCAGTTGCGCTCGATCGGGCTGTCGCTCGACTGGAGCCGGGAATTCGCGACCTGCGACCCCAGCTACTACAAGCACCAGCAGAAGATGTTCAACGATTTTCTGCGCGCGGGATTGGCCGAACGCGAAAAGCGCAAGCTCAACTGGGATCCGGTCGACATGACCGTGCTGGCCAACGAGCAGGTGATCGACGGCCGCGGCTGGCGTTCCGGCGCTGTCGTCGAGCAGCGCGAGATGAGCCAGTGGGTGTTCAAGATCACCAAATATTCGCAGGAATTGCTGGACGCACTCGACACGCTGGATCGCTGGCCCGACAAGGTGCGGCTGATGCAGCGCAACTGGATCGGGCGCTCGGAAGGCCTGCTGGTGCGTTTCGCGCTCGATGACGCCACCTCGCCCGGCGACGAGAGCGAGCTGAAGATTTTCACGACGCGGCCCGACACGCTGTTCGGCGCGAAGTTTATGGCGATCGCGCCGGACCATCCGCTGGCGCAGGCCGCCGCGGCCAAAAACCCGAAGCTCGCGGAATTCATCGCCGAGGCCAAGCGTCACGGTACCGCGCAGGAAATCATCGATACCGCCGAGAAGCTCGGCTTCGATACCGGCATCCGGGCGATCCATCCGTTCGATCCGAGTTGGAAGCTGCCGGTCTACGTCGCCAATTTCGTGCTGATGGAATATGGCACCGGCGCGATCTTCGGCTGCCCCGCGCATGACCAGCGCGACCTCGACTTCGTCAATAAATACGGGCTCGGCACCACGCCGGTGGTTTGCCCGGAGGGCCAGGACCCGAGCACGTTCGTCATCACCGACACCGCCTATGACGGCGACGGCCGCATGATCAATTCGCGCTTCCTCGACGGCATGACCATCGAGCAGGCGAAAAGTGACGTCGCCAGGCGGCTTGAGGCTGAGGTGCGTGGCAACCTGCCGGTCGGCGAGCGGCAGGTGAATTTCCGGCTGCGCGACTGGGGCATCTCGCGGCAGCGCTATTGGGGCTGCCCGATCCCGGTGATCCACTGCCCGACCTGCGATGTGGTGCCGGTGCCGGACAAGGACCTGCCGGTGGTGCTTCCGGAAGACGTGACCTTCGACAAGCCCGGCAACGCGCTCGACCATCATCCGACCTGGAAGCACGTCAGCTGCCCGCAATGCGGGGCTAAGGCGCAGCGCGAAACCGACACCATGGATACGTTTGTCGATTCGTCATGGTACTTCGCGCGTTTCACCGATCCCTGGAACGAAAACGCGCCGACCACGCGCGCGGTGGTGGATCGCATGATGCCGGTCGACCAGTATATCGGCGGCGTCGAGCACGCGATCCTGCATCTGCTGTACAGCCGCTTCTTCATCCGCGCCATGAAGGCCACCGGCCATATCGGCATGGATGAGCCGTTCGCCGGCATGTTCACGCAAGGCATGGTGGTGCACGAGACCTATCAAAAAGCCGACGGCGGCTACGTCACGCCGGCCGAGGTCAAAATCGAGGCCGGCGCCAACGGCCGCCGCGCCAGCCTGCTGACGTCAGGCGAAGAAGTCGCGATCGGCTCGATCGAAAAAATGTCGAAGTCGAAACGCAACACCGTCGATCCCGACGACATTATCGCGACCTATGGCGCCGACGTCGCACGCTGGTTCATGCTGTCGGATTCGCCGCCCGACCGCGATGTGATCTGGAGCGACGAACGCGTACAGGGCGCCTCGCGCTTCGTGCAGCGGCTGTGGCGGCTGGTCAACGAATCCGCCGAGATGGCCGGCGGGAGTGCGGCCGCAAAGCCGGCGGCGTTCGGCGCCGACGCGCTGGCGCTGCGCAAGGCGGCCCATGGCGCGCTGGACAAGGTCTCGACCGGCATCGAAAAACTGCACTTCAACGTCTGCCTTGCCTATATCCGGGAATTCGCCAATGCGCTGGGCGAGGTGCTGGCGCGTCCGGGGCAGGAGTCGCCGGATCTGGCGCCGGATCTGACTTGGGCGGTTCGCGAGGCCGCGGTCATTCTGGTGCAACTGTTCGCGCCGATGATGCCGCATCTGGCCGAGGAATGCTGGGGCGTACTGGGGCAGGCGGGACTGGTTTCGGAGGCGAATTGGCCCCAAATCGAACGCGATTTGCTGGTTGAAGATACGGTGACGCTGGTGGTTCAGGTCAACGGCAAGAAACGGGGTGAGGTCACGGTGGCCCGCAATGCCCAGAATCCGGAAATTGAGGCTGCCGTTTTGGCCCTCGATGCGGTAAAACAGGCCTTGGGCGGCAACGCCGTCCGCAAAGTGATCGTTGTTCCCATGAGGATCGTGAATGTCGTTGGCTAACACCCGCATCGCCGCTCGGCTTCTGGCTGTAGTCGCCCTGGCGGCGCTGACGGCAGGCTGTTTTCAGCCGATGTATGCCGAACATACCGACGGCACGCCCGGCCTGCGGGAAAAGTTGGCGGGAGTGGAGCTTCCGCCGGTGGAGAAGCCCAATGCCTCGCGCGATGCCCGGCTCGGGGTCGAAATCCGCAACGCGCTGGCGTTCAAGCTGTACGGCAACGCCACCGGCGCATCGCCCACCCATCGGCTGGTGATCAAATTTACGAGCAACCGGACGTCGCTTATCGTCGATCCGACCACCGGGCTGCAAACCAACGAAGACGTTAACGTCGATGCCCAGTACAACCTGATCGAGATCGCGACCAATAAATCCGTCATGACCGGCACGACGTTCTCGCACGTCTCCTACGATCTCCCGGGCAGCTACCAGCGCTTCGCCCGCGCCCGCGCCTACCGGGACGCCGAGGATCGCGCTTGTCAGGAAATCGCCGAGCGCATCCAGACCCGGCTGGCGTCGTTCTTCTACGCCGGCACCTGACCCATCGTCATTTCCTCGTCATTCCGGGTCCACGCCAAGACGCGTGTCCGAGCGTGACGAAGCAAAGGTCTTATCGTGGTCGCGCTGCGCGGAAAAGAAATCGATGCCTTTCTCGCCCGGCCCGATCCGGGGCGTCCCATCATCCTGCTCTACGGTCCGGATGCCGGTCTGGTGCGCGAACGCGCCAACGCGCTGTTGGCGTCGGCGGTCGACGATCCCAACGATCCGTTTTCGCTGGTGAGGCTGGACGGTGACGAGCTTGCAGCCGAGCCGTCGCGGCTGGTCGATGAAGCGATGACGATCCCGCTGTTCGGCGGCCGCCGCGCGATCCGGGTCCGCGCCGGCTCGCGCAGTTTTGCCAGCGGCGTCGACACGCTCGCGGAGCAGCCCCTGAAGGATTGCCGCATCGTGATCGAGGCCGGCGAGCTGCGGCCGGAATCGCCGCTGCGCAAGGCCTGCGAGCGCGCCAAAACCGCGGTCGCGATCGCCTGCTATCCCGACGCCGAGCGCGACCTTGCGAAATTGATCGACGATGAATTACGGGTTTCGAACTTGCGGATCGCGCCGGACGCGCGCGCGTCGTTGATGGCCCTGCTCGGCGGCGACCGCCAGGCCTCGCGCAACGAGTTGCGCAAGCTCGCGCTCTATGCCCATGGAAAAGGCGAGGTCACGCTCGACGACGTGATGGCGGTCGTGGCCGATGCTTCCGAGCTCAAGATCGATCCGATCGTCGACGGCGCCTTCGCCGGAAATGCCGCCGCGGTCGAAACCGAATTCGCCAAGGCGATGGTGGCCGGCACCTATCCCGGGATGATCATTTCGGCCGCGCAGCGCCAGGCCGCGTGGCTGCATAAATCCGCGCTCGCGGTCGCCGACGGAACGCCGGTCTCGACCTTGCTCGACAGCGGATTTCCGCGGCTGCATTTCTCACGAAAATCAAATGTCGAGACCGCGCTGCGCAACTTCAATGCAGCGCGGCTGCTGGCGATCATCGAGCAGCTCGCGACCGCGGCGCTGGAAATGCGCAAGCAGGCCGCGCTGGCCGCCGTAATCGCGCAGCGTGCGCTGCTGTCAATCGCGGTAAATGCGAAACGCAGGGGCTGATACGTGACCGACGAGCGAAAGTCGTTCGCCTCTATTGAGGAAGACCGGGACGTCGTAACTCTTTGGCGTCCGGTTGGGCCGCTTGAACTGGAATTAATCCGGCAAGCGTCCATGCGAGCGTTTCCGCCACGCCTTCCAGATCAGCCAATTTTTTATCCGGTTTTGTCGGAGGAATATGCTGTAAAAATTGCTCGCGACTGGAACGTCCCTGCCAGTGGCTCCGGCTTCGTGACTCGTTTCCAAGTACGACGCAGTTTTCTAGACAATTACAGCATCGAAAAGGCTGGTGGTGCGGCTCATTCGGAGTACTGGATTCCTGCGGAAGATTTGGACTTATTTAATCGTGCGATCGTTGGTAAAATCCAAATCGTTGCCGAGTTTCATCAGCGCAAATAGAACGCACCGCCTGCTCTCTCGCGCCGCTCTTGCAACCAAAGCTAGAGTAAGTCAGCCCGTCGAATCCAGTCGCCGCACGATCTCGTCGAGCTGATCGAGATCGCGGTAACGGATGTGCACGGTACCGCCGGGATCGCGGTGGTCGACACTGACCGCCAGTCCCAGCGCGTCACTGACCCTTTTTTCCAGCGCCACGGTGTCGGGGTCTTTCTCCTTGCCGCCGCGCGGCTTCTGCGGCTTACGGACCGGCACGCCCTCGACATGCGCCAGCGCCTCGGCCTGACGCACATTGAGGCCCTCCTCGACAATGCGTTTGGCAGCCGCCGCCGGATCCGGCACGCCGATCAGCGCCCGCGCGTGGCCGGCCGACAACTGGCCCGACGCGATATAGGCCTGCACCTCGGCCGGCAATTTCGTCAGCCGCATCATGTTGGCGACGTGGCTGCGACTCTTGCCGACGATCTTGGCAATGTCTTCCTGGCTGCGTTTGAATTCATTGGCCAGCGCGTGATAGCCCTGCGCTTCTTCCATCGCGTTGAGGTCTTCGCGCTGCACGTTTTCGATGATCGCGATCTCGAGCGCGTCGGAATCACTGACATCGACCGGCACGACCGGCACTTCGTGCAGGCCCGCGATCTGCGAGGCGCGCCAGCGCCGTTCGCCGGCGATGATCTCGAAGCGGTCCTGCACGCCCTTGACCGGACGCACCACGATCGGCTGGATCACGCCGTGCTGCCGGATCGAATCGGCGAGCTCGCCGAGTTCAGTATCGGAAAATGCACGGCGCGGATTGCGCGGGTTGGGTTTGATGAATTCGATCGGGACCTTGCGCTGCGCGCGTGGCCGCTCCAGATGCGCGGCCTCGCCGCCGACATCTCCGATCAGACTTGCAAGACCGCGGCCCAGTCGCGAACGCGCTTCGTCGGCCATCGCCAGCTCCCTTGGATTCAACTTACGCGCTCCTGTTTCACTGAATCTTCTGATGGGCACGCTTCGCTTTGCCCACCCTACGGTCTGTCTTAATGCGTACGCAGTTCGCGCTCGCGCTGGATCACTTCGGTCGCGAGCTTGAGATAGGCTTCGCTGCCGACGCATTTGAGATCGTAGACCAGCACCGGCTTGCCGTAGGACGGCGCCTCGGAGATGCGCACGTTACGCGGGATCATGGTGTTGTAGACCTTGCTGCCCATGAACTGTCTGACGTCGGCGACAACCTGGTTCGACAAATTGTTGCGCGAGTCGAACATGGTCAGCACGATGCCATGGATCGACAGATTGGGATTGAGCGTCGAGCGCACCTGCTCCACCGTCTGCAGCAATTGCGACAGGCCCTCCAGCGCGAAGAACTCGCACTGCAGCGGCACCAGAATCGCATCCGATGCCGCCATTGCATTGACAGTGAGAAGATTGAGCGACGGCGGACAATCGATCAGCACGTAGGTGTAGTCGGTGTCCTGCGTGGCGTTGGTGTTGAGCGCCGCGATGGCGTCGCGCAGCCGAAACGCACGATCGCGCGTCGATCCCAGTTCGAGCTCGAGGCCTGAAAGATCCATCGTCGAGGCCGCGATATGCAACCGCGGCACCGCGGTCGGCACCACCGCGTCGCGCAACGGCGCCTCGCCGATCAGCACGTCGTAGGTCGAGCAGTTGCGGCTGCGGCGATCGATGCCAAGCCCGGTCGAGGCATTACCCTGCGGATCGAGATCGACAATCAGCACGCGCTCGCCGATCGCGGCCAGCGCGGTACCGAGATTGATCGCGGTCGTGGTCTTGCCAACACCGCCCTTCTGGTTGGCCAGCGCCAGGATGCGCGGATGCCCCCCCGGAGTGGGCGCCTTATCCTCTTGATAAATATGATCAATTACGGTCATGCGCTGACACCATGGGCTCTCGCGGACGGGTTGCGCCGCTCGATCTGGTCGAGTTCGACGATCCAGCCATGTCCGCCGGTGCGGCTGGAATGCAGATGCGGCTTGATATTCCAATATTTAGTGGCTTCGGTCAATTCAGCCTCTACATCTTGGCCCTTGAGAAACAGCGCCTTGGCGCCCTGTCTCACCAGCGGTTCCGCGAAGCCGATGAGCTGATGTAGCGGAGCTACCGCCCGAGCGGTGACGCAATCGACCGTGCCCACGATTCTATCCACACTATCCCCGATGTCAGCCAGATGAATGGTGCCGGGTGAGTCGGTAACCCGCAGGGCCTCACGCAGGAAAGCCGCCTTCTTGGCGTTGCGCTCGACCAGATGGACCCGCGCCCCCGGGATTTCCGCCAGCGCGCAGGCCAGCACGACGCCGGGAAAGCCGCCGCCGCTGCCGAGATCGGCCCAGGCTTTTGCCGATGGAGCAAGCGCCAGGAGTTGCAGCGAATCCGCGATGTGCCGGGTCCAGAGATGAGGAAGCGTCGACGGCGCGACCAGATTGGTTTTCGCCTGCCACTCCAGCAATAGTTCGACATAGCGATCCAATCGCAGCTCCGTTTCACGTGAAACGGGCGTCAACGCCAGGGCTGCGGCCTTGTCGGGACCGAGGATCGGGGATCGCGTTTGGTTGGAGGCTGACGGCATTGGCTCAGTCGGTCGGAGTTGTCATTCTCTCAGGGCGTGATGAGATTAGGTAGAGCTGGTAGCTACGACTGAAGCATGCCCCCTCTGCCGCTTGCGGGGTAGGGTTGGGCGGGGGTGCCTCCGCAAAACACGCTGGTTGAGGGGATAGGCTTCCCCCACCTGCCGCGCTTCACGCGTCGGCCTCCGCAAGCGGGAGAAGTAAAGCAAAATCGCTGGCAGGCCGTTGGCCGCCCGAACCTTTCAGAGTAGCGCCAAGAGCTGTTTCACGTGAAACAGCCCCCTATGCGGATGCAATTGTCGTCTTCCGACGAGCTTCCCGACGCAGATATGCCGCCAAAATCCCGAGCGCGGCCGGAGTCAGGCCATCGAGCCGGCCCGCCTGCCCCACGGTTCGCGGTCGCGCGGCCTCCAGCTTCGAGCGCGCCTCGTTGGAAAGCCCAGGTACCTGACTGTAGTCGACATCGCTCAGGATCAGTCCCTCGTCGCGACGGAAAGAATCGACGTCAGCGGTCTGGCGCTTGAGATAGACATCGTATTTGGCATCGATCTCGAGATGGACAGCGATCGATGGGTCAATGGCCGACAATTCCGGCCAGATCGCACGGACCTCCGCCCAGCCGATCTCGGGATAGGCCAATAGCTCAAAGGCCGAGCGGCGTTGGCCGTCTCTGTTGAGTGCCAACCCATATCGCGCGGCCTCATTCGGCGTGACCGCGAGCGATTTTGTCAGCGACTTTGCGGCGTTGAGCGCGGCCATCTTGATGCCGTGACGCAGCGACCGCGCCTGCGCGACGCAGCCCAGTGCCATTCCCTTGTCGGTCAGACGTTGATCCGCATTATCAGCCCTCAGCGTCAGGCGATATTCGGCGCGTGAGGTGAACATCCGATAGGGTTCGGTGATGCCGCGGGTGACGAGATCGTCGATCATCACGCCCAGATAGCCGTCGGCACGATCGAATACGATGGCATCAGCCCCGCTGGCGGCCAAAGCGGCGTTAAGACCCGCAACAAGCCCCTGCGCGGCAGCCTCTTCATAGCCCGTGGTGCCATTGATCTGTCCGGCCAGGAACAATCCCGGCAATCGCCTGGCCTGCAAGGTGGGATCGAGTTCGCGCGGATCGACGTGATCGTATTCGATCGCATAGCCCGGCCTGACCATCCGCACCCGCTCGAGACCGGGAATCGTCGCCAGGATCGCCAGCTGAACCTCTTCCGGCAGCGACGTGGAGATACCATTCGGGTAGACCGTCGGGTCATCGAGACCTTCCGGCTCCAGAAAGATCTGATGCCCGTCGCGATCGCCGAAGCGAACGATCTTGTCCTCGATCGAGGGGCAATAGCGCGGCCCACTGCTCTTGATCTGGCCCGAATACATCGGCGAGCGATGCACATTGGCCCGGATCACCTCATGGGTCGCTGGCGTCGTGCGGGTAATGCCGCACTGGATCTGTGGCGTCGTGATGCGGTCCGTCATGACCGAAAATGGCTCTGGCGGATCGTCGCCCGGCTGCATTTCCACAGCCGACCAGTCGATGGTGGTGCCATCGAGGCGCGGCGGGGTTCCGGTCTTCAGCCGACCCAGCGTGAAGCCGACGCGCTCGAACGATTTCGACAGGCCCATCGCCGGCGCCTCATTGACCCGGCCTGCCGGCCAATTCTTCTCGCCGAGATGGATCAGTCCCCGCAGGAAGGTGCCCGTGGTGATGACAACGGACCCAGCGGAGAGCGTGCGTCCGTCGGCGAGCCGAATACCGGTGACACGGCCGTTCGAGACCATCAGTTCGTCCGCCTCGGCTTCGATAACACCGAGATTGGGGGTCTCCAGGATCGCGGCCTGCATTGCCGCGGCGTAGCGGCGGCGATCCGCCTGGGCGCGCGGTCCCCGAACGGCCGGACCCTTGCGCCGATTGAGCATGCGAAACTGGATGCCGCCGGCATCGGCGACCCGGCCCATCAACCCGTCCAGCGCGTCGACCTCGCGGACCAGGTGACCCTTGCCCAACCCTCCGATCGCGGGGTTGCAGGACATCGCGCCGATGGTCGCGAAGCGATGGGTTACCAGCACCGTCTTGGCGCCGAGGCGCGCCGCCGCACTGGCGGCCTCGCAGCCCGCGTGGCCCCCTCCGATGACAATGACGTCGAATGATTGCTGTGATTCTTGCCTGGCGATCATGGCCGGCGTTTTATAACGGCGCGCTTCAACCCGGAAGCGGTAAGTTCAAGCACACGGGTGTTTCACGTGAAACGCTCGACATACCCAGTGATTCGCGGATGATTCGCGCATCGTTTCACGTGAAACAACTCAAACAAAGAAATGAATATAAAGAATGAACTAAGAAATATTACTTACCTACACAGAACTCACGGAAGATTACATCAAGTATATCCTCGACATCGACCCGACCCAGCAGCCGCCCCAGCGCAACCGCGGCCCCGCGCAATTCCTCGGCCGCGAGTTCCTCGCCTTTCCCGATCACCTCAATGCTGCGACGCAACATAACCTCCGTTTCCTGCAGCAATTTTCTTTGCCGCACCCGTCCGATCAGACCATCTTCTCCCGAGCCGAAAAAATCCTGCGCAAACATCACCAGCGCCGTCATCAGCTCCTGGACCCCATCCCCGCGGGCCGCCGAAACCCCAAATTCGATCCCGCGATCAGCCATTCCCGACCCATTGGCCGAGTCGCGCCGACTAGCCGTTCCGTCACCTTCGAGATCAATCTTGTTGCGCACCACCCACGCCGACGCCGCTGCCTCGCCGCGGGCTGATTCGTGCTGCGCATCGATCATCCACAACACCAGGTCGGCTTCCGCCGCGCGCGCCCGCGCCCGTCGCACACCCTCCTGCTCCACCGGATCGTCGGTCTCGCGAATTCCGGCGGTGTCGATCACCGTCACCGGATAGCCGTCGAGATCGAGTTGAACCTCGATCACGTCGCGGGTGGTGCCGGCGTGCGGCGAGACGATCGCCACCTCGCGCCGCGCCAGCTGATTCATCAGGGTCGATTTTCCGACGTTCGGCGGACCCGCAATCGCGACCACCAGTCCTTCCCGCAGGCGCTCACTTCGTCCCTGCGCCGCAAGGACTTGCTGAATTTCGCCGTGCAGCGCCTTGATCTTTTCCAGCGCCGGTTCGATCAATTCCCGGGGCACGTCGCCCTCGTCGGAGAAATCGATGCCGGCTTCGATCAGGGCTGATGCCTCGATAATCTGCGCGCGCCAGTCGCGCGCCCGATCGCCGAGCAGGCCTTTCATCTGACGCAGCGCCTGGCGGCGTTGCCGATCGGTGTCGGCATGAATCAGATCGTCGAGCGCTTCGGCCTCGGTGAGATCGAGCTTGCCGTTTTCGAATCCGCGGCGGGTAAACTCGCCTGGCTCCGCGGCACGAACATTTTCAAAAGCCGCCAGTGCGACCAACAACGCCGCCAGCACCGCACGCCCGCCATGGATATGAAACTCTGCGACATCCTCGCCGGTGGCGCTCGCCGGTCCTGGAAACCACAACACCACCGCATCGTCGATCGGCTGTTGGCCGGCATCGCGCAACTGCACCCGCGTCGCCATCCTTGGCGTCGGGAGCTTGCCCGCCAGCGCCGTCACCGCGATCCCGGCCAGCGGACCGGAAACCCGCACCATGGCGATGGCGCTCGGCGGGCGGCCCGACGACAGCGCGAAGATGGTTTGTTCTCGCGGATGCATCGCCTATTTGTCCCCGGACCCTTGAAAACGCAACGTAATTTCCACTCGCCGGTGCTGCGAATCGCAAGGGGCAAAGCTGCGGGCAAGCGCGGCCCATATTGCAGCCCAGCCGCAGCGTTTATGCTGCAGAAATCGAGCGATTTCCGCGGGGGACTTCCAAATCCAATATAAAGTGTAGCTATTTCAAATACTTAAATAACATATGACGCCGATAGCTGACCCCCGCCATGTTGCGGCTTTGCTGCAGCAAACGCCCAATCCGGGATCTTTGCCCGGAACACGAAAAAGGGGCGCCCTGCTCGCAGGACGCCCCCATTCAAAGCCGCTGAACGCGCTCAGGTATTCATCGATTCGAAGAATTCCGAGTTGTTCTTGGTGTTGCGGAGCTTGTCGAGCAGGAAGTCGATCGCATCCATCGTCCCCATCGGATTGAGGATTCGGCGCAGCACGTACATTTTCTTGAGCAGCTGCGGATCGGTGATCAGCTCTTCCTTACGGGTGCCCGAGCGCGAGATGTCGATCGCGGGGAAGGTACGCTTGTCCGAGACCTTGCGATCGAGAATCAGTTCGGAATTGCCGGTGCCTTTGAACTCTTCGAAAATCACTTCGTCCATGCGGCTGCCGGTATCGACCAATGCGGTCGCGATGATGGTGAGCGAGCCACCCTCCTCGATGTTGCGCGCGGCACCGAAGAAACGCTTCGGCCGCTGCAACGCGTTGGCATCGACACCGCCGGTCAGTACCTTGCCGGATGACGGCACTACAGTGTTGTAGGCCCGCCCCAGCCGCGTGATCGAGTCCAGCAGGATCACCACGTCGCGGCCGTGTTCGACCAGCCGCTTGGCCTTCTCAATGACCATCTCGGCGACCTGGACGTGACGCACCGCGGGCTCGTCAAAGGTCGACGAGACAACTTCGCCCTTCACCGAACGCTGCATGTCCGTGACTTCTTCCGGACGCTCGTCGATCAGAAGCACGATCAGATAGCATTCCGGGTGATTGGCGGTGATCGAATGCGCGATATTCTGCATCAGCACGGTTTTGCCGGTGCGCGGAGGCGCCACGATCAGGGCGCGCTGGCCTTTGCCGATCGGGGCAACAATGTCGATAACCCTTGCAGAAAGGTCCTTTCTGGTGGGGTCCTCGAGTTCAAGCCGGAACCGCTGATCGGGAAACAGCGGCGTCAGATTGTCGAAATTGACCTTGTGCTTGGACTTTTCCGGGTCCTCGAAATTCAGCGTGTTGACCTTCAGCAGCGCAAAATAGCGTTCGCCTTCTTTCGGGCTGCGAATATGGCCTTCGATGGTGTCGCCGGTACGAAGCCCGAAGCGTCGGATCTGCGAGGGCGAGACATAGATATCATCCGGCCCCGGCAGATAATTGGCATCAGGTGAGCGCAAAAAGCCGAAGCCGTCGGACAGAACCTCGACGACGCCTTCGCCGATAATATCGGTTTCCTGGATCGCGAGTTGTTTGAGAATAGCGAACATCAGCTCCTGCTTGCGCATCGTGCTGGCGTTTTCGACCCCTTTTTCTTCCGCAAACGAGACAAGCTCGGCTGGCGTCTGGGCTTTGAGGTCTTGAAGTTTCATTTCCCGCATTGGGATGGTCCTGTGGAGTAGCAAGGGAGGGGGGTGCAAGGTGGCTTTACGAAAATGCGGACGCAAGAAAAGGAAGGTCCGCAGGTCTGAGCTAGGAAAGTGCCGGAGAGGCTTCAAACCTGATGTGGCGGCCGGTTCAACGAGGAAACCGGAACGCAACCACATCCGCCTGCGTGGGGTGGGATTTGGCTAATATAGAAAATCAACTGGCTTTCTGCAAGACGCGTCGAAGAGGAGCTATCAAAGACCATTGCCGTCAAAACGGCTTGACCACCACCAGGATCACAATCCCGATCATCAAAACGGTAGGTACCTCATTGATAACACGGTAAAATTTCTGGCTGCGGGCATTTCGATCCGCGCCGAAATCCCTGACGCAGCGGGAAAAAAAGCCGTGGACGCCCGACAGCAGCAGCACCAGCAAAAGCTTGCCGTGCAACCAGGGCGCGGCAAACCAGTGACCGGCCCAGGCCAGATAGAGCCCGGCCAGCCAAGTCACGATCATGGCCGGATTGATAATCGCCTTCAGCAACCGCCGTTCCATGATCTTGAACGTCTCGGACTGCTTCGATCCCGCCTGCGCATCGCAGTGATAGACGAACAGCCGCGGCAGATAGAGCATCCCCGCCATCCAGGCGATGACGGCGATCACATGCAGCGCCTTGATCCATTCGTACATCGTGCCTCACTCGTTCGCGAAGATGCTGCTGCGCGCTGTCCGCAAACCACCGGAACGACTCGGCTGTTTGTTGCGTTTCATCGAGATCTGTCTTGCCCTTGACCGAGACATATCCGCAAGCCGCCCTTTTCTAAAACAATAATTTTAGATTCTTAGGTTTGAGTCTAAGTAGCGGTGGATTAGGCCCACGCAAAACTGTCCCGCAATTACCGAGGGCTTGTTCACATCCATCAACAAATTTTGCGGAAAGGTCGATCAGATAAATAACGCTACTGGCTTCAAGCATTTGCCTGCCATCCGCGTCGGCTTATACAGAGACAAGTCCACATAACCTCACTATCATCGCGATCCGGAAACGACTTATCCCAGCTTCGAGCCCTGTGTAGAAAAAGACGGGTTATCCCGGATCGTTCGACCCGGGCCCGATTCTCTCGGATAAGCTCCACAACGATTCACAGGATACACAGGGGTCCAGGTGCCCACGACCGGCAACTATTTTCATCTTCACCTGGTGTCTGATTCGACCGGTGAGACACTGATCACGGTGGCGCGCGCGGTGGCGGCGCAATACGCCAACGTGACGGCGGTCGAACATGTCTATCCGTTGGTGCGCAGCCAGAAGCAGCTTGATCGCGTGTTGAGCGAGATCGAGGAAGCACCCGGAATTGTGCTCTTCACCCTGCTGGAGAAGGACCTGGTTGGCCGGCTGGAAGCCAAGTGCCAGGAGATCAACATACCGAGCCTGTCGATCATCGGTCCGGTCATGCAGCTGTTTCAGGCCTATCTCGGAGCTCCGACGACGGGACGAGTAGGCGCCCAGCACACGCTGAATGCGGAATATTTCAAGCGGATCGACGCGCTGAATTACACCATGATCCATGATGACGGTCAGCACGTCGAAGGACTGGAAGACGCCGATGTCGTTCTGGTCGGCGTATCCCGCACCTCGAAAACGCCGACCTCGATCTATCTCGCCAACCGCGGCATTCGCACCGCCAATGTCCCGCTGGTGCCGGGCATCGCGGTCCCGCAACAACTTGAAATGCTGAAGAAGCCGCTGGTGGTCAGTCTTCACGCGGCCCCCGAACGCCTGATCCAGGTCCGGCAAAACCGGTTGTTGAGCATGGGCGATCGGGACAACGATACCTATATCGACCGCCAGGCGGTGACGGACGAAGTCGCATTCGCGCGGCGATTGAGCGCCAAATTCAATTGGGCGCAGCTCGACGTGACACGGCGATCGATCGAGGAAACAGCGGCCGCCATCATGAAGCTGCTCTCCGACCGGCAACGGCAACGGCTCGCCGAATGAAGCTGTGGCTCGGAAAAAAGCCGCTGGTCCTGGCCTCGCAAAGCCGTGCGCGGCAAACGCTTTTGGCCAATGCCGGAATCGACTTTGAAGCCATCCCGGCCGAACTCGATGAGCGGGCTGTACAGCAAGCATCAGGCATGACGTCGCCCGGCGAGGTCGCTGCTCTGCTGGCGCGGGAGAAATCCCTTTCGGTATCGTCGCGGCTGCCGGACCGGCTTGTCGTCGGCGCGGACCAGACCTTGGCGCTGGGGTCCCGGCTTTTCAGCAAGCCGGCCGGCCGCGCGCAGGCCGCCGAACAGCTGCGCGCGCTCGCCGGTGGTGTTCATGAATTGCACTCCGCCGTTGCGGTGGCGCGCGACGGCAAGATATTGTTCGCAGCCGCTACCAGTGCGCGCATGACGATGCGAAAGTTGGATGAAGCCGATATTGAGGCCTATCTGGATGAAGCGGGCGACGCGGCGACGTCAAGCGTTGGCGCCTACCAGCTGGAAGGGCTGGGAGTCCATTTGTTCGAGCGTATCGAGGGCGATTATTTCACCATCCTCGGCCTGCCACTTTTGCAATTGCTGGCATTTCTGCGCCGCGAACGGCTGCTTGGGGTGTAAGAACTATTCCTGATAGGGCAGCAAATGGCGATATCGCAATGATCATCCTCCAATGATAATTCTTGGGCTGACCGGCTCGATCGGGATGGGCAAATCGACCACCGCAAAATTGTTCGCGGAAGCCGGCGTTCCCGTCTACGACGCCGACGCGGCAGTTCACAGACTGTATGAGGGCGAGGCGGTGCCGGCGATCGAAGCGGCATTTCCGGGCACCACCGCTGACGGCAAGGTCGATCGTACCAGGCTCTCGGCGCAAGTGGTGCATGATGCGGCCGCCATCAAGCGGCTCGAGCAGATCGTTCATCCGATGCTGGGCGCGTCGCGTCAAAAATTCCTTGATGACGCCGAGCAATCCGGAGCGCCGGTGGCCGTGGTGGATGTGCCGCTGTTGTTCGAGACCGGCGGCGAAAAACGCGTCGATGCGGTGGTGGTGGTCACGACCACGCCGGAAATCCAGCGCCAGCGAATTCTGGCGCGCGACAACATGACGCCCGAGAAGCTCGACGCCATCCTGGCCCGGCAACTGCCCGATGCCGAAAAACGCCAACGCGCGGATTTCGTGGTGGATACATCGCACGGTCTTGACCCCGTGCGGGCGCGAATCCGGGACATTCTGGCGCAGGCTGGTAAGATGCCGCAGCGACGAGCCTGATTCGTCGCTCTCAGCGCTCTGCAATCCCGGTCGGCCAATCATGCGTGAAATCGTTCTCGATACCGAGACCACCGGGCTTGACCCGCTGCGCGGCGACCGGCTGGTCGAAATCGGCTGCGTCGAGATTTTCAACCGCATGCCGACCGGCCAGACCTTTCATCGGCATCTCAATCCCGAGCGCGACATGCCGGCCGAAGCCTTCGCCGTGCATGGCCTTTCCAGCGAGTTCCTCGCCGACAAGCCGCTATTCGCTGGCGTGGTCGAGGAGTTCCTTGAATTCATCGCCGACGCGCCGCTGGTGATTCACAACGCCTCGTTCGATATCGGCTTCATCAACGCCGAACTCGACCGAATCAAGCGCCCGGCGATTTCGCGCGATCGGCTGGTCGACACGCTGCTGCTGGCGCGGCGCAAACACCCGGGCGTGTCGAATCGCCTCGATGATCTCTGCTCGCGCTATGCGATCGACAATTCCCGCCGCACCAAGCACGGCGCGCTGCTCGACGCCGAGCTTTTGGCCGAGGTCTATATCGATCTGATCGGGGCCCGGCAGTCGCAATTGATTCTGGCCGCGGAATCCCGCGACACGCGCGCCAGCGGGCATGGTGAAATGCCGCGGCGGCAGCGGCTGGAACCGCTGAAACCGCGGGTCACCGAAGCTGACCGCGTGGCGCATTGGGAGTTTGTCGTCACCCTGGGCGAGAAGGCGATCTGGAACGATTTTCTGTAACGCGCGCCTGGTCGGATGCGATCGGTATCTAGCTTGGCTTGACTTGCGCCGCCTGGGCGGCTTGTCGTTCCATATTCTGGCGGTACAGGCCGACAAAATCGACGGGATCCAGCATCAGCGGCGGGAACCCGCCATCGCGCACCGAGGTTGCGATGATCTCGCGGGCGAACGGGAACAACAGCCGCGGGCATTCGATCATGACCAGCGGATGCAGGTTTTCCTGGGGCACGTTCATGATCCGGAACACACCGGCATAGGCGAGATCGAAGCTGAACATGACCTTGCCGGCGTTTTCCGCCTTGCCTTCGACCGAAAGCGTCACTTCGAATTCATGTTCGGAGATATTGTTGGCGCTGACGTTGATCTGGATATTGATCGCGGGCTGCTGCTGTTGCGGTGCCAGCGAGGCCGGCGCGTTCGGATTCTCGAACGAAAGGTCCTTGGTATACTGCGCCAGTACGTTCAGCTGCGGAGGAGGGGCCGCCTCGGGAGGCGCGCCGTTGCCGTTGGTCATGGAAGTCTCTCCTGGAACTTTACGCGAGCGGGCCGGTTTGCAGCTGAATTCGCTCGTGAGGTGCGAAATGCCGTGTCGGGGCGAGTGGCTATCATAGCCCCGCCTCATTCCACAAGGACGACAATCGCGGCTGGCCTGCCGGGACCTGGCCCCTTCGGATCGGCCGGCGCGGCCGATCTTTGCAAGGTCGGCGGGCCAGAGCCGGAGGGTACACTCTAAATTGTTGAATATGCGCGATTTCCGGGCACTATCGGGGTTTCCCCTTGCTGCGAAAACGCGCTACAATTCGAGCCGTGGCTACCGGGTAAGCGTATCGGCTTGGGCTGTTTTAATTGGCCTGTTTTAATTGTCATGGCTTTTTCATGCCAGGACGTGCCATTGGCCAGGCCAAGTTTCGTGCCTACATGCTGCAGACCCATCCATGATGTAATATCTGCCGTTCCCTGAGGGGAACGCTCTACCGCCGGACCTCTTGCCGGCGCAGACCAGAAAGCGAATGCGACGTGGATATTTACACCATCATCTTCCTGGCGCTGGCCGTCTTCATCTTCCTGCGGCTGCGCAATGTGCTCGGACAGCGCACCGGAAACGAGCGGCCGCCCTATGATCGCACGGCGCGCAATGTGGTGCAGGGCGCACAGGACAATAACGTCGTTCCGATGCCGGGCGCGGTCATCGATCAGGCGCCGCTGGCGCCGACCGCCGATGTCGTGCCGCCTACCGATCGCTGGAAAGGCCTGACCGAGCCGGGCACCGCGCTCGCCCAGGGTCTCGATGCCATCGCGGTCCAGGATTCCTCATTCGATCCCCGTCATTTCATCAGCGGCGCGCGCAGCGCCTATGAGATGATCGTGCTGGCGTTCGCCAACGGCGATCGCCGGGCGCTGAAGGATCTGTTGTCGTCCGAGGTCTATGACAGCTTCGATGCCGTGATCAAGGATCGCGAGAAACAGGAGCAGAAGACCGAGACGCGCTTTGTTTCGATCGACAAGGCCGAACTGGTGGGCGCGGAAGCCCGCGATCGCGCGGCGCAGCTGACGGTCCGGTTTGTATCGCAGATGATCTCGGTCACCCGCGACAAGGCCGGCACCATCGTCGACGGCAATCCGGACAAGGTCGCCGATATCACCGATGTTTGGACATTCGCCCGCGACACGACCTCACGCGATCCGAACTGGAAGCTGGTTGGCACCGGAAGCGCTCACTAACGCGCGTGGGATCAAACACTACGCCGCCGCGTTTTGTGTGATCGCCGTGGCGTTGGCGCTCGCTCCGTTTGCCGCCGATGCCGCGCGTAGAGCGCGCGTCCATCTTCCGGATGCCCGTTCCATCCCGTATCCGCGCCTCGAGTGGCCGCTTGAGATCAGCGGCAGCCAATATGCGCCGGTCGCGTGGTCCGATATCGCGGGCTGGAGCGACGATGATCATCTGGCGGCCTACAAGGCTTTTCGCGCCAGCTGTATGTCGATCGCCGAGCAGCGAAACGGGCTAGCCAATCCCAAGGCGTTGGGCACGTCGCTGCGCGAGCCCTGCCGCGCGGCCAAGGCGCTCGACATGACCGACGGCGCCAAAGCGCGGGCGTTCTTCGAAGAGTATTTTCTGCCGTTGCGAATTTCGCGGCTCGGGGAAAACGACGGCTTCGTCACCGGCTACTACGAGCCCGTGATCGACGGATCACGGATCCAGACCGACGTTTACAACGTGCCGGTCTATCGCCGCCCGTCGAATTTATTCGTCCGCGGCTTCAAACAGGACGCCGTGGGCTTGCCGAATAAAGGGCAGGTGTTTCGCAAGATCGGTCGCCGCAAGCTGGTGCCCTATTACGATCGGGCCGAGATCGAAGACGGCGCGATTGCCGGCCGCGGCCTCGAAATCTGCTGGCTGAAGGATCAGACCGATCTGCTGTTCACGCAGATCCAGGGTTCGGCACGGGTCCGTCTCGAAGACGGCTCGACCGTTCGCATCAATTACGACGCACATAATGGCTACCCCTATACGGCGGTCGGCCGCATCCTGATCGATCGCGGCATCGTCCCGAAAGAGCAGATGTCGATGCAGCGGATCAGGGAATGGATGGATCAAAACCCCGACGGCGCCAAGGAATTGCGCCGTGCCAACCGGTCATACGTGTTCTTTCGCGAAGTGAACCTCTCCGACAAGGATGAAGCGGTAGGCGCGCAGGGCGTGCCGCTGACGCCGGGCCGCTCGATCGCGGTCGACAAGGCCCTGCATGTCTACGGCACGCCGTTTTTTATCGAAGGTGAGCTGCCGATCGAATCGGAGCAATCGAAGACGCCGTTTCGCCGGCTGATGGTGGCGCAGGACACCGGCTCGGCGATCACGGGACCGGCGCGCGCCGACATCTATTACGGCGCGGGCGCCGATGCCGGACGGGTGTCCGGCCGCTTCCGGCACAATATGCGCTTCGTGATCCTGGTGCCGAAAAGCCTCGATCCGGCGGCCCGCGGCCGCAAAATGCCGCTGCCGGATCCGCGGCCTTCGGAGAAGATCGCAAAACTGTTTCCGCAGGTCGATCCATCGAAGGATCAGCAAAAGGATCCGAAGAGTAGCGCGAAGCCATCGGACGCTTCTGTCGCCGCGCCGCCGCAGCCTTCAGCGGCAGTAACTGCACAAGCGGTACCGCTGCCTGAGCCGCGGCCCATGATCGAACCGGATCGCGAGGGGCGTCGCCACCATCGCATCCATCATTATCGCCGCAGATGAAACGCCCGCCGTTAATCCCGGAATTGCCTGCCCCGCCACGGCGCAAACGCGGCTTGAGTGAAGAAGAGCGCGCATTGTGGGAGAGTGTCGCCAGGCAAACCAAGCCGCTGGGCAAAAGACATCGCGCGGCAAAGCCGCAGGCCGTCGCACCCGATGCGCAAGCACCTGTGGCCGCGAAACCGGAGGCTTCGCCCAAATCACATCCATCGGCCAACATTGCGCGGGCACCAAAGCCAACGGTGCCACCGCCGCCGCCACCGCTGGCGCCGCTTGGACGCCGCGAGCGCTCGCATCTGTCGCGCGGCCGCAAGGAAATCGAAGCCCGGCTCGATCTGCACGGGATGACGCAGACGCGCGCGCACCGCGCGCTATCGGGCTTTTTGCAGCGCGCCCACATCGACGGCCTGACCTTTGTGCTCATCATCACCGGCAAAGGCCGCACCGTCGGCGCCGAATCCGAGCGCGGGGTGCTGCGCCGCCAGGTGCCGCTATGGCTCAACCTGCCTGAATTCCGCTCGCTGGTGGTCGGTTTTGAGGAAGCGCATATCGGGCATGGCGGCGAGGGCGCGCTCTACGTTCGGATCAGGCGATCGAGAATATAACAAAGCGTTTTCGAGCCAACGGGTCGCGCGAATGCGCGCCCGATGACAGGCCCCGTGGGTACCGGTTCGCGTAAAGAAAACGCGTCAAAATAAAAATCAAAACGGCCGGACGATCCCGACGCGTGGAACAAGCGTCACGATCCAGCCGAGAATTGTGGTCTTGCGATCCGTAGCGGATATCGGCGCCGCCCGTGAGGCCGGCAAAGTCTTGACCGCATGCAGGATCAGGAACATGCAGACCGCCCAGTTCGATATCCAGCGCGAATAGTCGAACACGATCGCGAACATGACGAGATAGGCGAGACTTACCATGATGATGCCGGCGATGACGATGCGCCGGTGCAAATCTTCCGCGAGCGATCGGATCAGATCGGCAAAGTATTGCCACAGCGGGGTATGCAGCAAGATCAGCAGTGCAAACACCGGCACGCCCAGAATATTGGAGGGCATCCGCTCCCAGGTATCGTGAAGTTCTTGCGCCAGCGACTGGTACCAGATGTAGGCAAAGCTCAGGAGATTGGTGCGCGTTGGGTCGGCCATCCTGCCATGCAGATAACGAACGAACTCGTCCTGCGGCACCGTCATCGATCCATAGAACTGTGCCGCGAGAAAAAGGAGGCCGATAGTTGCGGCCGCGGCAATTCCGACCGCTGCATTCAGCCCGGTCAGGCGCTGCACCAGATAATAGCGCAGCACCACGATGACCGCGATGGTCGGCACATACATCAGGAGATGGATGTGGTGGATCAGAACCAGGATCATCGAGCCCAGCGCCGCCAGGATCACGAAAGCCAGGGAACGCGCCGGCACCAGCAACAGACAGATCGCCAGCGCGCAGCCGTAGATGTCGAAATGCCCCAGCGTATGCATGAAGTTCTTCAAGAAGAACGGCGAGCCGGCGATGAACACGAACAGCGGCATGTGCGCGTCGTCGAAGCCGAAAGTCCGCTGAAACAGTTTTGTGAAGAGCCCGAGCGTGATCAGCCATACGACGCCGCCGAGCGCGAATACCAGCCACACCGGCACTTTGGAGAAAAACAGTCCTACGACGGCGCCGATCAGCGCGCGCTTGGTGAAGCCGAAATGATAATCGACCAGCAGATGGACATAGGGGACGTAGGGTTCGCGGGTGATCTTGTAGAGAAGAACCCCGATGACAACGGCGACGTTGACGGCGAGCATCAGGCGCCAGGGGTTTTCCCGCACAAGCAGATTCATTTAGCACCCGGAAGCGAGGATCAGTCCCGAACCATCGCACAACGGAAGCTTGCCGTGCAACGCGCCACTATCTCCGCCGTCGTCCCGGCCAAGCGAAGCGCGAGCCGGGATCCATAACCACCAATGTATATTGTTGTACCAAGCTGGAGCGGCTATCTCGTTTACAACCAACATCGGTGGTTATGGGTCCCGGCGTTCGCCGGGACGACGGTCTAAACCTACAAAATAAACCGGCTCAGATCCGCGTTCTTGGCGAGATCGCCGACGTGCTTCTGGACGTAATCGGCATCGATCCGGATGGTCTCGCCATTACGGTCGGGCGCGGCGAAGGAAATCTCGTCGAGCACCCGCTCCATCACGGTCTGGAGCCGCCGGGCGCCGATATTCTCCACTGTCGAGTTCACCGCGACCGCGACGTCTGCCAGCGCATCGATGGCGCCGTCGGTAATATCCAGCGTCACGCCTTCGGTCTGCATCAACGCGATATATTGCTTGATCAGCGAAGCCTCGGGCTCGGTCAGGATGCGGCGCATGTCGTCGCGGGTCAGCGCTTCCAATTCGACGCGAATCGGCAGCCGGCCCTGCAATTCGGGCAGCAGGTCTGACGGCTTGGCGATGTGAAACGCGCCGGAGGCGATGAACAGGATATGGTCTGTCTTGACCGCGCCGTGCTTGGTCGAAACCGTGGTGCCCTCAATCAGGGGCAGAAGATCGCGCTGCACGCCCTCGCGCGACACATCGCCGCCGCTGCGGCCGTCGCGCACGCAGATCTTGTCGATCTCGTCCAGAAACACGATGCCGTTGTTCTCGACCGCGTTGATCGCTTCCTGCACCAGCTGTTCGTTATCCAGCAGCTTGTCGGATTCCTCGTTGACGAGGGTTTCGTGGGAATCCACGACCGTGAGCCGGCGGGTCTTGGTCCGGCCGCCCATCTTGCCGAAGATATCGCCGATCGATATCGCGCCCAGCTGCGCCCCCGGCATCCCCGGAATTTCAAACATCGGCATGCCGCCGCCCGAGGACTGGGTCTCGATCTCGATTTCCTTGTCGTTGAGTTCGCCGGCGCGCAGTTTCTTGCGAAATGAATCCCGCGTCGCGGCGCTGGAATTGGCGCCGACCAGCGCGTCGAGCACACGATCCTCGGCGGCGAGCTGGGCGCGGGCCTGCACGTCCTTGCGCTTGCGTTCGCGCGTTTGCGCGATCGCGACTTCGACGAGATCGCGGATGATCTGCTCGACGTCGCGGCCGACATAGCCGACCTCGGTGAATTTGGTGGCCTCGACCTTGATGAACGGCGCGCCCGCGAGTTTCGCCAGCCGCCGCGCGATCTCGGTCTTGCCGACCCCGGTCGGCCCGATCATCAGGATGTTTTTCGGCAGCACTTCCTCGCGCAGGGAGCCGGTGAGCTGCAGCCGCCGCCAGCGGTTGCGCAGCGCAATCGAGACTGCACGCTTGGCGTCGGTCTGGCCGACGATGAAGCGGTCGAGTTCGGAGACGATTTCACGGGGGGAAAAGTCGGTCATGGGTCCTAGGTAGGTTGTAATGTTGCTGACACAAGCGGTGTCAGATGATGGGTGGTCCCGCTTGCCACTGCCGTATGGCCTCAAACGGGTGGATCAACATGATGATATTCAGGGTGAGATTATCGCGAATATGAAGCCCGACCAAAATCTCGAATAAGAGCGCGAGGGCGACGGTCAGCGCAACCGGAAGCTTTCTGGCCAGCAAGAAGCCTGCGATCATCGACAGCGTATCGGATACCGAGTTGACGATGCTGTCACCAAAGTAGTCCAGCGACACCGTGGCGGCGCGATATCGCTCGATAATCCAGTTGGAATTTTCAACGACCTCCCAGCTGCCTTCGATCAACATCGCCGCAATCAGCCGGGCGGGCCAGGGCGCGCGCGGCAGCAATAGCCAGGTTGCAGCGTAAAACAGGAAGCCGTGGATGATGTGCGAGAAGGTGTACCAGTCGGTGATGTGCTGCGAATTCTCCGAGCTCTGCACCGCGCCGTGCCAGAATTTCACATAACCGCAGGCGCAGATCGGCAGCCGGCCCATCGCAAACAGGATCGAGGCCTGAAGCGCGATCAATCCGGCCGCGATCAACAGCCAATGCCATGGTGAAAGTCCTGTGCGGGCGGACGTATCGCGCTGAAGCGTCATGAGCCACGGACCATCAGCAGGGACTGGCCGTCCGGCGTCTCGATCAGGCGATTGCCGTGGAAGCCGGCCCTGGCACAGGCGCGCACGGCGCGGCGGTTTTCCGGATCCGGGTCGGTGACCACGCGTGGCGTACCCGATGCCAGCAGACTGTCGACGAACTGACGGATGAAGCCGGAGCCGTGACCACGCCCGATCATGTCCGGGACCCCGATGAACTGGTCGATACCGCGCGTCCTGGAGGGATGCGGACCAAAACCCTGGTTCCAGGTGCCGAGCGCGTAGCACTGGATGTAACCGAACGCATGATCGTCAAGCGTGACAATGAACTGATCCATATCCGGATGATCGAGATCGCCGCTCACCAGCGCATATTGTTCGTCGGGCTGTCCCCACCAGCGCACGACCTCAGGCGTTTCGAGCCAGCAGCGGATCGTCGAGAGGTCGCCGACAGACATCGGGCGGAAGACGTAGTCCGGCGCCACGATCAGCCTTCCTGCAGCGTCTCGATGGTCACATTGCGATTGGTATAGACGCAAATGTCGGCGGCGATATCGAGCGCCCGGCGCACGATGGTCTCGGCATCCTTGTCGGAATCGACCAGAGCGCGGGCGGCCGCCAGGGCATAATTGCCGCCGGACCCGATCGCCATCACGCCAGCTTCCGGCTCCAGCACGTCACCGGTGCCGGTCAGGACCAGCGACACCTCCTTGTCGGCGACGATCATCATCGCCTCCAGCCGCCGCAGATAGCGGTCGGTGCGCCAGTCCTTGGCGAGTTCGACCGCGGCCCGGGTCAATTGCCCCGGATACTGCTCAAGCTTGCTTTCCAGCCGCTCGAACAGCGTAAAGGCGTCGGCGGTGGCGCCGGCAAAGCCGCCGATGACGTCACCCTTGCCGAGTTTGCGGACCTTTTTGGCGTTGGATTTGATGACGGTCTGGCCGATCGACACTTGCCCGTCGCCCCCGATCACCACCTTGCCGCCCTTGCGGACCGTTAAAATCGTGGTGCCGTGCCAGACCGGCGACTGGGATTCTGATGCCTGCATGAAGTACCTCGCGTTGGCAGGGATTTAGGGATTCGGGCGCGGGGTTGCAATCGGCACGGTCCGGAGCGGTTTGGAGCGAAATTCCGGTCACCATAGGCCGAAGTTCGGTCGTTACCGGCCTATCCCGCAGTAGCGAAGGTGGGATGGGCCTGTTAAAAGGGCCGCGTTTTCGGCCCGAACCTGGCCAAGGGAAGCCCTTTTTCATGCGCACAGCGACCATCAAGCGCAAGACCAAAGAGACCGACATCGAGGTGACGGTAAACCTCGATGGGACAGGCATATCCAATGTCGCGACCGGCATCGGGTTCTTCGACCATATGCTCGATTTGCTGGCCCGGCATTCGCGCATCGATCTCACCGTGAAGGCGGTGGGCGATCTTCATATCGACCACCATCACACCACAGAGGATGTCGGGATTGCGCTGGGGCAGGCGGTGAAGCAGGCACTGGGCACCATGGCCGGGATCACCCGCTATGCCGGCATCCACATGCCGATGGACGAGACCCTGTCGCGGGTCGTGATCGACATTTCCGGCCGGCCGGTACTGGTGTTCAAGGTCGAGTTCCCACGCGACAAGGTGGGCCAATTCGACACCGAACTGGTGCGCGAATGGTTCAACGCGTTCGCTATCAATGCCGGCGTGACTTTGCACGTCGAAACCCTATATGGCGAGAACAGCCATCATATCGCCGAATCCTGCTTCAAGGGTCTGGCGAGGGCGCTGCGTGCGGCGGTCGCGATCGATCCGCGCGCCGCGGGCGAGGTGCCGTCCACCAAGGGTCAGCTCGGCGGCTGATTTTGGTTTTCATCGGCGGAGAGGTACGATGCCGGTTTACACAGTTCATGCTCCGGTCAGCAACAACGCGGATCTTCGCGCGACCGATCGCTTTGCCTTCGTGCGCGACGGCTTTCATCTCTGGGCCGCGGTTCTCGGCGTGGTGTGGCTCGCCTGGCATCGCCTGTGGCTGGCGCTGATCGGCTGGATCGTGCTGATGACCGTGCTTGATGTCGGCATGGTGCGCCTTGGCGTCCCCGCAACGGCGGTCTTTCTGGTCGATGCGTTGCTGGCGCTCCTGATGGGATTCGAAGCCGCGAGCCTGCGGCGCTGGACCCTGTCGCGGCGCAACTGGCGTCAGCTCGATATCGTGGTGGCCGACGACGAGGAGGCGGCCGAGCGGCGCTTTTTCGATCGCTGGACCGCCAAGCAGCGCGCGCTCAGTAACGATCAATCGGCGGTCGATCGCGGCGGACCGCCGCCGACGCGGGATGTTCCGGGCCAGGCTTTTTCACGGCCGCCGCCGCTGCCGCAGAGCGAGATCATCGGGTTGTTTCCAGAGCCGGGAGCGTCGCGTTGAGCGTTGCCATCATCGATTACGGCTCCGGCAATCTGCATTCGGCCGCCAAGGCGTTCGAGCGTGCCAGCCGGAGCATGGAACAACCGGAAAAGATCGTCGTGACCCGCGATCCCGAAACGGTGTTTCGTGCCGATCGCATCGTGCTGCCCGGGGTTGGCGCCTTCGCCGATTGCCGCAGGGGTCTCGATGCGCTCGACGGCATGATCGAGGCGATGACCGAGGCGGTGCGCAGCAAGGCGCGGCCGTTCTTCGGCATCTGCGTCGGCATGCAGCTGATGGCGACCCGCGGCAAGGAGCATGTCACCACCGACGGCTTTAACTGGATCGCCGGCGATGTCGAAAAAATTTCGCCGCGCCAGGAGAATCTGAAGATTCCCCATATGGGCTGGAATACGCTCGATGTGGTCAGGGAACATCCGGTGCTGGAGCGTCTGCCGCTGGGCCCGAAGGGACGCCACGCTTATTTCGTGCACTCCTATCACCTCAATGCGACCAATGAGGCGGACGTGCTGGCGCGGGCCGATTACGGCGGACCGGTGACGGCGATGGTCGGCAAGGATACCGCCATCGGCACCCAGTTTCACCCGGAGAAGAGCCAGCGTTTCGGGCTGGCCCTGATTTCGAACTTTTTGAAATGGAAGCCGTGATTCTCTTTCCCGCCATCGATCTGAAGAACGGCCAGTGCGTGCGGCTCGAGCAGGGCGACATGGCGCGCGCGACCGTGTTCAACCTCGATCCGGCGGCACAGGCGCGCAGCTTTGCCGCGCAGGGATTCGAGTATCTCCATGTGGTCGATCTCGACGGCGCCTTTGCCGGCAAGCCGATGAACGCTGGGGCGGTCGAGGCGATGCTGGCGGCGGTCACGATGCCGGTGCAGCTCGGCGGCGGTATTCGCGATCTGAAAACGGTGGAGGCCTGGCTCGCCAAAGGCGTGGCGCGGGTGATCATCGGCACCGCGGCGGTGCGCGATCCCGAACTGGTCAAGGGTGCGGCGAAAAAATTTCCCGGCCGCGTCGCGGTGGGCCTCGACGCCCGCGACGGCAAGGTCGCGGTCGAAGGCTGGGCGGAAACCTCGCAGGTCACCGCGCTTGAAATCGCGCAGCGGTTCGAGGATGCCGGTGTCGCCGCGATCATCTTTACCGATATTGCGCGGGACGGTCTGTTGAAGGGCCTCAATCTCGACGCCACCATTGCGCTGGCCGAGCGGATATCGATCCCGGTGATTGCCTCCGGCGGATTTGCTTCGATCGAGGATGTGAAGGCATTGCTGCAGCCGCGCGCCAAGAAACTCGCCGGTGCGATCGCGGGCCGCGCGCTTTATGACGGTCGGCTCGATCCTTCTGCTGCGCTGGCGCTGATCCGCAACGCGCGCACTGCGGCCTAGGAGTTCTCAAATGTTCAAGGTGCGCGTGATTCCCTGTCTCGACGTCAAGGACGGCCGCGTGGTCAAGGGCGTCAATTTTATCGATCTGCGCGACGCCGGCGATCCCGTCGAGGCGGCGATCGCCTATGACGCCGCCGGCGCCGACGAGCTCTGCTTCCTCGACATTACGGCGACCCATGAAAATCGCGGCATCATGCTGGACGTGGTCCGGCGCACGGCGGAGGCCTGCTTCATGCCGCTGACGGTGGGCGGCGGCGTGCGCACCGTCGACGATATCAAGACGCTTCTGCGATCGGGCGCCGACAAGGTTTCGATGAACAGCGCGGCGGTCAGCCGCCGCGAATTCGTCAAGGAAGCCGCCGAGAAATTCGGCGAGCAGTGCATCGTGGTCGCGATCGACGCCAAGCGGGTGAAGCGCGGCGGCGGGTCGGAGCGCTGGGAAATCTTCACCCATGGCGGGCGCAATTCCACCGGGATCGATGCCATCGAATATGCCCAGGAAGTCGTCTCGCTCGGCGCCGGCGAAATCCTGCTGACCTCGATGGACCGGGACGGCACCCGGCAGGGTTTCGACATCCCGCTCACGCAGGCCGTGGCGGACAGCGTCGCCGTCCCGGTGATCGCCTCCGGCGGCGTCGGCAATCTCGATCATCTGGTCGACGGTATCCGGGAAGGGCACGCGACCGCGGTGCTGGCAGCCTCGATCTTTCATTTTGGCGAATTTACCATACGTGAAGCCAAGGATCACATGGTTCGCGCCGGGCTGCCGATGCGGCTCGATCCCTGACGACTCTTTGTAACGGAAGTGCTACATCCCCAAGGGGATGAGAAGGGGATGGGCCCTTCCTTGCGGGCCGGCTTATTGAGTTCAGGCGATGTCGCGTTTCACGATCCATGATCTGGCCACCACCATCGATGCCCGCGCGGCGTCGGGAGGCGAGGGGTCCTATACCCGCAAGCTGCTGGACAAGGGTTCGGAGCATTGCGCCAAGAAGTTTGGCGAGGAAGCGGTGGAAACCGTAATCGCCGCGGTCGAGAATAATCGCGATCATCTCATCGCCGAAAGCGCGGATCTGCTGTTTCACCTGCTGGTGCTGTTGAAATCGCGCGGCGTGAAGCTGGAGGATGTCGAGGCTGCGCTTGGGCAGCGCACGGCGATGTCGGGACTTGAGGAGAAGGCCGCGCGCAAGCGCGACTAGAAGGCGGCGCTCATGGACATGCGGGCAACGGACCAGCAGTATAATCCCTACCGGGTGTTCTCCCGGGAACAGTGGGCGCGGCTGCGCGACGGCGCGCCGATGACGCTGGACGCCGACGAGGTCGCGAAGCTGCGCTCGATGCACGACCGGCTCGATCTCACGGAGGTCGAGGAAATCTACCTGCCGCTGTCGCGCCTGCTGTCGATCTATGTCGATGCCATGCAGCGGCTGTATTTCGCGCAACGGCGCTTTCTCGGCATCGAAGACCGCAAGATGCCCTACGTCATCGGCGTCGCCGGATCGGTGGCGGTGGGCAAATCCACCACCGCGCGCGTGCTGCAGGCGCTGCTGGCGCGATGGTCGCCGCGCCCGAAGGTCGATCTGGTCACGACCGACGGTTTTCTGTTTCCCAACGCGGTGCTCGAGCGGCAGGGCCTGATGCAGAAGAAGGGCTTTCCGGAGAGCTACGACCTGCCGACGCTGCTGTCGTTCCTGAGCGACATCAAGGCAGGACGGCGGCCGGTGCGTGCCCCGGTCTATTCGCATCTGACCTATGACATCATTCCGAACGAATGGATCGAGGTCGACCGGCCGGACATCCTGATCGTCGAAGGCGTCAATGTGCTGCAGACCGGCCGGCTGCCGCGCGACGGCAAGGCGGTTCCGGTGGTGTCGGACTTCTTCGATTTCTCGGTCTATATCGACGCCGACGAATCGGTGCTGCGCGACTGGTATGTCAGGCGCTTCCTGGCGCTGCGCGACACCGCGTTTCATGATCGCCGATCCTATTTCAATCGCTACGCGCTGCTCTCCGACGAGGAGGCCACGGCCACCGCGCTGGCGATCTGGGAACGCACCAACCTTGCCAATCTCGAGGATAATATCCTGCCGACCCGGCCGCGGGCCAAGCTGATCCTGAAAAAGGGCGCGGACCATGTGGTTGAAACCGTGGCGCTGCGGCGGCTGTAATCCAACGCAGCTCTCAAGTCGCGCGTACGGCGTATTCTTCAACTGCCTGAAATAGACCTGCGCCAAATCGCTGATATCTGCCGAGTCCGTTTATGCGGACGAAATGCTCTGCGCATGCTCGGGGAGAATCATCGGATGCGTCAAGGGCGACGTGGGCGCGGAAGCAATCAGGCGGCGAGATGCCGCGACGCGGCGAGGCCCGCCAGCGCATCGATCAGCTTGTCGCGATCGAGCGGCTTGATCAGGAAGCCGTCCATGCCGGCCTCGAAGCAGGCGTAGCGATCCTCCACCAGCGTGTTCGCGGTCAAAGCGAGGATCGGGGTCTGACGGCCGGGCTGTCCGGCTTCGCGGGCGCGGATGCGCTTGGTGGTTTCAATGCCGTCGAGCCGCGGCATTTGGATGTCCATCAGCACCAGATCATAGGGCGCGCCGGCGGATTTCGCCGCCAGCCACGATTCCAGCGCCTCTTCGCCATTGGTGGTGATCACCACATGGTGTCCCAACCTCGTCAACAGCGAACGCATCAGGAGCGCGTTGATCTCGTTGTCTTCGGCCACCAGCACCGAAAGCCCGCGCGCGGCTGCGACCGGCGGCGTCTCGGGATGCTCGGGCGCCTCGATCAGCGCATCGCCGGCGATTTCCGGCGCGGCAATTTCCGGCGCCATCGTCAGGCGCGCCGCGAGCGAGGCCGCGCGCAGCGGCTTGACCAGATAGCCCGTAAAGGCCGAGGCCTCCGCGGAGAGCTGAAGTTCCTGCCGCGTCGCCGGCGTGAACATCACTATCCGATGCATCGCATGTGTGCGCGCCATCTCGCCCAGCAACGCGACCTGGTCGGTGCCGAGCGCGCGATCCAGCAGCACCGCGTGCCAGGAACGCTCGGGCAACAGCGCCTCCGCGACGCCGATGTCCGAAACCACGCAGGTCTGGCCGCCCCAGCGCTGCAGCCGGCGGGCGACCAGCGACGCCTCGATACTCTGCGGCGACACCAGCATGATCGACTGTCCCGCCAGATCCGGTGCCTTAAACGCCGGTTGTACGCCGCCCGTGCTGTCGGAGGCGGGCAACGGAATCGACACCTCGAAGGTCGAGCCGGTACCGGGCTGGCTCTCCAGCGTGATGCGGCCGCCCATGCGCTTGACGATGCGCTCGGAGATGCTGAGGCCGAGCCCAGTGCCGCCATAGCTGCGGGCGATGCGCTCATCGGCCTGTTCGAACTCGCGGAAGATCCGCTGCTGCGCTTCGGGCGCGATGCCGATGCCGGTGTCGCGCACCAGGAAGCTGATTTCATTGGGCCAGATGCCGGGCTCGACGATCAACGCCACGCCGCCAGTCGCGGTGAACTTGATGGCGTTGCCGGCCAGATTTAGCAGCACCTGACGCAACCGCGCGGCGTCGCCGGTCACCTCCAGCGGCAGCCGTTCGTCGACATAGGCCGCGATTTCGAGCTGTCGCGCTTGCGCGCGCGGCGCCAGCAACTCGGTGATGTCCTCGATCAGCGCGGTCAGCGCGAATGGACGATGTTCGAGATCGATCTTGCCGGCCTCGATCTTGGAATAATCCAGGAGCTCCTCGATCAGCGCCAGCAGCGCATCGCCGGAGGTTTTCACCGCCTTGGCATAGGTCATCTGCTCCGGCGTCAGCGGCGTATCCAATAGCAACCCGCTCATGCCGAGGATGCCGTTGAGCGGCGTGCGGATTTCATGGCTGGCCATCGCCAGGAAGCGCGATTTGGCGCGGTTGGCGGCGTCGGCCTGATCGCGCGCGTCGGCGAGCGCGCGTTCGGTCTCGGTGCGGTCGGTGACGTCGCGGCCGACGCATTGCATCTCCGCAGGCTGCCCCGCGTCGGATCGAACCAGGCCTTCGCGCCAGGCGATCCATCGCGGTCCGAGCGCAGTCTCGATCCGCTGGTCATGAATCCGCGTGCCGTTGGTCTCGAGCGCGGTGTCGCCCTGCTCGAGCACCTGCAATGTGAAGGGGCTGCCGATCAGCGCGCTGCGGGGTTGCCGGGCGAGCTCGCAATAGGCATCGTTGACGAAGGTGATGCAGCCCTGCGCATCGCGCAGCACGATCAGGTCGCCCTGCGATTCGAACAGGCTGCGGGCGCGCTCCTCGGCTTCCTTCAATTCCCAATTGCGGTCGGCCAGCGCTTCATTATGCAGCGCGATCCGGCGCAGCCGTCGCTTCATGAACCGCAGCCGCATGCTCAGCGTCGCCAGCGCGACGCAGGCAATGGCGAACAGGAAGCTCGCGCCGAGCGCAAAGTTGCGGGCGTCGTATTGTCCGGACCGGCTTCCGGCGATGAAACCATAGGAGCCGCCGAACGCGGCGGAAAAGATCGTGAACGAGCGGATCGCGGACAGGATCAGCGGATAACGCCGCATGAAGCGGCGGATGCCTAACCTGATCCGGGGAATCCGTCCCATCGCCGACCACCCCTGAGTTTGCAGCGCGATTATTTCGCGCGGTCAGGCATTTGAGGATGCCGCGATTCGCGCTGTTGGCTTGCCGGCGACGATGCCGTGGCGACCTTGCAAAGTGCTTGAGAAGCGGCGGCGTTCCGCGCTCCGCTGCGAACAGGGTTGATGAAACGTTAACAGCCGGTTCAGAGCGATGCGGCTTCCAGCGGATGGTGCCCGGCGCTGACACCCACGCCTGCACCGACGCCTGCGCCCGCGCCGACCACGAGCGCGGCCGCATCGCGCAGGCTGAAGCTCTTCGACCGCACGAAAATCCGGTAATCGGCGGGACCGTCATGCGTGAGGTAGATCACGGGCGCGCTGCCGTCGGGCGTGGCGGAGATCGCCACCAGCCGGGTCGCGGGGTTGGCCTCGCAGGCGCTGGCCTCGGCGCTGTCGACATCATCGACCACGGCGAAATCGGCGGTTTCGGCGCTATCGGCGATCTGCACCCGCACGGTTGCGGCTGAGGGATCGTCGGTGAAGGCGACATGAAGATCGGCACGCCAGGGCATCGATGCGATCTGGACTGAAGTGTCGGCGATCGCGATGCAGGGATGCGAGCCGGGTAGCACGCCGCGCGCCAGCACGGCGGCGGCGATCAGTGGAATCGAGGAGGCCAGAATCTTGAAACGCAACATGTCGGGCGGCTCGCTGTTCCCAGGCCCGGATACGCAGGGCCTATGGTTCGCGAATCGTAAACAAAACTCGTTACCGCCGGGTTGACGGCGGGGGAGTGGGGAAAGGAGAGCCATACCCCGCGCATGCGGGGTATCCAGTACGCCGCGGCTTCTCGGTTCCATCCCTGGCGCCTCGGAATACTGGATCACCCGCATTCGCGGGTGATGACGAGAGGTGGGCTTAGCCAGCGCTTTTCCAGATTTAAATGTCAAACAGCCACGACGGTTCCAACACCGTCATTGCGAGCGAAGCGAAGCAATCCATTGCGCCGAGCAAAGAAAGAATGGATTGCTTCGTCGCTTTCGCTCCTCGCAACGACGTTAGAATATGACTCCGCATTCCCGCGGCGCGATGCGCCCGAGTTATGCCTGCATTTTTCGCCCCTGAAATCAGAGGGCGCAGGGAATGCCGGGTGCCCGCTGCACCCGCAGCCCCCTGTGCAACAGAAAAGCACAGGGGTAGAAGCCACAGGTACACCGGAAATCACCCGGCATTCCCCGCGCAATGGTTTTAACGGGTTCCTTCGTGCTCTCCCTGGTGACCGGGCTTGTTTGCCACCATCGCCTCGCGGGAATCATCCCGCGAAACTTGACGCCAGCGTCGGGGCGTCAGGACCACACGACTTCGCCGTCCGCGTCACGCGCTGTACGTCTGCAGCGCCAAAGCGTCCACCGCATCCCGCCTCACGTCCGTGACGTTCGCGAAACGCCCCTCTGGGAGGCGGGACGGTGCAACTATGAATTTGATTTGGGTTGATCGCGAAGCGATATATTTTTTCAATTAGATCTGGACGGGTAGAATCACGTTGATCGCGCTGGCGTTTTCGTCCTCAAGCCGCACGCCTTAAATCCTCGGCCAGCGCGCGATATGACAGCGCCTCGGCCAGATGCAGCCGGCCG